>NZ_NHZE01000045.1:0-520999 GCF_002207995.1 Pantoea sp. VS1
TATCTATGTAAGATCCATAACCTAGCTTTCTTAGCTCACTGATAAAATCAATTGTATTAACTATATACTGAGATGCTTTGACACTATCATAATAGCATGAGCTAAATATAACGAACCGGAGTAAGTTATAGTCTGTACAGTTAATTAACCAAACATAGTAATCGCTTAGCTCTTGCTCATCAATATTACCTTTATTAAACTCGTCTTTTATCATTTTGAGCAATAGGTAAAATTGTCTTACAACAGGAAAAATAGCATTCCTGTATTGAGAAGTTTGCAGATGGGTCATATCCTTACCATTGAAAAGGGTATCTTCCATCAGCTTAATTAGCTTTACTCCGTCCCATTTGAAATTAGTACCAAAATTAAAACTCAAGTTATCAAAGCTTTGTTTCAGTTGTGTAACCATTGCATAAAAACGATCGTCGAACCTTTTATTTTTTTCTCTTTTATCTAAAATTTCAGTCTGTTTTTCCTGAGCTAAAGATGTTTTAATCAAAATGCATATGGTCATAAAACTAAGCAAAGGGTTTAAAATACCTCCTACAAAGTCGCCAAACTGCCCCCATTGCTCACCGCTCGACGACACATTCCTTTCCAGATGAAAGAAAAACCACCCGACGTAACTACCTAAAATCAATAGGATGCAAGAAGCTGTTGCTAATAAAATATATAGCCAAAACCCTTTTTTCATTCAGGCTCAACCTCGTAGATTACATATTTAACTACTTCGCCCGATCGATTTCTTTTTGGTTTGACTCTTAATGTGATGTTTACTCTATCTTCATCAGGAACAGCTGTATTTGCAAGTAAATTCCCAGAGATACTTTGCTTATATGAAGCTTTTATTTTACTGTAGGAGGTGGCAAAGCTAAAAGGAACTGTGGAATTTTCATCCTCACGAAGTAACCTTCCATTACCAGTAAAAATGTTAAACCTTGAAATTACCACCTCTATATCTATACTATTTTCATCTTCGGTAAGTTCAAAAGCATTTCCATAAGTCTGCTTACTTACCTCTAACATCTTGAAGGTCCTTTGCTCCGTCTTTCTAAATAACTTAACCGAATAATTTTTACGTACAGAAATTGTATGCATGTCAGAAACCCATGAATGGATTCTCTGAATAATTTTATTTTCGACAGGCTCTAATTTCCTAATGTATTCACTAGCTTTCTTTGTAAGAATTGGCTGCTCAGCATGCAATACTTCATTTACATAATAAGTAATAAGTTCTGATAAAACTGAACTACCCATTTTCTTAAACTTATGTGCTTTTACCGGATCGCTAATCTTGAGTCGAAATGTTTGAACGTATGAACCGAGAACTGCCTCAAGAAGCTCTGTGCGAATGTCATCAGCAGGATTACTTCTAGCTTTAACGTTATTTGTTAATGTGCTATCAGCAACAGCGCCTATTGCTGTTGAAAAGCCCTTTAACGTATCAAGCGTATAGTTCATGTCAACTAGGTTGCGACCTGATTCCACCTTAACAACGAAATCAACTTCATCCGGTAATGCCATTCAACTCGCCTCGATTTTTAGGATAATTCTTAATGTACTAAAAGGCAGCAATCATAAGAAAAAGTCAAGTTTTCTTTTCTCAAATTACAGGTTAATCATCTTTCAGCACATCTACTAAGGCAATATCGGTAATGATTTAATAAGTTAATTAATATCACGCTAACTAAATATGAATGTACTAAAGGGGTCGGTTTCGTACATGTACTGCTGACCCTGCCAGCGCATTTGGAGTTACCCCAATTATACCAAAGGCGCGGAACGGGGGATGAGGCCCTGCGCCACGCGGGTTTGCGCGGTTTTTTGCAAAATAAGGATCCTTTACGGGGTTTGGATAACCCTCTATATTGTGTGTAAAACCAAACTCAGGATCCTTCCTCCGCGATTTATTGATCTGGTACACGTCGCCCCGCTGCGTGAAAATAGCCGGATAAATGCATAGACAACGCTACGTGAAAATTACGCCATCAACAGCATCATTCCCCTGCAGAATTCACCAGAACGCGTCACCGCGCTCGCCTTTGCCCCGGGCGCGGATTTTGCGACCGCGGTGGCGCTGCGCCGTATGGCCACCGCTAACGGGGTCACGCCGTTATACCTGCTGGCCCCCGAGATTAACGCGCTGCTGCACTACATGCCCGACCGGCGCCACCACTCTCTGTTCAGCACCCTCTGGAACACCGGGGCGCGCATCGGCGAAGCTGCAGCCTCACGCCCGAGTCGTTTGTGCTGGACGGGCCGCGCCCGTTCGTGCGCATTCTTTCGGAAAAGGTCAGAAGCCGGCACGGGCACCCGCCCAAGGACGCGGTGCGCCTGGTGCCGCTCACGGATACTGGCTACGGTGCGCCACTTGGAAAGCTGGCTCGCCACCGAGCGGCTGAAGCACCGCGAGCCGCTCTGGCGCGCAACCGACGAAATCATGCGCAACTGGCTGAAGGCCGCGGTCAGGCGGGCAAACGCGGACGGGGTGTTTTTCTCGATCCCGGTAACCCCCCATACTTTCCGGCACTCCTGGGTGATGCACCTGCTTTATCACCGCCAGCCGCTCAAGGTCATTCAGGCGCTGGCAGGGCACAAGGACGCGCGCTCGATCGAGGTGTACACGCGGGTGTTTGCGCTGGACGTGGTGGCGACGCTCGCCGTGTCGTTCAGCGGAGAGGGCGCCGAGGCGGCCGCCGTACTCAGAAGCCTGCCGCCGGGCTGACAAGGACATTTATTAAAAGGAGGAAGAAATATGGAGGCTGTTTTAACGCGGATAATAGAACTGTATGCAGAGGGCAGATTATCCGTCTGGCTTATCGTGCCGACCGTGTTTTGTGTGATGGGCGTGATGGTCGTGCACGCCTGGCTCGTCAGGGCCGATCCGGCGGGCATCGCCCGCAGCCTGATGAATATTCGCCGGCGCCGGCTGGAAGATATGCTCACTCAGGATTATCTGCCGCCGGATATCCATGCACTTGTTCACCGGGAGCTGCGGCAGCTGAGCCTCTCGAAACTCACCCGGCTTTTTAATCCTGAACTGCAGGACCTGTCCGTGCTGTTTGCCGCCCGCTTCAGTGTGCGTCCCGGTTACCTGTCGCTCTGGCGCACCTGGCTTTCTGCGCGTGACGGCAAGATTTACTTCAGCCGCGTCTGGCACCGGATCTGCTTCTGGCTGTTTTGCCTGAATGCGCTTTTCTGTACGGCCGTGCTGGGAACGGTAATGGTGGTGTTGTTACACAGCCTGGTCGCCTGGAAGGCACTTCTGATCATTCTTCTGCTCGTGGCCTTCGCCTGGTTTCCATGGCTGATGCACACGGCAGTGCCCCCGCCGGGCATGACGCGCAAAATGGAAAGGCAGCTGGCAGCTTTCAACGACCGGCCGCCGGCAGCAGATGCTGGGGAGCAGGCGTCGCCCTGACGCCGCGTGTTGCGCAGGGCACTGCAGGTGTCCTGCATGATGTCAGCTGCGCGGCAGGGGGGTGACGCCGTCACGCTAAGCACCTGGCTTAAAGCTTATGCGCCAGGCTGCTGCGTCGGGCGTTCTGATCGCTGGGGCTGGTATACTCGTGCGGCCGCAGTCCGCCTCAGCGAAAGCGCTCAGGCATTACACAGGTCCGCCAGCGGCACAGCCTTTCCGCCGCGCTCATCGGGACGGGCTGCGTCAGGGAGATAAACTCTTCTGACAGGCTTGCCGTCAGTTCTTTCTGAAACTGCTTTACTTCAAGCAGCTGCTCATAAAGAGTTTGTCGGAAAGCAAGTTCATTCTCTGCGCTGCGCATAACGTTTTTCATATCGCGCACGGGCTCACCAGGCATCGTGATCATCAGAAAGTCGTTGAGGGTATCCAGCATAGGAGAAACGGTCTCATCCCAGCGTGTGCCTTCAGTGGGACGATGAAAGGCCAGCAGATGCCGACAGTGGCGAATTTTCGCGGGGTCGAGCGCCCGGTTACTCCCTTCCATTACCGACACATGGTTGCCCAGCTCTTCTATGGAAATACGCAGCTCAGCGAGCGCTTTCATCACGATACAAATCCAGCGGCCTCCGCTGAAATGATTACGACCGGAGAGCTCATGACTTATTCAAGGCGTGCTCTTGAGGTAATTTATCGCGGTCATTTTTAACATTTTCGGGCTGGGCAACTGTCTATGACAATGGTCAGCTCGAGACATTTGCTATGCATATTATCTGGTAATTAAAAATTCGCTTAACGTAATTTGCTTTAAATATCAACACATTACAAGAGGAGGATCAATGCCGGTAACTATAGTTTTAACAATCGTTCTGTTATGCCTGTCATGATACGGTTGCGCAACATTCTTAGCATACTAAAATGTAGTCACGGAAAAGGTAATCCCTTTCCTCAATGAAACGTATTTATTCGATTTTCCTGTATCTTTATTTAAACATCGAATTATTTGAATCAACGCCTACTTGTTTTCCTTTTATCTTTTAATTTTCTACGTGCCTTGTCCTTGGCTGCTCTGTTTAATTTAGAGAGATTCTTTCTTATGTCGCTCATTTTGTATCCCCAGTCGATTAAGCTCGCAGGATATTGCTGATCGAAAATAATTCGACTCTCATACCCCTTACCTAAATAGCTAATATTTTTATCGACATATGATCCAACACCCTTTCCATCAACGGACATCATTTCTTCAGTTCTTGTCATTATAGGGGGGGGATCAGTGTAAAAATAAAGGTTGGGATACTTTTTATTTGCACTTTCAACGAATAGCTTGTAATCAAGACACATTACAACTATGAGTTTATTGTCGACGATATCTATAAGTAGCTTATCAGGTAAGTTCAGGCTAAAAAATGGACGCGATAGCGGATCAGAGTAACTGTCCAGAATGTTGTATACGGTCCCTTTTATCTTTTCTACGTCCATCCAGGTATTGAAGCCGACAAATCCCATATCTGAACGACTGTAAGCACCAACATGAAGACAATCATTTATTTTAGTAATAGCCCAATTCTTGCCATTGTATATTTCTCGCCAAAGCCCTTTAATCTTGTCGCTATAAAAATCAGGAATAAAGTTTCTGTCTTGAATTCTAACATCTGTCTGATGAAAGTTGTCAAAGCCCTTACCTGTTTCAATGGCATCTACAATGTTTTTGGCTCTCGTTATTTGGCGCCTTGCTCTCTGATAATGTTTCATATCATTTTTATCAAAATTTTTCGTAAACGCTTCATCGAAGTGAGGACACGCACTATATACTGCGAATTCAGCAGCCTCTGAGAACTCTATGTTTTTCTTACCGCTTTTTAACTCAATCAGAGAAATTCCTTTTCCCGGAATTAAGGCAAGTAAATCACCTGTATGGACAAATGTGGTCATATCAGTAATAACTGCAAACGCTAGCGGATCTCTATTTATGTCATCGGCAGCAGACTTTGAATCCAGTATATTTCGTTCTGAAAGATTGTCAGGACTTCCATTTACAGGAAGGCGCCTGATGGAAGAGTGCTCGTTACCTAACATAGTCCAGACCATGGAATCTATGCATCTTCTAAGAATAGTAATCTCAGCACCATTTCGTACTTCATCGCGTATGCATGCCTGCTTCGTTTCGTAGTCTTTTTTAGCGTGTGCCAACTTTTTGTTTTTCTCAATCTCTTCTTTGCGGTTTAATCTTATAACTAACTATTCTGCAACAATATCTTGTGCATTCTTCCAGCCACTGAGAAGCTGCTTGAAATTTTCGGTTTGTTCAGAACTTCGCTTGAATAAAGAATCATTGTCACCATACCTGACCAGAATAAAAAGCATCTTGATTAGCTCAACAAATTCAGGTGTACATATGCTCCACAAATTTACAAATGGCCTGAACTTCCTCTCCATTTCTTCTTGATTAACATTTTTATTTGCCATTTTATTATTTCCTTATAATTTTAAATCCAAAAAAAACTCAAATCAGCGGCGTATAGTGCTCGCCGTCGGTTGACCACGGGTAATGATGCTGCTCGGTTCAAAATTGACCACATCTGAAACATTATAAGATGCTATGCCACCTGAAAAACTGCTTGTTTGAGCACAGAAATCTTTGCCTTCACTGGCACAGTGAATGATAGCGAACCCCCCGCTGATATTAATATTAGTTATCACACCATCTAACCTAGTGTTCATCAATAACGGGTTGCACCAGTCGTTAGAGTCAATCAGGGGAAGTGTTGGTATGCCGTTAGGAAGTTGCTTGTTTTTCCAGAGAGCATGTGTGTTACACAATTCCCGCACCTTATCATTATTATCAATAATATTAAGAAGCTTTAAATTAGACGGGTTTATCCAACGTATAATATCAAGGCATTTTTTATAATCGTTAGCAATTTTATTAATCGCCTGCTATACATTGTATGTGCTATTTTTGCGCCATAATGGTTCATGATGAGAAAGGCGGTTACGTATTTTATTAATATCACGCAAATCGTTTCCAATTCTGTTTATAGATAACGGCTGGCCTTTATTATTGCATGCGTTCGGAAACACCTTTCCCCGAAGATGAGGCCACAATGTCAGATAGGTTGCATTAGGTGTACTGAAATCTTTATCAACTAATGCAACCCAGAAACCCAAAGTGAGCTTTGCTATGTAATTCTCTGGACTATGAGACTTAGCCTCGTAAGTGATTTTTCCTCGGGCTGTATTTATCTGACGGTAAGATTCTAAATTGTTTGCTTGCGTCATGACGGTAATAAACCAGCTTCGGTCAATTGCAGCCTTTTTTGCTGCCCATGCATGTGCAGCGAATTTTTTTTCAATGACTTCCTCTTCATACTCGATTTTTGCCTGATAAATGGCATTTCTCAGAGAAACTTCAAGTATCTGAAGGGCCGGTAGAAACGCGCTTGCTAACTGTTTATTCCACAGGTAAATGCCCAGACATTCTTCATCTGTAGCGCCTTTAAATACGGCTGTCTGATACGTTGAAAATCTCTGTTGTGAGATAGAGTTGAGTATCGCGTATATTGTCATGGGGATTTCCATCTTTCCTTATGTTTTACATACTATAATACGTAGCTCATGCGAACCGAACAAAATTTGTGCTTGACGTATCCGTCAACTTTCTCCATAATCTCTTTCAGAGACAGGTTCTCTAACTATGCGAGCGTACAGTCCTACTCAACGATGTCTGTATTAGCGAAAGATTTTCATGAAAGGCTTCCCGTAAGGGAAGCCTTTTTTGATCGTGCCTGACCCAACTCAATTCTTTACCTGCCTGCTTCCGTCCCTTCTCACCCTTTGCGGAGAAAGCAGTATTCTTCCGCACGCCCTGCCCCTTCCCTCTCTGCACAACATTTAGTGCCAATCAGTTACTCTCGACTACCATATGTTGTGTTTTTTGTGATTATGAACCTCCGAAAGCAACTCTTACCGGCATTTATTTGTGCGGAATTAGCCTGTACAGTGCATAAACTTCCGCAACGCGGCTATGCTGCAAAATAATTATCTTTCTTGACCACATGTGATGTCATGGGCATCCGTCCATTAATGGATCTTTTTGAACAAAAGTAACTTCATATAATAAGACTTATATAAAGTCAGGATCCGCAGGATCATCACCTTTGGTTAACATGCTGCAGTGTGACTGCGCCACATCGTGCATAAAAAACCGGCACTGCTACGTTAAATCTGGCGGGTGATGACCCTGCAACATGCACAGAATTCACGTAGCGACGTCATAAATTAATGAGTAAAACGGACACCCTGCCCGGGATTACCGCCAGCCCGGCCCTGATGCACAGTGCTGATGAGGATATTGCTGAACGCCTGAGAGAATTTGTCAGTGATAAAGAGGCGTTTTCTGATAACACGTGGCGACAGTTGCTGAGCGTTATGCGCATCGGCAGCCGCTGGGCGACTGAACATGGCCGGCAATTTTTACCGATGGATCCTGCCGATCTGCGTGATTACCTGCTGTGGCTTCAGGCATCGGGGCGCGCCTCTTCGACCATCGCGACTCATGCGGCATTAATTTCCATGTTACACCGTAACGCCGGTCTGGTGCCGCCCAATGTTTCGCCGCTGGTGTTCCGCGCCGTGAAAAAAATCAATCGTAGCGCGGTGATAGCCGGTGAACGTGCCGGCCAGGCCATCCCCTTTCGCATTCGGGATTTACTCACGCTGGATCAGCGCTGGGCGGGTTCCGATCGCCTGCAGCAGCAGCGCGATCTGGCATTTTTGCATGTGGCTTACGCCACGCTGTTACGCATCAGTGAGCTGAGCCGCCTGCGGGTGCGTGACATTTCGCGCGCAGCTGATGGCCGTATCATTCTCGATGTCGCCTGGACCAAAACCATTGTGATGACCGGAGGACTAATTAAGGCACTCGGCGATCTCTCATCACAACGGCTGACCGAATGGCTGGTGGTATCCGGGCTGATCGCTGAACCCGACGCGTTCATTTTTGGCCCGGTTCACCGCGCCAATCAGGCGCAGATTGTCTGCGATAAACCGCTCTCAACCCGCGCGCTGGAGGATATTTTCGTCCGCGCCTGGCGTGAAGCGGGACAGGGCACCGGCGTGCAACCCAATAAGAATCGCTATCGCGGCTGGTCGGGACATAGCACACGGGTCGGTGCCGCCATCGACATGGCCAGCAATAAGTACAGCACCGCGCAGATCATGCAGGAAGGCACCTGGAAGAAGCCGGAAACGGTGATGCGCTACATTCGCCACGTTGATGCGCATGCCGGGGCGATGGTGGATCTGATGAATGGGCACCTTTAATCACGCGGCTTTGCCTCATAGTCATACCTTTTAGGGTATCAAACAGGCCAATCTTAGTATTGGAATCAACGCTCACCCTGCTTCTAAGATAAATTCAGCCCGGAAACTGGCGGATTATTAACCGATAGTCAGAGGTGAACAACGATGAATAAACCCATTGCAAAATTAAACGACACCCCGGTACGCCGCGGTGGTGATGTCCTGCTGGAAGTGTTAGAGAGCGAAGGCGTTGAGTATGTGTTCGGTAACCCAGGTACGACTGAATTACCGTTCATGGACGCCCTGCTCAGAAATCCCAACATCAACTATGTGCTTGCCTTGCAGGAAGCCAGTGCGGTCGCGATGGCCGATGGTTACGCGCAGGCCGCCGGTAAGCCCGGGTTTCTCAATCTGCACACGGCCGGTGGTCTGGGACACGGCATGGGCAATCTGCACAATGCGGTTTGCTCGCAAACGCCATTAGTGGTGACGGCTGGCCAGCAGGATTTACGCCACAGCATCACCGATCCCCTGCTGTTGGGGGATTTAGTGAGTATGGGTAAGATTTTTTCCAAATGGTCGAAGGAAGTCACCAGCGTTGACCAGCTGCCAATCCTGGTGCGCCGTGCTTTTCATGATGCGGATGCTGCGCCCAAAGGCCCGGTTTTTCTCTCTTTACCGATGGATGTGATGGAAGCCATGAGCGCCGTTGACATCGGCGCGCCGTCTAACGTTGATCGTAAAGCGGTCGCAGGTTCACTGCCGCTGTTAGCCAAAAAATTAGCCGCCTTTACTCCCGGCAAGGTCGCGATTATTGCCGGCGATGAGATTCATCAAAGCGGCGCGGCTGCGGAAGTTGTCGCATTGGCTGAGTTGCTTGCCGCTGACGTTTATGGCTCAACCTGGCCGAATCGGATTCCGTATCCCACCGCGCATCCTCTGTGGCGAGGCAATCTCTCTACTCAGGCGACGGACATTGCCAAAGCGCTTGATCAATACGATGCAATCTTTGCGCTCGGCGGTAAATCGCTCATCACCATCCTCTACACCGAGGGGCGTGCCGTGCCGGAGCATTGTAAAGTGTTCCAGCTCTCAGCTGATGCCGGCGATTTGGGACGAACTTATCGTAGCGAGCTCTCAACTCTCGGCGATATTAAATTATCGCTGGCGGTGCTGCTACCTGAGCTGAAAGAGGCTACCGCGCACAATCGCCCCGATTATCAGCGTCGTTTCGCGGCTGCGGCAGCACAGTTCGAACAAACTAAAGAGAACTTATTACAGTCGGTACAAGAGCAGCAGTCGGCCACGAAGATCACGCCATTGATCGCCGCATTTGAGGCCGCGCGCGCTATTGGTCCGGATATAACAATTGTTGACGAGGCCATTGCGACCTCACAATCGCTGCGTAGATCGCTGTCGAGTAACAGAGCAGATCAATATGCTTTTATGCGCGGTGGCGGTCTGGGCTGGGGCATGCCCGCAGCAGTGGGATATTCCCTCGGACTGGGCAAAGCCCCTGTCGTATGTTTTGTTGGGGATGGTGCGGCAATGTATTCGCCTCAGTCGCTGTGGACCGCCGCCCATGAGCAATTGCCGGTAACCTTTATTGTGATGAACAATACTGAATATAATGTTCTTAAGAACTTTATGCGGTCTAAAGACGATTATACCTCGGCGCAAACCAATCGCTTTATCGCCATGGATTTGGCAGATCCTGTGATTGATTATCAGGCACTTGGCACCGCGCTGGGGCTGAAAACGCGTAAGATTGAGGTGGCTTCACAGATCGCTGCGGCTGTCGAGGAGGCTATCGCCAGCGGTAAACCCAGCCTGATCGAAATCGTGATTGCTAAGAACTGATGCGGGTATCCGATGCCGTGCTTAACTCCTCTGCGAGGGCACGGCATTGGTTAATAAAGTGTTCCAGCGCTGGATTTTTATTATCAGAAGACCACATCAGGATATTTTCGATGGTATTTGCGTCCGCAATTCTCCGATAATTAATGCCTCTTATCTGCGCCGTCGCCATACTTGCCGGAATGATGGCCACCCCTAATCCATGAGCGACGAAATTAACGATGGTTTGCTGGACTGAAACCTCAACGCCAATATGTGGACTAAAACCGGCTTTCAGGCACTGATTAAAAATCCTATCATAAAGCAGCGGCGACATAGGGCGAGGCACAATGATAAACGGGTCATTGGCCAGCGTTTCCAGGGTGAAATTTTCAACACTGGCCTGGGGATGATCCGCAGGAAGCGCGACAATTAACGGTTCACGCAATAACACCAGCGAGTTAATCGCGGAGCTGGTGACTTCCGAAAAGCTGATCGCAACGTCCAGCCGCCCATCCTCCAGCGCAGCGTTTAACCCGGTCGGGATCATTTCCTGGAATTGCAGATCAATACCGGGATAATTCATTCTGTGTTTCATGACCAGTTGCGGCACCACACTGTACGATGCGTACATGGTTGCGCCCAGCTTAATCAATCCCATTTGCCCTTCTGAAACAGCCTGCACATTACTACACGCCTGCTGCATCATTCTTAATACGGCGTAAGCGTCTTTTAAGAATTGCTCGCCGGCAAAGGTAAGCTTCATGCCTTTGGCATTACGGGTAAACAGTTTCGCACCCACATCACGTTCGAGCTGGGCTATTTGTCTGCTTAGCGGTGGCTGCGAAATATTCAGCTTGTCTGCTGCCCGGCCTATATTTCCCACTTCTGCCACGGTACAAAAACTCATTAGCTGATTCAGTGTTGGCTTCATGACTACGCTTCTCACGCATAATCTGACAATAGAGTACGTCAGTGAATCACAAGTTGGCCGATATGGCATAGCAATTCGCCATATTGATCCCCATAACGCCGCTGAGGCTGGAATGCCCGCCTGATTACGCAGCGGGTTCCTCACCATAGTGTGACTGCGCGTACCCGGCAAAGCGCCGGATCTCCGGGTTAGCCGCGCCGGTTTTCCAGCACAGGTAGAGTGCCGTCGTGACATCCTGCTGCGCCAGCGGCAGCAGTGCCACATCCTGCCGCAAAAATCTCTCCGGTGCGTGGGGGATGAAGGTCACGCCCAGCCCCAGTGCAGCGAGGTCAACGGCGGTGGCCACATCGCGTGCGCGGAGCACGCTGGCGGGAATCTGCCTGGCGGCCGCATAGAGATTAAGTACCGCGCCACCCAGCCCGATGCCTTCCGGATCTTCCTGCAAAATCAGCGGCTCCGCCGCCAAATCAGCCAGCGAGACGCAGGCCTGCTGCGCCAGCGCATGGTCGTCGGCCAGCACCGCACACAGCGAGGTTTGATGCAGAATTTGCCGGCTAATCTGGCGACGTTCCGGCAGCGGCCCGCGCAGGATGCCGATATCCAAATCGCCGCTCTCCAGCAGGCTTAGCTGTTGGTTGACGCTGTACTCCACGGGTTGCAGCGCGATCTGTGGAAAATCACGCCTGAAGGCACGGATAATTTTGACCAGCGCCGGCTCCAGCATAGATGTGCCCACATAGCCAATGCGTAACATGCCGCGTCGTCCGGCGGCCACCTGCTTAATCGTGTCCTGCAAATGCTCCACACGCTGCACCGTCTGCTGGACTTCCCCGAGCAGCAATGCGCCTTCGCGCGTCAGACTCACCTTACGCTTGTCGCGCGCAAATAACTTCACGCCCCACTGCTGCTCCAGTGCCTGAATATGCTGAGACAACGCCGGTTGCGTGAGGTTAACCGCCGCCGCCGCCCGTGCGAAATGCAGCGTATCAGCGAGTGCCAGAAAAGAACGCAGCTTACGGTAATCCATGCCACACCTGATAAGGATTCGTTATTAATAAAAGCATAATACCAATTAGCCCCTGATTAGCGAGCGCATTATCTTTGGCAGCAGGACGGCGACGGCAGGAACGCGCCGGAAAATTTTTGCCTTTCACAGGAGGCCTTATGCGCATCATTGTCGGCGTAACCGGCGCCACCGGTGCCCCACTCGCGCTGCGATTACTGCGGCAGCTGGCGGACATTCCGCATATCGAAACGCACCTCATTTTGTCACGCTGGGGAAAAGTGACGCTGGAACATGAAACCAACTGTTCTCTCAACGACATCAAACAGCTGGCCGATGTGTTTCATCCGGCCGGTGACCAGGCCGCGACTCTCTCTTCGGGCTCATTTGTCACCGACGGGATGGTGATTATTCCCTGCAGCATGAAAACGCTGGCCGGTATCCGCAGCGGGTATGCGGAAGGGCTGATTGGCCGCGCCGCGGATGTCATCCTGAAAGAGCAGCGCAAACTGATTCTGGTACCGCGCGAAACCCCGCTCAACACCATTCATCTGGAAAACATGCTGGCGCTGTCACGCATGGGCGTCAGCCTGATTCCGCCTGTGCCGGCCTGGTACAACCATCCGACCACGATTGCCGATGTGGAAAATCATATCGTGGGTCGCGTGCTGGATCAGCTTGGTATCGACACTGCTGGCGCCACGCGCTGGCAGGGTTTGCATCCCGCCAGTGATGACCAGACACTCTCAAACTAAGGAACAGCCTATGTCAAACACATCTCCCTCTTCGCACAGCAGTGAGGTTTACGATCTGCGTTCTGCCATTGAACTGCTGAAACAATTTGATGGTGAGTATATTGAGACCGATGAACCGGTGAATCCCGAAGCGGAACTGTCCGGTGTCTATCGTTACGTTGGCGCGGGCGGTACCGTGATGCGTCCCACGCAGACCGGACCGGCGATGGTGTTTAATCACATCAAAGGTTACGACAACTTTCGCGTACTGATTGGTTTGCTGGCTTCACGGCAGCGCGTGGCGCGCCTGCTAGGAGTGCCGAAAGAAAAGCTGGCGCATCTGCTGCGTTCATCGGTACACAACGCCATTGCGCCGGTGGAAATAAGCCAGCAGCAGGCAGTTTGTCAGGAAGTGGTGCACCTCGCCACGGACGACGGTTTTGATATCCGCCGCCTGCTGCCCGCGCCAACCAACACGCCTGAAGATGCCGGCCCCTATTTCACTATGGGGATGTGTTATGCCGCCGATCCGGAAACCGGCGAACATGACGTCACTATTCACCGCTTGTGTGTGCAGGGCAAAGATGAGATCTCGATGTACTTTGTGCCGGGCCGCCATCTTGATCAGTTCCGCATCAAGGCTGAGCAGGCGGGCAAAGCGTTGCCGATTACCATCAGTATTGGCGTCGATCCGGCCATCGAAATTGGTGCCTGTTTCGAACCGCCGACCACGCCGCTCGGTTTTGATGAGCTGGCGATAGCCGGTGGTCTGCGCGGTCGGGCGGTTGAGCTGGTTAAGGGTGTCGCCGTAGAGGCACGTGCCATTGCCCATGCAGAGATCGTGATTGAGGGTGAACTGGTGCCGGATTATCGCGTACAGGAAGATCAGCATACCCATAGCGGTAAAGCGATGCCGGAATTCCCGGGTTATACCGGTGAAGCGCAGGCGGCAGTGCCGGTGATTAAAGTCAAAGCCGTGACGCACCGCAAAAATCCCATCCTGCAAACCTGCATCGGACCGAGCGACGAGCACACCAATCTGGCCGGAATCCCGACCGAAGCCAGCATTCTCGATATGGTTGAGCGTGCGTTACCGGGTCTGGTGAAGAATGTGCATTGCCCTTCGCCAGGCACCGGGAAATATGTTGCGGTGCTGCAAATCAATAAGCGCGGCCCGCAGGATGAGGGACGCCAGCGTCAGGCTGCCCTGCTGGCTTTCTCGGCCTTTTCAGAGCTGAAGCACGTGTTCCTGGTTGATGAGGATGTTGATGTGTTCGACTTAAATGACGTGATTTGGGCGATGACCACGCGTTATCAGGGCGACGCGGATACCATCTTTATTCCAGGCGTGCGCTGTCACCCGCTCGATCCCTCACAGGATCCGGCCTTCAGCAACTCGATTCGCGCCCATGGCATTACCTGTAAAACCATTTTTGACTGTACGGTGCCGTATGACCTGAAACACAACTTCCAGCGCTCGCAGTTTATGGAAGTCGATGTTTCACGCTTCATTCCTGTTTTAACTGTTAATCACTCACTGCCCGCCAGGCCTGCGCCTGATTGCGTCCGCTATGCTTGGCCTGGTACAACGCCGCATCAGCATGCTCGATCAGGTTGCCGGCCTGATCGTCATGCCAGGTGGTCGCACAGCCCGCGCTGAGCGTCACCTGCGCGTCGGGCAGCGCGGAAGCGGCGTGAGGCAGATGCAGGTCAGCAATCGCCTGTACTGCCTGACGCGCAATATTCAGCGCCGCCTGCTGATCGGCACCGGCGAGGATGATGGCAAATTCCTCACCGCCATAGCGCGCGACCATGTCGCTCTGCCGTAGCTTAAGGCGTTTGAGCGCGTCGGCCACCTGGCGTAAACAGTGATCGCCTGCCACGTGCCCGTAGCGATCGTTGTAGTGTTTGAAGTAGTCAATATCCATCAAAATCAGCGACACCGGCGCTGATTTTTCCCGCAGATTATGCAAAGCATTCTGCAAAAAGCGGTCAAACTGTCTGCGGTTAGCCAGACCGGTCAGCCCATCGAAAAACGCCAGCTGATCCAGATGGTGATTGGCATCAGCGAGGTCGTTTTTAAGTTTGAGCAGCGCTTCCTGATAATGCTGGCTATGCCGAGCCTGACGAATAACAAACAGTCCCAGCAGGATAATCGCGACCAGCAGCGCCACGTTCAGGGAAATATCCTGCAGTCGCCCTTTCACCCAGCGCAGATACAGATTGCGCTTGTCATAACCCGCCGCGACGACCAGCGGATAGCGTTCTGAGCTGGCGAAGCCGAAGATGCGCACCTGGCCATCCAGCGCCGCGTTCCACTCGCCGCTACCGCGATCGGCTTTCACCAGCATCTGCTGGAACAGATGGCTGGCGGAGAGACTCTTGCCGATATAGCTGTCGGGCATCGGACGGGCATAAAGCACCGTGCTGTCTGCCAGCATCAGTACCAGCACGTCGCGCGGCCCCAGTTCGTAGTAACTGTAAAAACGGCGGAAATAATCCACTTTAATGGTGGCTAACAGGATGCCTTTGAAATCACGCGTGGCATCGCTGACGCGCAGGGAAACCGGAATAACCAGATCGCCAGTGCTGCGGCTGCGAATCACCGGGCCGATGTGCAAACTGTCACGGCTGTTGTTGCGGTGATAGCGGAAATATTCACGGTCAGAGTTGTTGGTGCCCACCGGCACGCTGCGCGTGGAGGTGGCGATCCAGCGTCCCTGCTCATCATAGTAAAACAGCCCATGCAGCTGCGGCAGACGGCTTTGCAGATCGCGCATAATCTGGCTCAGGTTGGCGGCGTTGAGCTTTTCCAGCGGCTGCGCCTGCAGGTCGCGCTGCACTTCACGCAGGGCCAGTTCGGTCTGGAGCACGGTATCTTCCGCCTGACGAGACTGCGACAGGGAAAGATTGACCGCCATCTCTTCCGTCTGGCGCACCGCGCCGTGCCAGTCTTCACGCAGCGTCCACAGGGTGAGCGCAATGATCGCGCATATCAGTAATCCGCCGGACAGCAAAATACTGCGCAGCAGCGAGGAACCTGAAATGATTGCCGCTTCATTTTTCCTTTTAAACGTCATGTTTCACCCTGTTGCCGTGTCAACGCTAAGTTAAGCACATAATCAGCGACGGGATTTTCAGGATTAAAGGCGGTAATGATGTCAGGCGTGGCGATGGCCGCTGGACGACGGGTGGATGCTGCATAAATCGCCAGCGATCAGCGCGCGTATCACTCGCTGCTCATCGTGATGACCACCTTACCGAAAGGCCCCCGGTCCAGATGGTCCAGCGCTGATGGCAGGTCAGAAAACGCGTACACCGAGTCGATCACCGGCTTTATGCCGGTCCGATCAACTGCACGAATCAGGCGCGTGAGTGCGCGGCGGCTACCGGTGCCGATACCATGAAGGGTCACGTCTTTCATCATCAGCGGCATTGCCGGTGAGCTGAAGTCAAAGCCCTCAAGCGCGCCGATCTGACAGATGTGCCCACCGACCGCCGCCAGCTGCACGGATTTCCCCAGATGATCGCCACCGATGACTTCAAGGATATGATCGGCACCGTGGTTGGCGGTGATGCGGTAAATTTCCTCCATCCAGTCTTCACGGTGGCGATCCACATAATGGTCGGCACCCAGCGCTTTCGTCCGGTCGGCGTTGCTGGCTCTGCCGGAGACGATCACCTGCGCGCCATGCGCTTTGGCAATCTGCAAACCAAACAGGGCAACCCCGCCGGTACTGGGAATCAGCACAATGTCGCCAGCCTGCACGCCGGCACGTTCGACCAGCGCAAACCAGGCGGTGAGACCGGCACAGGGCAATGTGGCAGCCTGAATCGGGTTAAGCGTCGTGGGGGCGGTAACCAGCCACGCTTCCGGCATAACCACATATTCAGCCAGCACGCCGGGATAATAGCCGCCCAGCGTTTTATAGGCCGGCGTGCGCGCATCGCCGGGACGCACACCGTCGATCCAGTCGGGCGTAAACGTTGAAATAACCCGGTCACCGGTGGTGAAGCGGCTGACCCCTTCCCCCCGGCCAACAACAACGCCGGCCAGATCGGACCCCGGTGTAAAAGGAAACGCAAGCGGCAGGCCCCGGCCATTCTCAATCACCATCTTGTCCCGGTGATTCAGGGCGACGGCTTCAACCTTCACCAGCACCTGCTGCGGACCCGGAACCGGCATCGCGACCGTTCTCAGTTCGAGGTTATCGCGCCCGATGGCGTCTGTTTCCCAGCGCCGCATGTGTTTTGTCATCGTAAAGCCCTTCCAGGTAATTAATTTTGTTGGTGTTGTTAGTCTCCGGCTTCTGATTATGAATAACAATACGCTATAATCGACACAGCTTATTGAGCCGGGAAGCAACAATGAAAGGCAGCGAATTTAGCGAACTCCGGGCATTTGTTTGTGTCGCGGAGGAACGCAGTTTCAGACGGGCGGCGCAGCGCCTGAGTGTATCGCCCTCCGCGCTGAGTCATACCATCCGCGCGCTCGAAGAGCGTTTGGGTAGCCGGTTACTCAACCGGACCACCCGCAGCGTGGCGCCGACGGAAGCAGGACAGGCCCTGCTCAATCGCCTGATGCCGGCGATGGCGGAGATCGCCTCGGCCGTCAGGGACGTCGGTGCCTGTCAGGACGAGCCGCGTGGACGGGTTCGCATCAATCTGCCGCGTATTGCTGCCCGCATGTTGATTGCGCCCATGCTGCCGTCATTCAGGGAGAACTATCCGCATGTCTCTCTTGATGTGGTCATTGATGACAGCCTCACAGACATTGTCGGCAAGGGATTCGATGCCGGCATCAGATCGGGACAACTCGTGCAGCAGGATATGATTGCCGTGCGACTGACGCCCGACATGCGGATGATTGTGGTCGGTTCCCCGGACTACTTTTCACGCCATCCCGAGCCACAACATCCGCAGGATTTGCGCCAGCATCAATGCCTGACCTATCGCTGGGCCGATACCGGTGTGCTGCAACGTTGGGAATTTCATGGGCCGGCAGGCGCGCACAGCGTGAATGTTGAAAGCATTGTCACCGCCAACGAAACGGATTTTGTGCTCGACGCGGCGTTAAAAGGAACCGGGCTGGCCTATATCAGCGATCAGTTCGCACAACCCTGGATTGAACGCGGCGAACTCATGCAGGTGCTGAGCGAGTGGTCTGCGGTATTTTCAGGACTTCATCTCTATTACGTTAACAATCCCCATATGTCGGCCTCGCTGAGAGCGTTTATTGACCAGTTAAAATCCTTTGTCGCGACCAGGCGTTGAAATCAGCCAGCGCCATGCTGCTCGTCCCGCTACAAATATTAAATCATGCTAATCATTATCCCTGCTATCGTTCCGGTTGTTACCGCCGATACTTTCTCCCCTGCAACGCGCCTTATCCGCTGCCGCCACGCTTTTAAGGCGATCTAAATTTGCAGCAAAAATTTATTCAATCATTAAATTATATTTATTATATTAGCGAAAATTTAATGTGGACTGGTTGAGGATTACAGTGCATTTAACAAAGAAATCAGTGATTAGCAGCGCTATCTCTGATGGCGTACTGACAAAAAGAACCCACAGAATGTGCAGGATACTTAATGGTATCGATCAGCGCATCAGCATTACACCAGCAAGCGGATTGATTGACTTCCTTAAAGGGATGGAGGTGACCAACGAACAGTACCGGCGCAGTGGAATCGTTAAGGAAAAACGCTCAATTTTTCTCTATAACGAAGGGCTGTTAAATCCGGAAAGCACGCTGTTTCTCGCCCGCAAAGGCCAGGATATCCTCGGCACGCTAAGCGTCATCGCCAATCACAATAACCGTCTGCCGTGCAGCAAACTTTTTCGTGAAGAGATGGCCGCCCTGCAGCTGGAAAAGCGCAAAGTGGTAGAGCTTGGCACGCTGTCGGTACGCTATCAGGCAGACAGAGAAAACATCGTGTTTATGCTGTACCTGAAAATCATGATCTACACCATTTTCATTGAACAGGTGGATGACATCTTTATTCAGGTCAAAGAGAAGGTTGCTGCGTTTTACGAGCGCAATTTCCTGTTCAAACAGGTCGGCGGCACCAAAAAGCACCCGGATTACAGTGACCTTAACGCCACGCTGCTGCGCGTGGACGTGAAAAGTATCCGCGACAAAATTTATGAGCAGCAATGTTATGGCCCGATGGGCTGGCTGCGCATGCTGCGTGAACTTGGTTTACTGCAGCACTACCGCACGCTGAGCCAGCAGTGCCACAGCTGCCCGCGCTTTACGCCAGATCAGCGGGACGCGGAGCTCTATCAATATCTGTGTAAGCTGTGACGGCGCCAGCCGTCTCTGCACCGTTTTCGATTTTCACAACAGATTACTTGCCGGCATTACTATCCACGTCGTGCTGCAGGAAGAGATCTTTTAGCCATTCGATGAAGACCCTGACTCTGGGTGAAAGCTGTCGGTTACGCGGATAAAGGACAGAGACGGGAGACGGTTCAGGTGGAAAGGCTTTGAGCAATTCGACGAGCGTCCCCGTCTTCAGATCACCTTCCACGTGATAACGCGGCACCTGGATGATGCCGAGTCCCATGCGCGCCACGGATACAAAGGTATCAGCCGCATTAACGGTAATTGAAGTTTTGATCGTCGTGGTGATGCGCTTGCCGTCCACCCTGAATGCCAGGGGGAGTATGCCGCTGCTACCCGTGGTGCGGAATCCGATCATCCTGTGGCCGGAATGCAGTTCATGCGGATCCGACGGAAGCCCGAACCGGGAGACGTAACCGGGCGAAGCGACCGTGACCTCTTCCAGCGTGGCGACGCACCGTGCGATCATATCGCTGTCCTGCGGCGTTCCGACACGCAGGACACAATCAATTCCCTCTCGCACCAGATCGACCAGCCGGTCACCCTCGCTCAGATAGATTTCGATATCAGGATAAGCTGCGAGGAAACAAGGTAGGTGCGGCAGAACAAAATGTCTTGCCAGCGTGCCATGAACATCGACACGCAATAACCCCTTCGGCCGGGCACCGGCAAACGCGCCCTCGGCATCCTCGATATCGTCCAGTATAGAAACACAGCGCTTGTAATAGGCTTCACCGTCCAGCGTCGGGCTGACGTGACGCGTGGTACGTTCCAGCAGCTTAATCCCGAGGCGCGACTCAAGTTGCTTAATCGCGTCCGTTACGGTCGAGCGTGGCAGGCCGAGGTCTTCCGCCGCCCTTGTAAAGCTGCGGCGCGCTACCACACGCGTGAAAACGCGCATCGTATCAATTCTGTCCATGATATTGTTCGTCATAATCGGATTCTGATACCAGATAATGACTGATTATCCGGAAAAGATACAGTGCTAGAGTTTCTCCGTGTTCAGGCGCGATACCGCGCGAAAATCGGAGAATATCTATGTCTGCTTCAGAGAAAGTTGCAATCGTAACCGGTGCATCCCGCGGAATTGGTGCCGCCATTGCCAGGCAGCTTGCTGCGGACGGCTTTGCCATCGTGGTGAACTATGCCGGCAACGCAGAGGCTGCTGCCGCCGTGGTTGAGGAGATCGAAGCCGCCGGTGGCAGAGCCATCACCGCGCAGGCGGACGTTGCTGATGCCAGCCAGGTAAAACGCATGTTCGATTTAGCCGAATCTGCGTTTGGCGCTATTGATGTGCTCGTCAATAATGCCGGCGTAATGATGCTGTCTCCGCTGACCAGCGCCGACGATCAGAGTTTTAGCAAGCAGATTGACATCAATCTGAAGGGAACGTTTAACACTCTGCGCGAAGCGGCAAACCGCCTGCGTTCTGGCGGGCGCATCATCAACTTCTCCACGTCGGTTGTCGGGCTTAAGCTTGAGAATTATGGCGTCTATGCCGCGACCAAGGCGGCAGTCGAAACACTGACAACCATTATGTCCAAAGAGATGCGCGGACGCAGCATCACCGTCAATGCCGTCGCGCCCGGCCCGACTGCGACCGACCTCTTCCTCAACGGGAAAAGCGATGAACTGATCGCGCGCATGTCCAATATGAATCCGCTGGAACGCCTCGGCACGCCTGAGGATATCGCTAATGTCGTTTCTTTCCTCGCCGGACCACAGGGCAGCTGGATGAACGGACAGATCCTGCGCGCCAATGGCGGAATGGTCTGAGCCGCAAACTGCATAGTTAGTCAAAGGAGTACTGTTATGTCTCAGAAGATTATCCTGGTGACCGGATCGTCAAGCGGCTTCGGTCGCCTGACCGCCGAAGCGCTGGCTCGTGCTGGCCATACCGTTTATGCATCAATGCGGGATATTGCGGGTCGTAATGCCGCAAATGTCCGCCAGTTAAGCGAACTCTCCACGCGGGAGGGAATTGACCTACGGCCGCTGGAACTTGATGTTCAGAGCGACATATCGGTTGATGCTGCCATTGAAACGGTAATATCCGACGCCGGCAAGCTCGATGTGGTGGTACACAATGCTGGCCACATGATGTTCGGGCCGGCCGAAGCCTTCACGCCAGAGCAGTTCGCCCAGCAATATGACGTTAATGTGCTGGGAACGCAGCGCGTTAACCGGGCCATACTGCCGCATATGCGCTCCCGCCGTGAAGGCCTGCTGGTCTGGATTTCCAGTTCCAGCGTGACCGGCGGCACACCGCCCTATCTGGCCCCTTATTTTGCCGCCAAAGCGGCGATGGATACGCTTGCCGTTCAGTATGCGCGCGAGCTCAGCCGATTCGGCATTGAGACGACAATCATCGTGCCGGGAGCCTTTACCAAAGGGACCAACCATTTTGCCCATTCTGGAAGTCCTGCCGACACCGGGCGTGTCGCGGAGTATGAAGCAGGTCCTTATGCCGGTTTCGGCGATGTTGTGCAAAAGGCCTTTGCGGAGATAGTGCCGGAAGATGCCGATCCCGCGCGCGTTGCAGTACAGATAACCGATGTTGTCGGTATGCCGTTTGGTACGCGTCCATTTCGTGTGCATAACGATCCGTCCGAAGACGGCGCGAATATCGGCTTTGCGGTCATCGACCGTTTGCGCGCCGAAATGCTACATCGGGTTGGATTGTCCGATCTTCTGACGCCAGCGAAAGCACCGTCGAGTGAAGGGTAACGGGCGTGACCGGCGGGATCGCTCGCCGGTCGCTTTACCATGTAAACAGGAGCGCCGGAAATGCACACCGTTGTCATCCTTATCTGTGGCTTTGCGCTATTTGGCATCTTCCTGGCATTTGGATGGCTCTGGCATTTAGGCCCCTTTCCCTGTGAGTTAACCACGAAAAGTTTCATCGCCGTCTGGGTGATAATCGCATTCATCAACATGTGGACAGGTATCAACAAAGCCGGCTATGCGTTCAGTGAAGAATTGTCCGTACTGCCGTTCGTGTTGCTGCCGCCGGTCATCGCTGCCGGTTTCGTGCTGTTTCTCTGGTAAATCGATTACAAGTAACCAGCAAGTCAGACTAATGACGTAAGCTGCTGTTTCAAAGTTAAATTAACTAACATCGAAACATGATTCACAGATGGCGATTTATCGCCTGTTTTCGGGTAAACTCACTGGTGATGTTATGGTGAATTTTAAGGATGAAATCCATGAAAATTAGCGAAGAATCACTGCTGGAGTTCGGCTTCAGTCATAAAGATATCCAGAAAATTAAAAGCAATGTGGAAAATTTCGGGGGAACTCTTGATGAAGTGGTTCAGGATTTAGCAAAACGATTCAATGTAGCTAAGTGGATAACTATTATTGCTTTTTTAATCCTGATTTTTACATCTGTTTTATCTACAAAAAATAACACACTCTCTTTGGCTTTTGCGTTAATTGTAGGGTTACCTTTTATCTGGTATTTGACGCCCGCCAAACTCGCTTTTAAAGCCTGGCGGTATAAAAAACATGCTTCCGGGATTAAGGGCGATCTGTAATTGTCATCAGATCAAAAATAACTTTGGCCTTCACGCCGTATCCAACAATTTTCATGGTTAGTTTTGGCCGACTTAACGTACTGACTTTCCTGTAATAATCGATGGGCATATAGCGAAATAGTCTCCATGCCCCAGGCTTTCTTATTAAGCCTAAGATGCTGTAAGCGTTAGCAATAAGTGAGATTGATTTATATACGCCTAATCCACTTTTAGAACTAAAACCCATAAATTCAGCCGTAGACATAGCAGCATTGGCAGCGAACCCTTCAGATGAAGAATCATGAAGTACCTGATGGCTAAATTCTTTACTAAGGCCATTGAATCCATCAACAACAAGTATTGCGCCAGCCAGCACACCCAATGGATTAGCGCTAGCCAGCAGCGTTGTTCCTAAAGCTATTTCTGCGCCCGAAAGCACTACATTCACAGCAGAAATCACATAACCGACAATTTTGTTATTTTCCCGGACGAACTCCACTTTGGCGTAAAGTTTCGCAGTATTCCTGCGCAGCATTTGCCCCTGCTCTGCAAGATTTTCGGTCTCTGCCCTGAGATTTTTTACGCAGGCCATGCACTCTTCATCAGACTTTGCGCGCCGGGCAATCGAGAACTGCTCTTCAATCACATCCCTTATTTCCTGCACAAACTGGAGTCGCGTAAGTCCATCCCTGATGTGAAACCCGGCTTCACGGTTAGCCGTTTCAATCAGCTTACGGGCTTCAAGATTGACCATCGATTCTGCCCAGGCCCTGTTGCGCCCATTTGAACGCATCATTGCGAGTAGTGCTTCATCCATTTCACAGTTCCTTTGATTAGCCAATAATTCGATAATACTTAATCAGATCCCGCTTTAACATGAGGAGTTATTTTGGGCCGCTGGGTTTACGCCTGTCCAGAATTTCTTAGCGTTAGCTTGCATTCTGTTGAGCCTCAGCCCATGGTTTGAATAAATGGCGCTAGTTAGCCTTACCGGCACGTTAGCCGAATCAGGCACCATTACATTAATCACTAATAGTATGTTGTAATTAATGTGTGTCATTACCGCTTACATCTGGCATTGCTGCAAATCCGGCTGCAGCTCCTATGCTGTAGTGAGTCATTAACGTGCGGATATGAGGTATGCATGAGTTTACTGTTTAGCGCGACGCAGCTTGGCGAGTTGTCGCTGGAAAATCGCATTGTGATTGCACCGATGTGCCAATACTCAGCGGAAGAAGGTCAGGCAACGGCCTGGCACCGCATTCATCTCGGCCAGCTGGCGCTCTCCGGCGCGGGACTGCTGATTATCGAGGCAACGGCGGTGGAAGCTATTGGCCGTATCACGCCGGGCGACCTGGGGTTATGGGACGACGCGACTGAAGCCGCGCTGGCCAGCGTGCTGCAGGACGTGCGGCGCTACGCTACCCTGCCGATTGGCATTCAGTTGGGTCACGCCGGGCGCAAAGCGTCCTGTGCTGCGCCATGGCAAGGCGGTGCGCAGCTCTCTGAGGAACACGGCGGCTGGCAGACCGTCGCGCCGTCTGCGCAGCCGTTTGGACAGGATGAGCGTCCACCGGCCGCACTCAGCAAACAGGATCTGGCGCAGCTGAAACAGGCCTTTGTCGATAGTGCCCTGCGCGCGGTACGCATCGGCATTCAGCTGGTCGAACTGCATGCTGCGCACGGCTATTTGCTGCACCAGTTTATGTCGCCGCTCAGCAACCAGCGTGACGATGAATATGGCGGCTCATTAGAGAACCGTCTGCGTTTCCCGCTTGAGGTGTTCAAGGCGCTGCGCGCTGCGCTGCCGGCGGAAATCCCGGTTGGCGTGCGGCTTTCTGCCACCGACTGGATCGAGGGCGGCTGGGATAATCAGCAATCGATTGTTTTCAGCCAGCAGCTCGAAGCCGCAGGCTGCGCCTATATTCACGTCTCCAGCGGGGGGCTGGCACCGCAGCAGCAAATCAGCGTCGGTCCAGGTTATCAGTTGCCGTTCGCTCGCGAGATTCGCCAGCAGGTCTCGATTCCGGTGATTGGCGTGGGGCTGATTACCGAACCGAAACAGGCCGAGCAGGCGCTGCAGGAGCAGGATGCCGATTTGATCGCGCTGGCACGCGCGGTGCTGTATGACCCACGCTGGCCATGGCACGCCGCCGCCGAACTGGGTGCGCAGGCCAAAGCGCCGCCACAGTATCTGCGTTCCGAACCGCACGGCCTGAAAGGCACCCTGATTAGCAACCAGTAGTTTCCCTGACCGGCAGCCGCCCGGTTGCCGGTGCTGATCTGGGAAATTTCACAGATTTCAGCCCATTGTGCGCGACTGCACTGTTTTCGTCTTATGCTTTCCCGGCCAATTAACCAAAAGGAAGATGAGATGAAATTGCAGCATTATTTACTGGGCGGCGCGCTCTGCGCTTTCAGCGTGAGCGGCCTGGCCGCTGAGATGAAAAATCCCCTGAGCGTGCATGTGCTGAATCTGCAAACCGGCGTACCGACCGCAGGTATTGAGGTCGAGCTGGATAAGAAACAGGGTGAAGAGTGGGTGAAACTGGCGCAGGGCACCACCAACGAACAGGGACGTATTCCGGCGCTTTACCCGGCGGGCCAGAAGGCGCAGACCGGGATTTACCGCGTAATTTTTAAAACCGGTGACTATTACAAAAAAAACGCTCAGCCGACCTTTTTCCCGGAAATCCCGGTGATGTTCAACCTGGATAATGCCGATCAGCACTACCATATTCCGTTGCTGCTCAGCCAGTACGGCTACTCCACTTATCGCGGCAACTAAGCAAAAAAGGCGCTGCGGACGGTATATTTATACCAGTACGTTTTGTTGAACAGTTGCCTCGCTAAGCGATTGAATGAGGCAGGAGAATCTCTATTCCGTTGCTCCTGCCTATTACAGGGTAAGCCTGTTTTTTTCGACTGGTGTGATTGCTATAGCGTGCTGGCTGACGCATTAAAAACTGCCTGACTCAGCTTTCGCGCTGAGCTGGGTTCTGTGAAATCCAGCGCTCTGTTTTCGCTCTGCTTTCATCGGTTGCCGGGTTAAAGAGCATCATCGTTAAATCCGGCCTGCCTTCAACAGAAAAGGTCGAGAACTCCAGGGCAATCGTCCCCATTTGCGGATGATGCAGCACCTTAAACCCTTCGCCATGCCCGGCCACATCGTTGTTACGCCACAGGCGGGCGAAGTCAGCGCTTTGAGCGGATAGCTCCTCAACCAGTCGATCAATTTCCTCTGAAGCCCCCAGGCGCGCGGCATCCGCCCGAAAGGCGTTGACGATGAGACGGGCCACGCCCTCCCAGTCGTCTTGCATCCCCCGCGCTTCCTGATCGGTAAACAGCAGGCGCAGAATATTGCGCCGCGCGGGCGGGAGTTGCCCGTAATCCTTCAGCACAACCGTCGCCGGGTGATTCCATGCCACCACATCCCAGGTGGCGGTTTTGATAATCGCCGGAATCGTCAGGCTTTCCAGTACGCGTTGCAGCCGTGGGGTTATGCTGTCGGACCGACTTACCCGGTTTTCTGGCGGATGCCCAAACGCGAGGATAAACAGATGATCGCGCTCGGGAGATGTAAGCCGCAGCCCGGCAGCAATGCGGTTCAGTACCTCACGCGAGGGCGCTCCCCCGCGGCCCTGCTCAAGCCAGGTGTACCAGGTCGGGCTGATATTCGCGAGCTGGGCAACTTCTTCGCGGCGCAGGCCCGGCGTACGTCGTCGGCCGGGCAAAAAACCAAACGAAGCCGGGTCAATTGCCAGACGGCGTGCCCTTAAAAACTCACCCAGCGGATTTTCAGAAAGCAGCGTCATAAATCACCCTGTTAATGTTTATACCCTGATAATCTCACTACTTTAATAGTAAAAGATCCGCGCTTACGCTGTCGCACTAAATCACTCAGGAGACAGGCTATGCGTATTTTTATAACGGGTGCGACGGGCTTTATCGGCTCACGCGTAGTATCGGCCCTGCAGGCTCGCGGCCATCAGGTGACCGGTCTTGTACGTTCAGAAGAAGCAGCTCAGCAGTTAAACGATAAGGGCGCGACAGCCCAGCGCGGTACGCTGGAAGATCCCCAGGCGTGGAATGCCGGCATTGACCAATGTGATGCGGTGATCCACACCGCTTTCGATCATGATTTCAGCCGTTTTGTCGAAAATTGCGAAAAAGACCGCCGCGTTATTCGCGCGATTGGCTCTGTATTGCAGGGCAGTCAGCGTCCGCTGCTCATCACTTCTGGTACCGGAATGGGTGATGACGGCAGCGGCCAGCCCGCTCTTGAGCAGAATTTCAACCCGGCACACCCTAACCCACGCGTCGCCTCGGAGCTGGAAGGTACTAAGCTCCTTGAATCGGGAATCGATCTGCGTGTGGTGCGTTTACCTCAGGTTCACAACACCGAACGTCAGGGATTAATCAGCTATTACATCGCTCTTGCCAGGGAGAAAGGCGCGGCAGCTTATATCGGCGGAGGTGAAAACGCCTGGTGCGCGGCACACGTTGATGACGTCGCCAGGCTGTACGTAAAAGTGCTTGAGCAAGGCGAACGCGGCAAACGGTATCATGCGGTAGCAGAGGAAAGCATTGCCTCACGGCTGATTGCTGAAACCGTGGCAGCAGGCCTGGGGATTCCTGCCGTTTCGCTGAAACCCGACCAGGCCGCGGAGCATTTCGGCTGGTTCGCCGCTTTCGCCAGGCTGGATCTGCGTGCCAGCGGTGCCTGGACGCGTCAGCAGCTCAACTGGCAGCCCAAAGGACCGGGTCTTATCGCTGACTTGAGCAGAGTGAATTATTCAACCCAGTCGTAGCCCCAGCGCCGGGTAGCGGCGCAATTCATCGCGCAATTTACAACGCTGCGGCGGATGGATTCGCGCGATAAATCGCGCCGCTACGAGCTGGTGCTGTGACCGTAAGCGGTGCAATTTATCGCACAATCTACAACGGCGCGGCGGATGGATTAGCGCGATAAATCGCGCCGCTACGATACGAATAGTGTGCAGCCTTACCTCTGAACCCCACGGCTCTCGCTACTCAGGCCGCAGCAAATTGCGGTAACACACCCAGCCAGCTCAGTGTCCATGCCAGCACATTCAGCGCGCCGAAAAGCAGTACCAGGCCAATCGCCAGTGGCGTACGCGGCCGATCGGCGAAGCGCTGTTGCGCACGCCGCGCCAGCAGCGCCGGAATAATCACCGCCCACAGCGTGGCAAACAGGCCGGCAAAACCGATGGCGGCGACGAAGCCATGTGGCCACCACAGCGAAGCGAGCAGCGGCGGCAAAAATGTCAGGCAGGCGGTTTGCAGCCGCGCGCGCGGGGAATGCCCCCAGCCGAGGCGGTCGGCGATGAAATCAAACAGGCCTGCCGTCACGCCGAGGAATGAGGCAATCACCGCAAAATGTGAGAACACCGACATCATCAGCGACAACGCGCGCACGTGCAGATGATCGCGCAGCGCGGCCATCAGCGCGGCAATATCTCCACCCTGCTGCACGATGTCAGGAAACACAGCGCGCGGCAAATTTCCCATGGTGCAGACAATCCAGAACAGGTACAGCGCCAGCGACATCAGCGTGCCCAGCACCAGCGCGCGCGTCACCGGCGACTCGCGGCGCTGATAATAACTCACCAGCCCGGTGATGTTACCGTGATAGCCAAAAGAGGCCAGACAGAACGGCAGCACGCCCAGCGCGTAAGGCCAGTAGCTGTCTCCCGGCGCGGCGGCAGCGAACAGCGAGGGCACGTCAACCTGGGTTAACAGCCCGCCGAACAGCAAAATCAATAGCAGGATTTTTGCCAGCACGCAGAACGTCATTAAACGACTGACGCCGGTGGTGCCGAGCCACACCACGGCGGCGACACACAACGTCAGCGCGATTTTGGCCCCGGCGGTTGAGAGCGGCACGCCAAGCTGATTCAGCGAGTGCTGGTAAACCGGACCGCTGGCTGAGATATAGGCGTAGGTGAGAATGCCCAGCACAAACAGGATGCTGAGGCCATTGATGCTGGCCCAGCCGCGCCCAAGCAAATCGCGCGTCAGCGTATCGTAGCCCGCGCCTGGCGGATAATGCAGGCTGACACGCATAAACAGCAGCCCGGAGAGCAGCATTGCGCCCCAGCTTATGCCCAGCAGCAGCAGCGCCCAGCCAAACCACGCCCCGGCCATCACGATCGGCAACGTAAACATACCGGCGCCCACTACCGTCCCACAGATGATCATGGCGCCCCACCATACCGAGGGCTGGCGGCGCGCCATTACGCTCTCCGTCATCACACTTTTCCTTGCACAACATAAAGGCGGCGATGATACACGGGATCGCTAACAAATGTGAGGCGCGGGCGGTGACTGACGGGAAGACAGCTGTCAACAGGTGACAATGTCACATAAAGGCGCACCGGTCAGGGTGCGCCAGCCGCGATGTGGCGGGATTAGCGATAAAAAGCCGGACGTGGCGGCATGGTAATCGGGACAATGTCACCGTTGTTCTGTGCCGCGACACAGGCATCGGCCGCCACGGCGGCGGCATAGCCGTCCCACGCCGACGGGCCTGTCATATTGCCCGACAGCACGTTGTTGATGAAATCCTGCAGCTCAACGTCATACGCAGCGATAAAACGTTTTTTCCAGTCGGTCAGAATGCCGGTGGAGAGCTGCGCCGCGTGGCGGGTCTGTACCGACATTGGTTCAGGCAGGCGGGCAATGCCGCTCTCGCCAACCACCTCACACTGAATGTCGTAACCATAGGCGCAGTTAACGAAGATCTCGACATCAATGCGGATGCCCTTCGCGGTTTCCAGCAGCACAATCTGCGGGTCCTTCAGGTGCGATGACGCGTGGCGGGTCTTGCGTGGGTAAATCACCTGCGCACTGACGTAATCATCGTTCAGCAGCCAGCGCAGCACGTCGAGTTCATGGATCAGCGTATCGGTGATCGCCATATCGGTGGTGTAAGCATCGCCGACCGCCGGATTGCGGTGCGCGCAGTGCAGCATCAGCGGCTCACCCAGGGTGCCGCCGTCGATAACTGCTTTCAGCGCGCGATAGCCGCTGTCGTACGGTCGCATAAAACCCACCTGCACCAGTTTTTTGCCTGCGGCAATTTCCGCTTCGACAATATTCATACAGCCCTGCGCGGTCACTGCCAGTGGCTTCTCGCAGAATACCGCTTTGCCGGCTTTGATGGCTGCCAGCACAAACTCTTCATGCGTCGGGCCCCACGAGGTAACCAGAATGGCCTGCACCTCCGGCGCGGCGATTAAATCGTGCGCGTTGTCGTAAATCTCCGCCTGCAAGCCGAGCTCGCTAATCACCTGCTCACAGTTGCTGCGATTGATATCATTAAGCGCGACCACGCGCGCATGCTGCAGCACCTGGCTGCAACGACGAATGTGTTCACGGCCGATAGCGCCAGTGCCGATTACACCAATATTGAGTGTCATGCGAGGTTCCTTCAGCAAAATGCCGGATTGGTTAGTGGTTGAGGTAGTCAATGCTGCTGCGAATTTCGCGCGCAATATCCTCAGCGCTCCAGCTCTCCATCACCGACGAAAACGGCTCGAAAGCATAAACACCGCGATAGCCCATCTCTTCCAGGCGCTGCACCTGCTCGCGGGATTTCAGCAGGTCATCCGCGCTCAGCATGATGCGCTCTTCGTCGGTGAGTTGATGAGTCGGGCGCGCATCCGTTACGCCAGAGAGATGCACCAGGCCGATGTGATTCACGTCTACACCACCGGCGAAATCCTGTTCAGCGCCTTCGTACAGGTGATGATGGAAGGTATCCAGCACGATGTTAAACGGCACACCGGCCTGAGCGATGAGCTGCTGCGCCAGCGCGGCCGAGCGCAGTGAACTCTGCGGAAAACCGAGCGGTTCAACCAGCCCGGCAACACCATATTCGGCAAACAGCGGCGCCAGGGTTTGCAGCGCCTGTACGGTTTGCTCATTACTCACCGGCGTCCCATCATTGAGCGGACAGAGCACCAGCGCTTTCGCCCCGGTGGCGCGCGCATCGGCTAACAGCGCGCGCGTTTTTTCCAGCACCGCATCATCTAACTGATTGAAGGGATACACCGCGTTGATGGTTTCGATCTCAAGCTGATGCTGCGCTGCCAGACGACGCACCTCCTCACCGCCTGCGCCGTCGGTCACGCTGCCGCTTTTCATATCATTGCGTATTTCAACTTTATTTAATCCCAGCTGTTCCACCAGCGCGAAGAATTCCGCCATGCTGAGATGAGGGGCAATTTTACGGTTAACACAGAATCGGTCACTGCTTATTTTGTAGGTCATGATCTTTCCTGGATAATAATCACTGGGTAAGGTTCTGTTTGCTGCAAGGTACTGACATGCCCTGATAGTAAGTTATCTTTTTTGCCCGCTCTGCGGCTTCTTTGAGTGATTTACATCAGCCTGAGCGCCCTCACATTTAGCCTTTGCCGTCATACAGTTCATAGAAATAGTGTTCGACCTGTTCCAGGCTGCGCCCTTTGGTTTCCGGGATAGCGCGCAGTACAAACAGGGCGCCGCCGATCCCGATCACGGCGAAGGTGAGAAACGCCCCGGCCAGGCCAAAGGCGGCCAGCAACAGCGGGAAGGCCATGGAAATGGCGAAGTTGGCAATCCACAAGGCAAAAACGGCACCGCCCATGCAAATGCCGCGCATGCGCGCCGGGAAGATTTCCGACAGCAGCAACCAGGTGACCGGTGACAGCGCGCCCTGCTGAAAACATAAAAACATCAGCATTCCGGCCAGTACCAGATAGGCCCGCAGCAGATTAACCGCACCACCGGCGTGATACTCCGGCATAAGCAGGCACACCGTGGCGATAAAGAACAGGCAGGCGGTACAGCCCATCTGCCCAATCAGCACCAGCGGACGACGACCAACCTTACCGATTATCACGATTCCCACCAGCGTCATGATTACGGAGATCACGCCGTTGGCGATGGTGGCGAACAACGCCGCATCGTTGCTCAGACCGGTAGCAGTAAGCATGGTTGGCGCGTAGTACATGATGGTATTCACACCGGTCAGCTGCTGGATGGCGGCAATGCCAATTCCCAGTAAAAACACTTTGCGCAGCCATGGCGTGCGCAAATCACGCAGGCGACCTTTGCCTTGCTGGCGATGCTCTTCGATGGTCTCTTCGATCTCCTCCAGCTCCCACTCTACGTCCTCCGCCGCCCGGGTTTTCTCCAGCACCCTGCGCGCGCCAGCGGTGTTGCCGCGCATGACGTGCCAGCGTGGACTTTCCGGCATAAAGATCATGCCGATCCACAACAGCACGGCGGGTACGGTGGAGATGGCCAGCATCCAGCGCCAGGTATGTTCGCCACCCCAGATTTCATTGAAAGTCGCATTGGAGACATAGGCCAGCAGCTGGCCAGAAACAATCATCAGCTCCTGCAGCGTCACCAGTTGGCCGCGTTTATTCGCCGGAGCAATTTCCGTGATATACACCGGCACCGTGGCAGCCGCCCCGCCAACGGCAATACCAAGAAACAGGCGTGACGCAATCATCGTCACCACATCAGGTGCGAAGGCAGAGCCGACCGCGCCGAGGGCAAAAATAAAGGCCAGCGTGATGATGATTTTGCGGCGCCCGAGGGCATCCGCGAAGTGCCCTGCCAGCAGCGCGCCAAAGGCAGCGCCAAACAACAGTGAACTGGTCACCAGCCCGGTAGTGAACGGCGTGAGATGCAAATCGCTGCGCATGAACAGCAGCGCACCGGATACCACGCCGGTATCGTAACCAAACAGCAGCCCGCCGAGTGTCGCCACCAGCGCGATGATTTTTACGAAGGGTTCGGTTTTTGTTGTGCTGTTGGGGCCGGACGCGGGGTTGGTGGAGAGATAAAGTTCTTTTTCCATAATACCTCCTGGTAAAAAATGCGTTAGGAAAAGCATCAGAACAGAGCAGCGCGTCCAGGCTATCGGCATTTTTATTTCATGTTAATTTATATTTGAAATCTGCTTTTCAAATTGTGAGTTCAAGCCTTTTGACCGGTTTATTTTGATGGATTTACATCAGCCGAAATAAGGAAAATGGAGATTGGGCGAGGTGGTTATTGAAGCGCAGCAGATCGGCCCCTTTACGCCGGGAGTCGCCACGCTTTGTGATCAATCGCGCAACAACTGCACAAACCTTCTTGTATGGTAGTCGCTCTTTAACCTCTTCAGGATTTGTCATGGCCTCTTCAACTGTTGCTCAATCTGATACCGCTGAAGCTCACCCTAAATCAGTGATCCGCCGCGTCGCCAGCGCCTCGGCGATAGGCACGGCGGCAGAGTATTACGACTTTTTCGCTTACGGTACGGCAGCGGTACTGTTCTTTGGCCATCTGTTCTTTCCCAGCCACGATCCGCTGGTCAGCACACTCGCTGCCTTCGCCACTTATGCGGTGGGCTTCCTCGCACGTCCCATTGGCGGCATGGTGTTTGGGCACATCGGCGACAAAGTGGGACGCAAAAAGGCGCTGGTGGCGACCATCCTGATCGTGGGCCTTGGCACGTTCTGCATTGGCCTGTTGCCAACCTACGAAAAAATTGGCGTCTGGGCCCCGGTATTACTGATTGCCATCCGTTTGCTGCAGGGGTTTGGTGTCGGTGGCGAGCAGGCGGGCGCGGTATTAATGACGGCCGAATATGCGCAGCCTTCCCGGCGCGGTTTCTTTGCCAGTTGGGTGCAGATTGGTGCTCCGGTCGGGTTTCTGCTGCCGCTGGCGCTGTTCGCTGTGCTTAATGCCGCGCTGAGCACGGAGCAGATGATGGACTGGGGCTGGCGCGTGCCTTTTCTGCTCAGCGCGCTGCTGGTGATTGTCGGCCTGTTTATTCGCCTGCGCATTGATGAATCGCCGGTCTTCGCCGCCATTCGTGAAACCAAAGCGGCAGAATCCAGGCCGTTAAAAGAGGTGCTGCGTGGTAATCCGCGGCTGGTGGTCAACGGCGTGGCAGCGAAACTGATCGAAGCCTGCGCCTTCGCCCTGTTTACCGTCATCATCCTTGCCTGGGGTAAGGCTAATCAGCTTGATGCCGGCATTTTGATGAACAGTATGATCGTCGCGGTGATCCTCGAAGTACTGGCGATCCCGCTGATGGGTGCCCTTTCCGACCGCATCGGTCGCAAGCCGGTTTACCTGATCGGCACGCTGCTGATCATGCTCTCGATCGTGCCCTTTTTTCTCGCGCTGGCGCACAACAGCTACTGGCTCACGCAGCTGGCGATGATCGTGGCGCTGACGCTGGGTCACAGCATGTGTTATGCCCCGCAGGCGTCATGGTTCCCCGAACTGTTTCCCACGCACATTCGCTGCAGCGGTATCGCGGTGATCTGGCAGATCGGTTCGCTGATCGGCAGCGGCGTACTCGGACTGGTGGCGGTGAAGATTCTGCAGGTGACCCACGGCCACTGGTATGGTCTGGCGCTGTATGTTGCAGTGCTGGGGGTGATTTCTTTGTTCGGCCTGCTGCGTTTGCCGGAAACGGCGCCAGGCCGCCGCCAGGGTGAATATCACCCGTGGCAGCAGCATTAACGGTTAACGGCGCGGCAGCGCCACGCACAGCAGGCCGCAGACGATCAATATGACGCCAGCAAGACTGCTCCAGCGGAAGGTTTCATGCAAGGCTGGCAGGGAAATGGCGGCCAGCCACACCAGCACATAGCTCAGACTGAGCAGCGGATAGAGCCGGTTGAGCGGCAGCCGCCGCAGTGCCAGCAGCCAGCACAGCATTGAGCAGCCGTAGGCGGCCAGTCCGCCGATTAACGGTATCAGGCCGTGCTGCCACGGTAGCGCGGTCCATGTATCCAGCGGTGGCAGCGCGAGCATCGCCGTGCGCAGCAGCAGCTGCGCCAGCGACACCAGCAGCACGCTGGCCAGCGCCAGCAGCCAGCCCTTCACAGATGGCTCCCCATCAGCGCCACCCCGGCAACGATCGCCAGCGTACCCAGCCACTGCCGCCGCGTGTAGGTCTCACGCCAGATGACGCGCGCCGCCACCGCCACCAGCACAAAATTCAGGCTCAGCATCGGGTAAGCCACGCTGACCGGCACGGTGCGCAACACCACCAGCCACAGCAACATCGCCGTCCCCAGCAGCAGCAGGCTGAGCCCCAGCCAGCCGAACAGGCGGTGCCCGCCGCAGTGGGCCGCCTGTTTCTGGCACAGCTGGGCGGCACAACTGAGCAGGCTTACCAGCAGGATCAGCAGCAGATTCATGGTGTCGCGTTGTAGCCGTAGTAGACCAGCCGTCCCTGCTGATACACATCATCCGGCACCGGCAGATGCGCATCCGCTTGCTTTTCGTCAGAATTCAGCAGCAGCACCAGTGCCACCGGACCCTGTCGGCGATGCAGGCGCAGCCAGTCAGCGAAGGCTTCCCCGTCGACGTAGCGCGTTTTTGCATCGGGATAACCCAGTCCGTACTCCAGCTCACCTTTTTCATCGAAGAAAGTGATATCGCTGCGGCGCAATTCCCATGCGAGCGCAGAAGCGATGCCGGAATTGTCCACCACCAGATAGCGGCTCTGCGCCAGCTGAGGCCGAACGGCGCTGACGAAACTCTGCGGCTGTTTGCTGTCACGTACCTTTTGCGGGATAGCCAACCCGACCAGCAGCGCCAGGGCCAGCGGGCAAAGCGCAGCCAGTTGCCAGCGGCCTGTTTTCAGGCTTAACAAGCCCATCACCGCCCAGCCGGCAAATGCCAGCGCAGCGCACACTACCCGCAGCAACTCATCGCGCGCGTACACCGGATGGTGCGCCAGCCCCCAGGGTGCCAGCACCACCACGACCAGCAGCGTGGCAACCAGACCAAACAGCAGGTTGATCCAGCCATTTACCGCCAACGCCTGTTTCAGGCGCGCGGTGTTACCGTGCGCATAGTGCGCCATCAACAACGCCAGCGGCGCAAAGCACGGCAGGATATAGGTCGGCAGTTTACCTTTGGCGATGCTAAAGAACAGCAGCGGCAGTACAACCCAGCTAAGTAAATAGATCGCGGCAGCGTGCTGCTGACGCTGACGCCATGCGCCGCTCAGCGCGCCCGGCAGCAGGCCGAGCCACGGCAGACAGCCTGCCACCAACACCGGCAGGTAATACCAGAACGGGGCTTTGTGCTGCGCATCGCTCTCCGCGAAGCGCTGAATATGTTCGACCCAGAAGAAGTAGTGCCAGAAATCGCCTTCCTGATGCTGAATGGACAGCGCCCAGGGCGCGCTGATCGCCGCCGCCACCAGCACAGTAAGCGGGCCCCAGCGCAGCAGTTCGCCAAAACGTCGTTGCCAGAGCACCCAGGGCACAATCGCCAGCACCGGCACCGCCAGCGCCAGAAAACCTTTGGTCATGAACCCTATGGCACAGGCCGCGCCGAGCAGCACATACCCCGTCAGCCGCTGTGAGGTACTGTGCGCCTGCGCAGCAAACCAAAAGCTGCACATCGCCGCCACCAGCCACAGCAGCAGAATCGGATCGAGCACGGCGTAAGTGCCGATGCCATAAACCAGCAGCGAGGTAAGAAAGATCACGCTGGCGGTGAGCGCTATTTTGCGGCTGGCGAACATCCGCTTGCCCAGCCAGTAGATCAGCAGGGCACTCAGCGTGGTACAGATAATCGCACCGGCGCGCACGCCAAAATTATTATGCCCAAATAACAGCTGGCCAAGATTATTGACCCAGTAACCGGCAATCGGCTTCTCGAAGTAGCGCAAATCAAAAAAATGCGGCACCACCCAGTTACCGCTCAGCAGCATCTCGCGGCTAATTTCGGCATAGCGGGTTTCATCCGGCTGCCAGAGGTCGCGGAATGGCACCGGGATCAGATAATAGAGAGCAAAAAGCGCTATCAGCAGCACTATGCGGGTGCGGCCGCGCATCGGTGTTTCCATACTTGGGTCCTGTAAAATGTTAACTCTGGCAACCCAGCCAGCCTTCCCGGCCGGCAATGTGCCCGCGCACCACATGGCCCTGCGGCAGCGTACTGAGATCGTCCGGCAGCAGCTCGCTCAGCGGACAAAACCGGATGCCCTGCTGCTGCGCGCGCGTCAGCAGATCGGCAAAAGCAGGCAAACCGACGATGCCTTCGACCTCTGCGTGAATGGTATAGACCGGCGTACCGCTGGCGGCATGCATCTGCGCGAGGATAAAGTCGTTAAAACCCTCCGCGCTGACCTGCTGACCCACCACTTCATCCCACGTCGGCAGGGTTACCGGAATTTGTACCGTGCCGAAGCTGCCATCGTTGAGGCGCGGAATGAACGGCCCGCTGCCGCGGCAGTCGCTGTTATAGCGAAAGCCAAACGGCTGCTTGGCATCCAGTACCCGGCTGTCGGCGCGCCAGCCTGCCACTGCAGAGCAGGTGACACTGTCACCCAAAATGGCTTCCAGCGCCGCTTTACCGCGCGCAATCTGCGCATTCAGCTGCTGTGGCGACCAGACGCCAGCCCAGGTCTGCCAGGCAAAGTGATCCCACGCATGCAACCCCACTTCATGGTGATCTGCCGTGGCGCGAATAATCGAAGCCAGCCCTTTACCTATTTCGCGGCCCGGCCAGGCGGTACCGGCCAGTAAAATATCCCAGCCGTACAGCGAGGCCGCGCGCGAACGCAGCATTTTCCACAGAAAGCGCGGCTTCATCAGGCGCCACAGGTGGCGCCCCATGTTGTCCGGCCCGACGCTGAAGAAGAAGCTGGCCTGCAGCTGATGCAGGCTGAACTGCTGCAGCAGCGCCGGTACGCCCAGTTGCGTGCCGCGCCAGGTATCGACATCAACACGCAAACCCACTCGCTTCATGGCTTTTCCTGTAGCTCAACGGTGCGCAGGAAGAAGTCCAGCGTGTTATCGATGGTGGTATCCATCGCCACGGTTGGCGTCCAGTCGAGCAGGCGGCGGGCGTTTTTAATCGACGGCTTGCGGTGCTCCACGTCCTGATAGCCCTTGCCATAGTAGCTGCTGCTCTCTACCTCACGGAAACCGGCAAACGGCGGGAAGCGATCGCGCAGCGGGTGGCGCTCAAAGCTGGCCAGCAGGTGTTCCGCCAGCTCTTTGATACTGGCTTCGTTCTCCGGGTTACCAATGTTAACGATCTGGCCATCGCAGTTGTTGTGTTTGTTCTCGATAATGCGGAACAGCGCTTCGATGCCGTCGCGAATATCGGTGAAACAGCGCTTCTGCGCGCCACCGTCGATCAGCTTGATCGGCGAGCCTTCCACCAGATTAAGGATCAACTGGGTGATGGCGCGAGAACTGCCGATACGCGCGGCGTTGAGGTTATCCAGACGCGGGCCCATCCAGTTAAACGGACGGAACAGCGTAAAGCGCAACCCCTCTTTTTCGCCATAGGCCCACAGCACCCGGTCCAGCAGCTGTTTCGACACTGAATAGATCCAGCGCTGTTTATTGATCGGTCCGACCACCAGGTTAGAGTGATCCTCGTCGAAATGCTGATCGGTGCACATACCGTACACTTCGGAGGTCGACGGGAAAATGATGCGCTTTTTATACTTCACGCAGTCACGAATAATCTTCAGGTTCTCTTCGAAATCCAGCTCGAATACGCGTAGTGGATTACGGGTATATTCGATCGGCGTGGCGATCGCCACCAGCGGCAGCACCACGTCACATTTCTTGATGTGATATTCAATCCATTCAGAGTGGATGCTGATATCCCCTTCGACGAAGTGGAAGCGCGGTTCATCCAGGAAGCGGCTGATGGCATCGGAACCGATATCCAGGCCATAAACCTCAAAGTTATCATCCTGCAGCAGGCGTTCGGTGAGATGGTTGCCGATAAAGCCGTTTACGCCGAGAATCAGCACCCGCGTGCGGCGTTTCACCGCAGCAACCGGCTGCGAATAGAGCAGCGCACCCGGTACCATGCCCAGACTCTGCGCCAGCTGGCTGCCGTTCATGTAAACACCGTTGTCGCTCTGCCCGGTGACCACTTCGAGCGCGCCCTCGCCGCAGGCAATCAGGAACGGCTCAACCGACAGCACCGTGCCCGGTTTGGCGCTGGGCGCATCCTGGTGCAGCCGCCCTTTCCACACCACAAATTTCACCGTGCCGGCATACGCAAACGCACCTGGCCAGGGATCGGTGACTGCACGCACCAGGTTATTCACTTTAGCCGCCGGCAGCTCCCAGTTGATGCGGCCATCCTCCGGCGTGCGGCGACCAACCACGGTCGCTTCCGCGTCGTTCTGCGGCGTGGCGGCAATCTCACCGCGCTTCATCGGCGGCAACGCGCCTTCCAGCAGCTGGCCGGCGCAGGCCACCAGCTTACGGTGCAGCGTCAGCGCATTATCCTGCGGGTCAATCGCCACGCGCTGCTGCGCCACAATGTCGCCGGCATCGGCACGTTTCACCATGCGGTGCAGCGTCACGCCAGTCTCCGTCTCACCGTTGACCAGCACCCAGTTAAGCGGCGCACGACCACGGTATTTCGGCAGCAGCGAACCGTGCAGGTTAAACGCGCCAACCCGCGCGCAGTTCAGAATGGTGTCGCTCAGCAGGGCGCGATAATAAAACGAGAAGATAAAGTCCGGCTGCATGGTGCGGATGCGATCCACCCACAGCGGATGGTTAGCATCTTCCGGCGCATAAACCGGAATGCCCTGCTCAGCCGCGAGGCGTGCTACCGAAGGAAACGCATGGCTCTCCGGCGAGGTGTCCGCATGGGTAAAGATGGCACTGATTTCATAGCCTGCGTTCAGCAGCGCAGTTATGCCTGCACAGCCCATTTCGGCATAGGCGAAGACGATAGTTTTCATTGCTTAATTTCCTGTACAGACGGGGCATCTTGTTGCGGATGGATAACACGTTGAATGAAGTAGCGCGGACGGGCGCGTACGTCGTTATAAATACGACCGATGTATTCGCCCAGCAGGCCCATGCCGACAAACTGCGCGCCGACAAAAATAAACAGCACGGCAAACAGCATGAACACACCGTCACCGGCCCAGCTGGCACCGAGGAACAGGCGCAGCACAATCAGGATCAGAGAAAAGGCGAAACCGGCCAGCGCGATTAAGCTGCCGACGATACTCAGCAGACGCAGCGGCGTGGTGGTCAGGCAGGTCACCAGGTCATACATCAGGTTGATCAGCTTCATGAAGCTGTATTTGGAGTCGCCAAACTCACGCTCGGCATGCGTAACCGGCAGTTCAATGGTGCGGCGCGCGAAGGTGTTCGCCAGAATCGGGATAAAGGTGCTGCGTTCGTGGCAGTTGAGCATCGCATCAACAATGTGGCGGCGATAGGCGCGCAGCATGCAGCCATAATCGCCCATGGCTTTGCCGGTCACGCGCTGAATCAGGTGGTTGATGGTGCGTGAAGCGCGGCGACGGAACCAGCTGTCCTGACGGTTCTGACGCACGGTGCCGACCACGTCGTAGCCCTGCTGCGCGGCTTTGACCAGATTGGGGATCTCTTCCGGCGGGTTTTGCAGATCGGCATCCAGCGTAATGAGCACATCACCGGAAACATGGCTGAAACCGGCCATAATCGCCGAGTGTTGCCCATAGTTGCGATTCAGCAGCACGCCGACCACGTGACTGCCCGGCATATCCGCCGCATCGGCGATCATCTGCGCGGAGCGGTCGGCGCTGCCGTCATCCACCAGTAAGATTTCATAGTCAAGACCGAGCGTGCGGCAGGCAGCGTCGGTACGGCGCACCAGCTCCGGCAGGCTCTGTTCTTCGTTGTACACCGGGATCACCACGGAGACTTTGCGAATCGGTTTTTCTTCCAGCATCTCAGGCTCCCGCAAGGTGGCGTAAGGCAGCAATCACACGCGTTACATCGTCATCGTGCATGTCGGGGAACAGGGGCAGCGAGCAGATACGTTCACTGTTCCATTCGGTGGCCGGCAGCGAGATCTGCGGATAGCGTTCACGGTAATACTTGTGGGTATGCGCGGCGCGGAAATGCAGGCCGGTGCCGATGTCATGGATTTTCAACTGCTCCATTAGCGCATCGCGGCTAATACCGCAGCGCGCTTCGTCCACGCGAATGATAAACAGATGCCACGCATGCTGATGCGGCCACGCCGGCTGCACCAGCGGCAGCAACGGCGTATCTGCCAGCTCGCGCAAATAGCGCGCGGCGATGGCCTGGCGACGTGCATTGATGGCCGGCAACTTTTGCAGCTGCACCAGCGCAATCGCGGCGTTGATGTCTGGCAGGTTGTATTTAAAACCGGGCATGATCACTTCGGCCTGCGGTTTGCGGCCATGGGTATGACGATCGTAGGCATCGACGCCGAGGCCGTGGAATTTCAGGCTGCGCAGGCGGTCAGCCAGCTGCGCGTCATCGGTCACCACGATGCCACCTTCGGCGCAGGTGATGTTTTTGATGGCGTGCAGCGAAAAGATCGCCGTGCCCTGCTGGCCAACGTGCCGGCCTTTGTAGTAGCAACCTACCGCGTGGGCGGCATCTTCTATCAGTGGGATATTGTGGCGCGCGCTGACGGCGCGAAGGGCGTCGATATCCGCCGGCGCACCGGCATAGTGAACCGGCACGATGGCGCGGGTGCGCGGCGTAATAGCCGCTTCGATCTGTTCTGCGCTCACCATCAGGTTATCGCGATCCACATCGATCATCACCGGCGTCGCGCCCAGCAGCGTAATAATATTGAGCGTGGAAACCCAGGTCAGCGACGGGGTGATCACCTCGTCGCCGGGCTGGATACCCAGCGCCATCAACGTGACGTGCATGCCTGCTGTGGCGGAGCTGACAGCAATAGCATGCTGGTTGCCGGTGAGCTGACAAAACGCCTGCTCCAGCGCAGCATTCTGCGGTCCGGTGGTAATCCAGCCCGATGCAAATACCGCCTGCACCGCGGCCAGTTCTTCCTCACCCAATGCCGGGCGCGAAAACGGAAGGAAACTCATAAGATAACCTTACTGTTGTGCCTGAAAACATGCTGAAAAATAAAACAAGCGTTATTGCCGCGCATGACAACCTGATGAAACACGCTGTAACCTTTTGTTTAAACGTTGCTTAAACGGGTACATTCACAGGGCTGCTGTCATATGCGCGCAATAAAACTTAAGCAGGTCTGTTTTATCGCTATAAGAAACCAAAATACGGGGGAAAACTTAACTGAACATTAAATGGCAAAGCGGCACGCTGACTTTTTTACGTGATGTTGAAGATTGGTAGAAGATTACGCGCCGGGGCCGGAAATCAGCATCGGGTCAGACATCATGGGTCGGCTTGTCGACACACGGCAATTAAAGTGGCTATTTTTCAATGCATTAACTAAGAGACTATACTGTTCTTAAGGTTATCCTAAGGTTGGCTGCTTATTCTTGCCTGGGATAGTGACGCCAGAGGCTGGACAGGAGAATGATGATGAGAACCGCGACTGACAGACTTTCACAGGCAGCACTACGCCGGCATCACATTGGCGTGAAAACAAAAGGATTGCGTTTCCGCGGTGAGCTGTATGTGTTTCGCTATAACGCCGGCCATTACGACGTGTTTCGCAACAGCGAATGGGTGATGTCGCTCGCCACCAGCAATGTGCTGGAAGCCATGCAGCAGTTTAAACAGAGCCAGTAAATTCGCTGGCTCATTGATTGGATTAGTATCTGTCTCCGCTGGCGTATTGGTTAGAATGTTGCCAGTCTCAGCTGGCCCATCGATTGGATTTTTGCCTGTCTTCGCATCGATTAGGTCATTGCCTGCCCACAGCATTCAGGCATCCCCCGCTTATATCTCCTCTGTTCTCTGGAACCCGCTCGTAAATCCTGCAGCAAATCGCTGCAACGCCGCTTTGCTGCTCGCCACGCCGTCTCCACCGGCGTATTGTGCCTCTCGCACACCGGCCAGGGTTGGCGACAGATCGCGGTGCGCATAAATGCGCACCCTACAGGTTTTGTAGGGTCGCCAAACCGCACAGAACTGGTAGCGGCGCGATTTCGCGGTGCGTATAAATACGCGCCCGGCGAAACCTGTAGGGTCGCCATTTATGGCGACCTCTGCCGTCAAACCGCACAAATCCGTAGCGGCGCGATTTATCGCGCAAACAGGTTACGCGGCACCTTTATGCCAACCTGTCGTGCAACCTGGCAAAAAATCGCCCCGCTTACACCGGTACGCATCAATGCGCTCCCACGGTAACCGCGCCATGATCTGCACGATCGCCATTCGTGGCGACAGAAAAACCCAACGCTGCATGGACAGCAGGAGAAAACCTCATGGAAATCGCTTACTGGCTGATCGGTACACTGCTGGCGCTGTGCGTCGGCAGCTTTCTCAACGTAGTCATTTATCGCCTGCCACAGCAGGTAATGAACCCGCAACCCGGCATTCCCCTGCTGCTGCCGCGCTCGCACTGCCCACACTGCCAGAACACGCTGCGCGCGATCGATATGCTGCCGCTGCTGAGCTGGCTGCTATTGCGCGGACGCTGTCGCTACTGCCACCACCCGGTGAGCCTGCGCTACCCGCTGACGGAACTGCTCACCGCCGCGATCAGCCTGGCGCTGGCCTGGCTGCTGCCGCCCGATAGCCGCCTGCCTGCCGCCCTGCTGCTCGCCTGGATTCTGCTGGCGCTAACCCTCATCGACATTGAGCATCTGCTGTTGCCGGACGCTCTCACCCTCTCGCTGCTGTGGCTGGGTCTGTTGCTTAAAGCGCTGCACTGGCTGCCCGGAACGCTGCATGACGCGGTGTTCGGCGCAGTAGCGGGATACAGCGCGCTGTGGCTAGTGGGTGGACTCTATCAGCTGATAAAAAAGCGCCCCGGCCTCGGTGGCGGAGACGCCAAACTGCTGGCTGCGCTGGGTGCCTGGCTCGGCTGGGCGCTTTTACCCTTTGTGCTGTTACTGGCTTGCACAGGCGCAATTTTGTTTGTTCTGCTTGCCCGATTAGGCTGGCAACGCGAGCTGTATCACGTGCTGCCCTTTGGTCCGTGGCTGGCACTGGCGGGCATAAGTCTTTTTATTCACACGATTATTTAATCGCCTGTTCATATCGCGGCGCTAAAATAAGTGGCCAGTTTCTGTCCAACATCCTGATTCCTATATGAAAAGAATAAACAATTCTAAACAAAATTAATCATTGTGATGTGCGTCAAAAGGCTCTATATTGGCCGCGTTTTTTGAGCCACTGATACTTTTTTGTTCAACTAGTCAATCGGCCAGCCTGTTCGAGCCCCGGTTGAAGGAGAGATATGATGACGGATAAAGTCCGTATTGATACTTTTGGTGCCAACTCATTCAACGGAAACAACGACGCATTCTTAGCCCGTCAGGCTGAGTTTGAATCAAACGTCAGGAGTTACCCGCGCAAGTTGCCTTTAGCGATTGCCAAAGCCAATGGCGTGTGGATTACGGATGTTGAAAACAAACAATATCTTGACTGTCTGGCTGGCGCAGGGACGCTGGCACTTGGTCATAACCATCCTGATGTTCTGCAGAGCATCCAAAATGTCATTACCAGCGGCTTGCCGTTACATACTCTTGATCTGACAACGCCTCTGAAAGATCAGTTCTCCGAATCTCTGCTCTCGCTACTGCCAGGTCAGGGTAAAGAGTACTGCCTGCAGTTCACCGGTCCATCCGGTGCTGATGCCGTTGAAGCGGCGCTGAAGCTGGCGAAAAAAGTCACCGGCCGCAGCGGCGTAATCAGCTTCTCTGGCGGTTACCACGGGATGACGCACGGCGCGCTGTCCGTGACCGGCAACCTGTCGCCGAAAGAAGCGGTTGACGGCATGATGCCAGAAGTACAGTTCATGCCTTACCCGCACCTGTACCGTTGCCCGCTGGGCCTAGGCGGCGAAGCTGGCGTCAAAGCCCTGACCTACTACTTCGAAAACCTGATCAATGACGTTGAAAGCGGCGTGCGTAAGCCTGCGGCCGTGATCCTCGAAGCGGTACAGGGTGAAGGCGGCGTGAACCCGGCGCCGGTTGAGTGGTTGCAGCGCATCCGCAAAGTGACCCAGGAACACGGCATTCTGCTGATCCTCGACGAAGTCCAGGCTGGCTTTGCTCGTACCGGTAAGTTCTTTGCCTTCGAACACGCGGGCATTGAGCCAGACATCATCGTGATGTCTAAAGCGGTGGGCGGCGGTCTGCCTCTGGCCGTGCTGGGTATCAAAAAGCAGTTTGACGCCTGGTCACCTGGCCACCACACCGGTACCTTCCGTGGCAATCAGCTGGCGATGGCAACCGGTCTGGCGACGCTGAAGATCCTGACCGAGCAGAACATCGCCGGCAAAGTAGCAGAACAGGGTGAATGGCTGAAAGCCCAGCTGAACGCGATGGCGAAACGCTTCCCGGTTATTGGTCACGTACGCGGCCTCGGGATGATGATCGGTATCGAAATCGTTAAGCCACACGAGCCAGCTGACCACATGGGCAGCTTCCCGGCCGACGGCGAACTCTCTGCACTGCTGCAGAAAAAATGCTTCGAAGCCGGTCTGATTCTGGAGCGTGGCGGTCGTCACGGTGCGGTACTGCGCCTGCTGCCATCACTGCTGATCAGCAACGAAGAGCTGGCCGTGTTCCTGGATAAATTTGAGCAGGCGCTGCTGGGCGCTGGCGTCAAACCTGTTTGACTGGAAGAGTAAATGTCCGAAGTAAACCCGATTCTGGCCGCCTCGGCCCCGAGCATTGAGGCGTACCAGCAGGCGATTGCCCAGAGCAGCGCCGCGGTTGTGCAGTGGCTGCAACAGCCTGAGATGTACCAGGGCAAAACGGTTGCCGAACTGCGCGAGCGTATCACGCTCGACTTCAATCCAAACGGCCTGGGCAACCAGGCCGCGATTGAACGTGCGATTGAATATTTCTTAAAAGACAGTCTGTCGGTGCACCATCCGCAGTGCGTTGCGCACCTGCACTGTCCAAGCCTGGTGGTAAGCCAGGCGGCTGAAGTGCTGATCAACGCCACTAACCAGAGCATGGATTCGTGGGATCAGAGCCCTTCTGCCACCATTATTGAAATCAAACTGATTGAGTGGCTGCGTGCGCAGGTTGGCTATCCGGCCGGTGATGCGGGCGTGTTCACCAGCGGCGGTACGCAGAGCAACCTGATGGGCCTGATGCTGGCACGTGACGCTTTCTATGCGCGTCAGGGCCATTCCGTGCAGCAGCACGGCATCACTGGCGATCTGCGCAAGATTAAAGTGCTGTGCTCAGAAAACGCCCACTTCTCCGTGCAGAAGAACATGGCGCTGCTGGGTCACGGCTATCAGTCTGTGGTGCAGGTGAAATCGGATCAGTTCGCCCGTATGGACGTGAATGACCTGAAAGCCAAACTGGCGCAGGCTGAAGCCAACGGCGAACAGATCCTGGCGATCGTCGCGACGGCAGGCACCACCGATGCCGGCGCCATCGATCCGCTGCGTGAAATCGCAGCCATTGCCGCTGAGCACAACATCTGGGTGCACGTGGATGCGGCCTGGGGCGGTGCGCTGCTGCTGTCTGAAAAGTATCGTCATTACCTGGATGGTCTGGAGCTGGTGGATTCCGTCACCCTCGACTTCCACAAACAATACTTCCAGACCATCAGTTGCGGCGCGTTCCTGCTGAAAGACGCGCGTCACTATGAGCTGATGCGTTATCAGGCGGCTTACCTGAACTCCGAGTTCGATGAAGAAGCTGGCGTGCCGAACCTGGTGTCCAAATCACTGCAGACCACGCGTCGTTTCGATGCGCTGAAACTGTGGATGGGTCTGGAAGCGCTGGGTCAGAAACAGTACGCCGCGATTATCGACCACGGCGTGAGCCTGGCACAGGACGTCGCGCAGTTCGTTGAATCTGAGCCGCGTCTGGAACTGGTAATGCAGCCACAGCTGGCCAGCGTGCTGTTCCGCTATCGTCCAGAACAGCTGAGCGACAGCGCGCAGATCGCCCTGTTCAACCAGCGTATCGGCGATGCGCTGCTGGAATCTGGCCGCGCTAACGTCGGTGTGACCGAGCATGCAGGCGTGACCTGCCTGAAGCTGACGCTGCTGAACCCGACCGTCACGCTGGAAGACATCAAGCTGCTGCTGGCGCTGGTAGAAAAAACTGCTGATCAACTGCTGAGCGCCTGATTAGGCGTGAAGTGAACAAGCCGCTAACCGGCAACGGTTAGCGGCTTTTTTTATAGGTTAAAAACAGATCGCCGCACGCTGGCTCACTGCGGAATGCGCGCAATTACCTTGATTTCGAAATCGTAGCCCGCCAGCCAGTTGACGCCCACCGCCGTCCAGTTGGGATAAGGCTCATCGCCGAAGAAGCGCAGCCGGACTTCGTTCACCGTGGCGAACTGCGCTTCCGGATCGGTATGAAACGTGGTGACGTCAACTACATCATCGAAACTGCAACCGGCGGCCTTCAGCACCGCCGCGAGATTGGTGAACGCCTGATTAACCTGACGCGTAAAATCGGGCTCGGCGGTGCCATCATCCCGGCTGCCCACCTGGCCGGAAACAAACAGCAGGTCGCCGGAACGAATCGCCGCAGAGTATTTATTGATGTTGTACAACGCCTGACGGCCCGCTGGAAAAACAGCATCGCGTTTGTTCATAATCGTACTCCTGAAGATGAGAGAAGAAAGCGGGTTAGCTATGCCCGCTTTCGCTTTAACATACGCCGCGTATGTATTACTATGTTTTACATACGCGGCGTATGTCAATGCAAAAATTTAAGGAACAGCGATGGCAGCCAGACGACGGGCAGACCAGGTGGAAGAGACGCGCGGCAAACTGATTGCCGCTGCACGACGCGCGTTTGCGCAGAAGGGTTACAGCGAAGCGTCAATGGATGACCTCACGGCAGCCGCCGGGCTGACGCGCGGTGCGCTGTACCATAATTTTGGCGATAAGAAAGGGTTACTACAGGCGGTCATTGACCAGATTGATGGCGAGATTCTTGAGCAGATGCGCGCAGCCGGACAGCAGTATCACACTCGCTGGCACGCGTTTCTGGCGGAAGCCATTACCTATATCGAGATGTCGCTGGAGCCGGAAGTCCAGCGCATCATGCTGCTGGACGGCCCGGCGGTGCTGGGCGATCCGTCGCGCTGGCCTAATCAGACCGCCTGTCTGCGCACCACCGCCGCCATGCTGGCGGAGCTGATTGAGGAAGGTACGGTGAAACCGGTCGATACCGAAGCGGCGGCGCAGCTGGTCAACGGCGCCGCGCTCAATGCCGCGCTGTGGATTGCCGCTGCCGATGAGCCGGTCGCGGCGCTGCCCCGTGCGGTGCAGGCCTTCCGGCTGCTGGTTTCCGGGCTGCTGGTCAACCCGGCGTCGCATTGAGTTCGCGTATCCAGCTGAGAAACGCCTGCAGCGGTGCCGGGATCAGCCGACGATCGTTGTAATACAGCCACAGGCCGGGAAAGCTGAGCCACCAGTCGGCAAGAATCGGTTGCAGACTGCCGTTGGCCAGCGCCGGCTTCAGCCAGTCCTCAAACAGATAGACCACGCCGGCACCGGCGATGGCTGTCGACACCGTCAGCTCCATCGCCGCACCGATGCTGCAAATCAGCGGCCCCTGCGGCTGTAGCGTGATGCGTTCCGCGCCGCGGCTGAACTCCCATTCGGCCGTCACCCCGGTGGCATAACGACCATACAGACAGCGATGCTGCATCAGGTCGCGCGGATGCTGCGGCGTACCATAAGCCGCCAGATAGGCCGGCGCCGCGGCCGCGGCAAAGCGCTGCACGCGCGGACCAATCGGCAGCGCCACCATATCCTGCTCCAGATGATCGTCGTAACGGATACCGGCATCGCAGCTGTCGCGAAAAATGTCCTGCACATTACTTTCCGCCACGATCTCCAGCCGGATGTCCGGATAGCGCTGCAAAAATCCCGGCACAATCGCCGGTAATACCAGCCGCGCCGCGCTGACCGGCACGTTGAGTCGCAGCGTGCCGCCCGGCGTGTCACGAAACGTGTTCAGGGCATCCAGCGCCGCATCCACTTCGTTCATGGCGGGCAGCAGCCGTGACATCAGCGCCCGGCCCGCTTCGGTCAGTACCACCGTTCGCGTGGTGCGATTGAACAGCCGAACGCCCAGTTGCTCTTCGGCGCGGCGCACCGCATCACTCAAACGCGACGGATTGCTGCCGCTCATGCGCGCCGCTTCGCGAAATCCACCAGCTTTTGCCACCGCCACTACCGCATGCAGCAACGCCATATCCAGCGCCATTGTGCGTCACTCCGTACAGTCTGTCCTGATTTACACGGATAGTCGCACAGCACCGTTGTGATTACAATTTAAACACTATCCGATGAAGGAGGTTTACATGTCACAGGCCACCACCACTTACACACTGGGCGACCGTCAGGTTGCCCGTCTCGGCTACGGTGCCATGCAGCTGGCCGGTCCCGGCGTATTTGGCCCGCCGAAAGATGAAGCCCGCGCGCTACAGGTGCTGCGCGATGCCGTGGCTGCCGGTGTGAATCACATCGACACCAGTGATTTTTACGGCCCGCACATCACCAATCAGCTGATCAAAAAAGCGCTCTATCCTTACCCCGACGATCTGGTGCTGGTGACCAAAGTGGGTGCCCGACGTGATGCAAAAGGCGGCAGGCTGCCCGCCAGCACGCCGGAGGAACTGACGCAGGCGGTTGAAGATAACCTGCGTAATCTGGGGCTCGACGTGCTGGAGGTCGTCAATTTACGCTCGATGCTGAGCGTTCATGGGCCAGCAGAAGGATCGCTGGAGCCGCAAATCGAGGCGATGATTAAGTTGCAACAACGTGGCCTGATTCGGCACATTGGCCTGAGTAACGTGACCGCCAGTCAGGTGGTGCAGGCACAGCAGATGACGCCGATTGCCTGCGTACAGAATCTGTATAATCTCGCCAATCGTCAGGATGATGCGCTGATCGACCAGCTGGCCGCGCAGGGCACTCCCTACGTGCCGTTCTTTCCGCTCGGCGGTTTTTCGCCGCTGCAGTCGGAACAGCTCAGCGCGGTGGCCAGCACGCTCAACGCCAGTACGCTGCAGGTGGCGCTCGCCTGGCTGTTGCAACGCTCAGATAATATTCTGCTGATTCCCGGCACCTCCTCGCCGCAGCATCTGCAGCAAAATCTGGCCAGCGCGGCGCTGACGCTGAGCCCGGAGGTGGTTGCGCAACTGGACAGCATTGGCCGGGCGTAAGGCACACGCCGGGGCTATCCCCGCCCGGCGATGCCCGCTTCCACCAGGCAGGCTTTGAGCACACCAAACGCATCCTGACACTGGCGCTCATCCACGCAGGCGTAACCGAGCAGCAGACCGCGTCGCTCCTGCGGATGCATATAGTATTGCGACAGCGGCCGCACCTTCACGCCGCGTCGCAGCGCCAGCGCGGCAATCGCCACATCATCGCAGCCCGGAGGCAGATTCAGCACCAGATGCAGCCCGGCTTCATGATTGACCACCGGCATAAAGGCCGCGCCCAGGTAGCGCTCAATCAGCGTCATCATAAAGCGCCGGCGCTGACTATAGAGTTTGCGCATGCGCCGGATGTGCGTCATGTAGTGGCCTTTCTGGATGAATTCCGCCAGCGCGCGCTGCACCAGCAGATGCCCGCCGCGATAGAGTTCGGCCGCCGCCACGCGCAGCGGCTGTGCCAGCGATTTTGGTACCACCAGATAGCCGAGACGCAGCGCGGGATAGAGCGTTTTACTGAAAGTGCCCATGTAGATCACTGGCGCATCCGGCTCAAAGCCCTGCAGCGAGGGAAATGGCTGGCCGGCGAAGCGAAATTCGCTGTCATAGTCATCTTCCACCAGCCAGCTTTTGTGTTTGCGCGCCAGGTCGAGCAGTTGCCTGCGCCGCTCCAGACTGAGATGCACACCCAGCGGATACTGGTGTGACGGTGTCACAAAAATCATCTTCGGCGCTTTGCTGCGCGGTGCCAGCTCCGGGATAATGCCCTGTTCATCCACCGCTTTGGCCTGAATTTTTAGTCCGTTGATGCGTAACAGGTTGCGTGTGCCCCAGTAACCTGGCTCCTCGATCCACACCGGATCGCCCGCGTCGCACAGCACGCGCGTCACCAGATCCACCGCCTGATGAATGCCTTCAGTAATGATGATTTGATCGGCGTCGGCACGCACCGAGCGCGCCACGCTGAGATACTCAGCCAGCGCCTGGCGCAGCTGCGGGCAGCCGCCGTTGCTGCTGTAAATCAGCCGCTCGATGTCAGGTTCGCGATTCAGCCGCGACTGAATCTGGCTAAACAACTTATGTGGAAACTCACGCACATCCGGCGCGCCGGGCACAAACGCACCCCACTGATAAGGCGAGGCATTGGCGTGACCGAGCAGCGTGGCGCCGCGTTTTGAAATCGCCGCCGGTTTACTCATCAGGGGTTCACTGAGCGGCAGCGCCGGCGTGCTGTTGAGGCACCCTTCCGGCAGGTTTTCAGCAATCCAGGTGCCGCTGCCGGTGCGCGCGCTGACATATCCCTGCGCGACCAGATTTTCATAGACGTTGAGCACCGTATTGCGCGACACCGCCAGCTCGCGCGCTAAATCACGCGTCGCTGGCAGGCGTGAGCCGCGCGGGAAAATGCCCTCTACAATCGCCGCCTGCATGCAGTGCAGCAGGCGCTGCTGCAGCGTGCCTTCCGCGACAAACTGTAGTCGTTCCAATACATGATCGGCGTACAAACTCCGCAATTGGCTCCATCCTTCTCAGTGAAATTGGCTCTGGCAACCGCGCTCAGTGCAGGCATAAATAAGCGTGTTTGTCGTGATTTGTAAAGACGCTTATCGCTAAGGAAAGGTTATGGAAGGTAAAAACAGCCAGTTGCAACAACGCAAAGATGACGCGCTGCCGCGCGGCACCGGTAATCTTTGTCAGTGGTATGTCGATCAGGCCGAAAACGCCACGCTGCGTGACGTTGAGGGCAATAGCTGGATTGATTTCGCCGGCGGCATCGCGGTGCTCAACACCGGCCACCGTCATCCGCGTATCGTGCAGGCCATTGCCGATCAGTTAGCAAAATTCACCCATACCGCGTTCCAGGTCACGCCGTATGAGAGCTATGTGGCGCTGGCGGAACGCATCAATCAGCGGGTGCCAATTGCCGGTAAAGCCAAAACCGCTTTTTTCACCACCGGCGCTGAAGCGGTAGAGAATGCGGTTAAAGTGGCGCGCGCCGCTACCCGTCGTCACGGCATTATCACCTTCGGTAACGCCTTTCACGGCCGCACTTTCATGACCATGGCGATGACCGGCAAAGTGGCACCTTACAAGCGCGATTTTGGCCCGATGCCGGCCTCGGTGTTTCACGCCCGCTACCCTAACGCAGTGACCGGCATCAGCGTTGAGGACGCTATCGCCAGCCTGCACGATCTGTTCAGCCACGACATCGCGCCGCAGGATGTGGCCGCCATCGTACTGGAACCGGTGCAGGGTGAAGGCGGTTTTCACATCGCGCCGGCAGAGTTTCTTACGCAGCTGCGCGCGCTGGCCGATGAGCACGGCATTCTGCTGATTGCCGATGAGGTACAGAGTGGATTTGGCCGCACCGGCAAGCTGTTTGCCATGGAACATTACAGCGTGCAGCCCGATCTCATCACCATGGCGAAAAGCCTGGCGGGCGGCATGCCGCTGTCGGCGGTGAGCGGTCGTGCTGACATCATGGATGCGCCCGGTCCGGGCGGGCTGGGCGGTACTTACGCCGGCAATCCGCTGTCGATTGCCGCCGCGCATGCGGTGCTGGATGTCATCGACGAAGAGCAGCTGTGCCAGCGCGCCAGCGACCTGGGCGCTACGCTGAGCGAACTGCTGCACCGCGCGCGCCGCGCTAACGCGTCGATTACCGACGTGCGTGCGCTGGGCTCAATGGTAGCCGTGGAGTTTGCCAGCGCGCAGCAGGCGCAGGCGCTGCAGCAACAGGCGATGGCACGCGGTCTGCTGCTGCTGACCTGTGGCCCGCAGGGTAACGTGATCCGCTTCCTCTATCCGCTCACCATTCCGGATGCCCAGTTCCGTCAGGCGCTGGATATTCTCGACAGCCTGCTCAGCCAGCCTTAGCGTTCCACCCATTGTCCGATCGCTTGCCTGCCGCGCGCAGGCAAGTTTCACCTGCATAACAGGCGGGGCCTGCCCCGCCTGAGAGACGATCTGGAGAGATATTGATGACTGCTCAGAATGCCGATGTACTGGCACAAAGCCTGAAACCCCGCCACGTGCGCATGCTGTCGATTGCCGGAGTGATTGGCGCCGGGCTGTTCGTCGGTTCCGGCCATGCGATTGCCGAAGCCGGACCGGCGGTGCTGCTGGCCTATATCGCCGCCGGCGCGCTGGTGGTGCTGATTATGCGCATGCTGGCGGAGATGGCGGTCGCCTCACCGGACTCCGGTTCCTTCTCCACCTACGCCGACAAGTCTCTTGGCCGCTGGGCCGGCTTTACCATCGGCTGGCTTTACTGGTGGTTCTGGGTACTGGTGATCCCGCTGGAGGCCAACGCCGCCGGCACCATCCTGCACGGCTGGTTCCCGCAGGTGGCGGTGTGGGAATACACGCTGGCAATCACCAGCTTCCTGACCATCAGCAACCTGTTCAGCGTGAAAAACTACGGTGAGTTTGAGTTCTGGTTCGCGCTGCTGAAAGTGGTGGCTATCGTCGCCTTTCTTGGTGCCGGCAGCCTGGCGCTGTTTGGCCTGTTGCCCGGCAGCAGCACGCAGGGTATTTCACACCTGTACGACACTCACGGTTTCATGCCTAACGGTATCAGTGCCGTGCTCGCCGCCATTCTCACCACCATGTTCTCTTTCATGGGCACGGAAATCGTCACCATTGCCGCCGCCGAATCTAACGAACCGCGCAAGCAAATCACCCACGCCACCAACTCGGTGATCTGGCGTATTGCGCTGTTTTATCTGCTGTCGATCTTTCTGGTGGTGGCGCTGGTGCCGTGGAACACGCCGTCGCTGATGAAAGCCGGGTCTTACCAGACGGCGATGGAGATGATGAACGTGCCGTATGCCCGGCAGATTGTCGATGTGGTGGTGCTGATCGCGGTATGCAGCTGTCTCAATTCTGCGCTTTATACCGCGTCGCGCATGCTCTATTCCCTGTCGCGTCGTCAGGATGCGCCAGCGGTGGCCTCGCGCACCACGCGCAGCGGCACGCCGTGGGTCGCAGTGCTGATGTCTACCGCCGCAGCATTTCTGGCGGTGATCGCCAACTATCTGGCGCCAAGCGCGGTGTTTGAGTTCCTGCTTGCCAGCTCCGGCGCCATTGCGCTGCTGGTTTATCTGGTCATCGCCGCTTCGCATCTGGTGCTGCGGAAAAAGCGCGAGGCGCGCGGCGAGCAGCTCAGCTATCGCATGTGGCTGTTCCCGGGTCTGACGTGGGCCACCATGGTGTTCATAGTCGGCGTACTGACGTCAATGCTGTTCAATGCACAGCATCGTTCAGAAATTATCGCCACCGGGCTGTTAACGCTGCTGGTGCTGGTCGCCAGCCAGATTGTGCACCGCAAGCGCGCGGCGCGTAAAAACAGCGAGGAGATGGTAGCGCTGCGTTCGTAACGCTCGCCATGACGGGCAAGGAAGCCTGCCGTTACTGCACATCAATACTGATCGACTCATCCGCCACGTTAATCGTCACGGTGCAGTGCGTCCACACCGGCTGCCCTTCAGTCATCTCATGTTCGATAAAGTATTGCTGAAAGTCTTTCAGCGCGGCACTGAGATCGCCAATCGCGCGCGCGTCCGGCTCGAACCAGTCCGGTTCGCCGTTTTCATCAAGGTAGTTAAACTGAAACTGCCCGCCCTCCTCATCGGCAAACAGCTCCGCCTGCACCACCAGCACCTGCGCGCCGTCGGGGCCACAGCTAAAAATGATCTGGCCAATGCGGCGATAAAGGTCTTCGTATTGCATAGTGAGAACTCCTGTAAGATGCGGGACGCGTGACATCTCCGCGGCAGCATTCATCTCAGCCAATGTCTTGACATTATGTCTGAGGATCAGAGAATGAACGCCTGCGAATAACGGACTACAAGAAACGGAGTTTATCATAGCCTGTTCAGCGCGTTACCTCTCTGTTACCCACATTAAACGCGTCGCCCGTCTGCTGTCTGCCGTGCTGTTGCTGGCCAGCTGCGCCTCGGAGCCGCCAAAATCGCTGGTCACCCCGTTTCCGTCGCCGACTAAACCTCCTGTTCCGGCTAAACCCGCAGCGCAGACTGAACCAGTGCGCGGCGTCTGGCTCACTACGGTGTCGCGCCTCGACTGGCCGCCGATATCCTCCGTCACAGCCAGCCCGGCGCTGCGTATTCGCCAGCAGCAGCAGGCGCTGACGGCCAAACTGGATAAGCTGCACAGCCTGGGGATTAACACGGTATTTTTCCAGGTGAAGCCCGATGGCAGCGCCCTGTGGCGTTCGCGTATCCTGCCATGGTCCGATACCCTTACCGGCAACATCGGGCAGGATCCGGGTTACGATCCGCTGCAATTTATCCTCGACGAGGCGCACAAACGCGGTATGAAGGTGCATGCATGGTTTAATCCTTATCGCGTGTCGACCAATACCAAACCTGCGACCGTGACGGCGTTAAACAACACGCTCCAGCTGCAGCCGGCCAGCGTGTTTGTGCTGCATCGCGACTGGATCCGCACCGCCAGCGACCGCTTCGTGCTCGATCCGGGCATTCCGGCGGCGCGCGACTGGATCACCAGCATCGTGGCGGAAGTGGTGTCAAACTACGCCATTGATGGCGTTCAGTTTGATGACTATTTCTATACGGAAACCGCAGCATCGCCGCTCAATGACAGCGCCACCTTCCGCCAGTACGGCGCGGGCTTTGCCAGCAAAGCCGACTGGCGGCGGCACAATACCCAGCTGCTGATCGAACAGGTTTCCCGCACGATTAAACAGCTCAAGCCTGGCGTTGAGTTCGGCGTCAGCCCGGCGGGTGTCTGGCGCAATCTGTCGCATGATGCGGCCGGCTCCGATACGCGCGGTGCGGCGGCTTATGATGAAGCCTATGCCGACACGCGCCGCTGGGTGCAGCTTGGCCTGCTGGATTACATCGCGCCGCAGCTCTACTGGCCGTTTGCCCGCCAGGCTGCGCGCTATGACGTCCTGGCGCGCTGGTGGGCCAATGTGGTACAGCCAACGCACACCCGGCTGTACATCGGCGTGGCGCTGTATAAGGTGGGTGAAGCTTCAAAAAGTGAGCCGGACTGGACGGTTCAGGGCGGCGTTCCCGAACTGAAAAAACAGCTCGATCTGAATGAATCACTGCCGCACATCGACGGCACCATTCTGTTTCGCGAAGATTATCTTAATCAGCCGCAGACGCAGCAGGCGGTCGATTATTTACGTCAGCGCTGGGGAAAATGAATTATTCAGGCCAGCAGAGGAATACTGCTGGCCTGAAGCGTTAGCGCGGGTTATCCGGATCGAGTAATTCAATACTACGCGGCACACCGTTCACGCGGACTTTCAGGAAACGGCGGGTGATCCACTTCCCCGTGGCATCCTGCTCCTGCCGTTCAAAAAACGGCCCACGCAGCAGCAGTTCTTTATTATTGTTGTAGCCAAAGCCGACATCTTTATTGCCCACCCAGTGCTGCTCAAAGGCGACGACCGGCTGGTTATCCAGTGCCGTGGCTTCTTCCGCACTGCAGGCGGTAAAACTTTTGCGGAAAATAAAACACTGACCGGACTGATAGCGATCGCGCCCGTTGGTTTCCACCAGCGCAATTGAGAAGCCGGTATAGGCCGGAATTTTAACGTACAGTTTGGTGTGTGCGCCTTTGCCCTCAATATGCACCTTAATTACGGGTGAGGAGCCTTCGCTGTGCCAGCTGCCAATGGTGTTATCGTCGTTGCGCGCCTGCAGATAAATATGCGCCACGCCCTCCGGTGTCCGGTAGCTGTAATCGGTTTGCGTTTCCGACTGGGAAACATACTGCGCGCTGCCGAGAATGCGAACGTGAATTTGTGAGGTAGCGTCGGAAAAATTAAATTCGCCGACGTAAAACCATTTCGCGTCTTTGCCACGGTTATCCATGTGATGCTGCGAGGTGGTGAAGTCATAACTCAGCGATCCCTGAATGATCGCGCCAAGATCGGAAATCTCCATCACGCCACGGTCGCCCTCGGCCAGCAGCGTCCAGGGCTCAATACCCTCTTTGCTGAAGTCAAAGCCCGCGCTATCGCGGTGCACGCTTTTCTGAATAATCATCGCGCGGCAGTAGCCCATTTTCATGGGATTTTGCGTCGATTCAATCACCAGCCCTTCAATGGTCCACTGACCATTGGTGAGATCGCCGGCAAATTCGGAGTGCTCGATCCAGCCATTGCGAATAAACGATTGCGTGCAGCGCGGCAGATCGAACACCGGCTGTCTGGTGCTGCGCTGCAAATTAAAGTTGGAGAGTTCAATGGCGGTCGAATGATCCCAGGCACCCTGTTCCCGGTCGGACCAGCGCGCATAGACAATACTGCCCTGACAGCCACGTGAATAAAACTGATCGATTTTACAGTCCAGCGTATCAATCAGTTCCAGCGCCCGCCCGCCGAGGTAGCGAAACTCCATACTGCTGACGCGCAGAAACTGGCCACCGATAATACTGTTGGTAAAGAAGCCGACATTATTAAACGCCGTGCCGCCGTCTTCGCCGCTGTCAGAACTCATGCCTTTCACCACAAAGCCGGAGATCTCCACATAGCGTGCGCGCACGCTAAAGAAATGAGTTTTGCGCGGTTTCGGTCCCCAGTTAAATTTCAGCGTGGTGGTGGGGAAATAACCGAAGTTGACCGGCGCGCCGGAAATTTTAAAGCGGTTAATCTCTCTGTCGCTGCCCAGCACTTTCGCTAAATCAAAGCCGGACAGGCTGAACTCACCGGCAGTAAAGCGAATGCCCGCGGAGGGTAATACACGCTGCGACCATTTAAACATGCGGATCACCGCATCAATACAATCGGTGGTGCCATCAGCTATCGCGCCAAAATCCACCACCGTGACCGCGCTATAATCGAGGACCACTCTTTTCCAGCGCTTTTTACCGGACGTCACGAAATTCAGCCCGCCGTCATCGGGCGTGCTGTTGTCGGTGGCATCGTAGACAAACACGCCGCCGCCCATCCGACTGCCACGGCTGTATTCCAGAACCGACGCAATTTCGCCAATCGAAACAGGTTCCTGTTTACGTAAATCGTCAATGGTATGTAATTGAATCACCGTCCCGGTGGCAGATGGTGTGGTAGTGCTGGTGGTGCCAGATATATTCGCCATGGTGTTCCCCATAAATTATTAACGTAATACGACAGAGCATCAGCAGTATAAGTGATTGAAAATTAATATATTGATCTATGCCAGTTTATACGGGAGCTTTTCAGCGGGGTGATTTGCCGGAACAGAATAACGATATGATTCCGGAAGGAAAGCGAAGCGACAAAATTACGTTTTACAGATTTATCGCAGAATAATTGTGGTAATCGCCGGTACGAACGTTCTGATTAATTTGACTTACGAAGAAGAATGGCTTGAATTATCGAAATATTTCCCGCGATCATCAGTTTAATTTTTTACGCGAGATAACGCGCCAGTGAAAATTTCCGACTGGCGCGCCGTTATCAAAATGTCGCGTTCAGGCCAATATTCCAGCTCAGCTGATGATAGGCGCTGTTGCCACCGACCGCAGAAACCCCGGCAAAGGCGTTGACCGTTTCACCCAGCGGCACGCTGGCCCCCAGCGACATATCCAGCCAGTTTTTATCACCGGCACTGACGCTGCGTACAAAGCCGGTCTGCGTTGACTTCAGCCCGGCGCGCACCGCGTTCTGCGTATCACCAAACTGGTGGTTATAACTGAGCTGCGCCCACGGATTCACCGGCCACTGTTTGCTGTCGATACGCCAGCCAAGCGCGCCGATTTGCGAATGCAGGGTTTGATCGGAAAAGCGCATGGCGGTACTGCTGCTGCCGTTTTCGCTGTAGCCCCCTGCCCGCACATAATCCAGTGCGTAGCTGGCGACCGGGCCGGTGGAAAGGTGTTCGCCTATCGGCAGATCCCAGCCGGTTTGCACCCGTAGCCCGAGCATTTTTCCGCTGCTGCTGCCCTGTTCGGTGCGCGTTGCCGGGCCGATATTGATGCGACGTTCGATGCTGTCAAAATCGAGATCGGCATAGTGCACATCCGCATTGATCCAGCCCTGCTCCAGCAGCGTCAGCTGGCTATACAGCGCCAGCAAATTGCCGCGCAGCTTGTAATCATAGTGCGCCGAAGGATGCTGGTGCTGCGCGGTGCTCGACAACAGCAGACCCGCCTGCCAGTTATCCGTGAACTGATAGCCCAATCCCAGCGTCAGGCTGCCGGTATCAGCGTCGCCGTTAAGCAAGCTGTCGCCGCGATAATCAATATGCTGACCGGCATAGCCGCCGAACACGCTAACCTGACCGGCGCTGGCCGGCTGCTGACGCTGCTGCTGTAAATGGCCGTCGAGGGTGTTCTGCATATCCCGCGACAGCATCAGCGGCGCCCGTGCCAGTGCCGCCACCTGCGCAGGTGCGTCAAGGATCGATTGAATATAGTCGGCGATCATGGCATGTACCGCCGGGCTGGGATGCAGCCGGTCGGCAAACAGATAGGCCTGCGCGTTGCTGAAACCGGGTGTTGACGAGGTACATTCGGCGGCAGAGGTGCCGACCGGACAGGCCATCCCCAGCGTATTGCTCAGGCCATAGCGTTGCGGATCGGCAATTACCTCGTTGAACAGGCCGGCGATGTCGGCACGCACAATGTTGCCATTCAGCGCCACCAGCCCGGCCTCTTCCTGCTGGTTATAGCCATCGGAGAGGGCCGTCACCTGCTCGCTGAGCAACTGCCAGGCCGAAAACAGCTGCTGCGCCAGCGCGGCACGCAGCGCCGGGATGGTCGATACCTGTGCGGCGGCCTGATCGAATGCGTCGCGCACCGCCTGCTGGCGCGCAGCCACGTCGGGCGTGGCATGGCTGTCCAGCGAGGCAAACGCCGCGACCATCGCCGACTGCGCCGCCGGGCCCAGCACACTCAGCACCGCCTGCACCATGAAAGGCGTGGAGCCAAGCTGCGGCACGTTTGGCACGATTACCGCCCCCGCACCGGCATCCAGCAGGGTTTTGATTTGCGACACCGCTGCGCTGGCACTGTTGCTAATGGTCTCGCGCGCGGTGAGCGGATTGGTCACCGCCGCCGCGATATCGTTAGCGCCTACCCAGTGAATATACAGTCCGTTGCTATCTGCGCGTCCGCCGGTGGATTGCAGATAAGCAGCCAGCTGGTCTTGCGTATTGAGGCTGGCATCCAGCGCCGGCACGGTAACGCCGCCGCCCTGCGCATAGTTGCTGCCACCGCGCGACGACGGCTGCAGCGTTTGCCCGAACTGTGCAGCGAGGATCTCGTCATACAGTTGATGTTGCGCGCCATCATAAGTAAAACGCCCGACATTACCGCCATCGCTCAGGCTATCGCCGAATACCGTCAGGTTATTCCACGCCAGGGCGTTAAACGGCACACACAGGCAACTCAATGTGGCAAACGCGACCGCCGATCGCGTCAGGTTGCGACTCTTCATCATTCACTCCGAATCAGGCCAGAGCTCATGTCTGACCGCTAAAGGTGCCGGCGCGTCAGGATGCCGGCGCGCAGGCTGAAAACCGCTTAAACAGCGGAAAGGACAGTGATAACAAGGATGCTTAAGGTGTAGTCAGGCAGGCGCGCCTTTACCAGGCAGAGAGCGGAAATTTGCGGGGTGGATCGGCACGTCAGGGATTGCGGGCTGGTAACCGCAGCGTGAGGAACGGGGCTTTGAATGACTTAGCGGTGACATTACCTGAAGCCGAGATAATTTCGATTGCTGCAGCCTGGTAATCCAGTGCCGACAGGGCTGCTGGAAAGCTTTCAATAGCACCCGAACCAGGAACAGAATTTACCTCGAACAAAGGGTTTTTCTGCCGCGCTGTTTCCTGCCGCCCGCGATCTTATCACACGAACCATTGCACTGGTGCCTCGGCCGGAAAGGCAGAGCGATGCGATCCGACTGACACCAATGTCGAAGCAGAAGATTATTTCTGAGATGATGGATAACGTGATGGATAAACGGAGTAGCTAACAGGCGCGGAACTGAGGTGCGCCAACACCCCAGCCTGCTAACCACAACCAACTATAAGAGGTAGTTAATCATGGCTGAGAACGATACTAAGCCACAAGTGAGCATTTCCAAAGCGTTACGGCAGGCTGAATGCGATTCTAAAGCAGAACCCCGCGCAACTGCAGTAAACGAACCCCAACGGCATTACACCCTCGGCTACACTCCCAATGGCATGAAGGTCAACCCGCAGCAGCAACTCATACTGAAGGGCCGCTGGCTCAAAGATCTCGGCTTTAACACCGGACAGTCCGTTATCGTTACCGTCGAGCGCGGGCGGCTGGTGGTTGAGACTGAACTGCGGTTCTGACTGGCAGACAAAAAAATACCGGCCTTTTTTAGGCCAGGATTTTTGTTATAGAATTATTTGGCTGGCTTTTTTCGGTCCTTACGTTCTTCTAACGTGACCTTTATCCATATCCCAACACCTAAAATAAGGCCTCCAACATATCCTGATTCACAAAAGGATGAAAAAACGTCCTGCCAACTGAATGAAAAAAAATCTTTTTTAAAATATACAATTAATGATGCAAGAAGTACTACTGCCGTATCAGCAACTAAAAACAAAGCCAGGCAGCATAATATCAACTTAGATAATGTAATAAGGTTATTTTTTAGCATTCGCATCATCCTTTTTATCGAGAAGATCTTTTACAGCATTTCCTGTTTTCTCACTGATGTAACCCCCGATAACTGTACCTGTTAAATCAGATATAGCATCTTTTCCTAGTTTTGAGGCGGCTCCTTTTATTACTTCCCCTCCGAGACCACCAATAACAGTACCCGCTCCAGCACCTGCAACAGCGTTTGTTGGTTCTTCCCCCTTAATACTACTGCCAATTGCTGTGCCGCCCATATTGATAGGTGTTGAAGCTATAATACCTTTACCCGTCGTTGCTGCCGCTGTTACCCCTGCCATAATCACATCCACATAACTGAACGGATCTTTTCCGGCAAGCTGAACGCCAGCATTAACTCCCACACCGATTGCTGCATTAGCAGCCATACCTTTCACCGTAAGCCCCAGCACACTGCTTCCAAACATCAACGGCGCATCGCCTATGCTGGCATTCGACTTGTGATAGCCCCAGGTATTCATAATACTCTGAGCTTTAGACATGGCTTCAGAATCAGGTGTACGTTTAACGTAATCCTGCCCGGACAGCAGACCTTTAACCAGTTCCTGTGAGACAGCGGGGCCGTATTCCTTCTCCATCTCAGATGCATAAACCCGCAGATAACCAGCCAGTTCAGCACGTTCAGTACCACTCATCTGAGAAGGGTCTTTGGTAAATTTAGAAACCAGCGCATCACTGCGTTTGTCAGCATTTTCCAGCTTAATAAGCTCATTAGCGGTAGCTAATGTTTTATCGCCGTTTTTAATTTTCTCAATGGCTTTGTCGAGTTTCTTTGAAGATGTTGAACCAAGGAAATTATTCTCAACCGCATTCTTCCCTGCCTGAGCGCCGGCCAGCGCACTGGCGCTACTGCCGCCGGTCACGCCGCCTGCCAGACCTGCAGCAAGGGTACTCAGTGCACTGATGATCTGCTTATCCGACTCCTTCAGGTCACTGACCTCTTTACCCGGATACATCGAATGCATGATCAACTGACCCATCAGCTCTCCGCTGACCGCACCGGTGCGCCTGCTGCCGTGCTGCCGTGCTGCCGTGCTGCCGTGCTGCCGCCCGCGATCTTATCACACGAACCATTGCACTGGTGCCACGGCTGGAAAGGCAGATCGATGCGATCCGACAGATGCCAATGACGAAGCAGAAGTTTATTTCTGAGATGCTGGATAACTTGATGGGTAAACGGATTAGCTAACAGGCGCGGAACTGTGGTGCTCGAATATCCCAGCCCGCTGACCGCAAGCAATTAACGAGGAGCTGGTTATGGCTGGCACGCATCATAAGTCAGAGACCGACACGTCCACATCTAAATCAAGACGTTATACCGTGGGATTTATCCGCGATCACCTGCAGCACAGGCCTTGACCGTCCATTAACCTGCGCGGTCACTGGATGGCTGAGCAGGGGTTTGCGACAGGGCAAAAGGTCGAGATGATCACCACGCCGGGGCAGATGATTATCCGGCTGGCGGCGGACTGATAATGTAAAAATCCCGGCTCAATGGCCGGAATTTCCTTTTAGTTATCTGTATAAGCGGCTATTAGCTTATTTATTTCATACCAAAGTTGATTTTCATTAAATTCATATTCTTCACGATCATTATCTGGGTTATACATATCAGCAATACAAAATACGCTGGATAGTAACTCACTTAAATTATCATCATCCTGTGCAAGTAATTCATTATCACGTTCTGTTTTCCACTTAATCATATAAGTGTCCACAAAGCAGCCAGCTGTTATGTCCCTCGATATAAAACTATCAATATAGCTTTTAAGTGATTGACTCATCTTAAAACCCCGTTATCCATAAAGTTATCATACTGTTTCGTTTGAGGATCAAGCTTCCATCAACTGACAAAATTACCTGTTTTATCAACCACAACTACATTATTTTTTTGCGGGTTAAAAAATACTTTCGATTCTGGAACTAACAAGTATGTTTCATGTTCATAAGTTCTTGTGTTATCTAAATGTGGCGTGGTATTCGTCAACAGGCCGAAGATGAAGCAGTGACTTAAGGCGTTCCCCGGCGCGCTGAACGACACTGGCAATCTGCCGGTGATCAAGCGCGGGAACGGGCATTGTGGGTAAATTTGACGGCTAAAAAATAAGAAGATCCCGGTTTGAAAGCCGGGCTCATTGATGGCTAATCGTCGTAGCGGAAGTCTATATTTAGTTTCATTTTTTTTACATCCAAAGTCACTTCACATCCATGCCACGCAGGGCGGCCATTGGTCAGATTGTTTTCAATATAATAGTTGCGAAGCTCTACCAGATAATGAAGGATATCTGTATTCGCCCTTCCACCTGCCGTTAACCATTGAGTTTTATCATCATCATCAAGATAATCATATTCATATTCACAATGATCATTTTCCGGTGACAATTCTGCTCGCATAATGATCTTCTTAGCTTTATCGGGAGCGATACTATATAAAACAGTACCGATATCTTTATAAATTTCCTGACCATTCCTCATTATTGCCCTCCCGGTGCATTTATAAAGGTTTTTTCAGTAGTTGATATGGCTGAGCACGATACTAAGCCAGAAGTGAGCATTTCCAAAGCGTTACGCCAGCTTAAGGTCGGATATACCAGTATCCGCCATGAGTGCCGCCTCACCGGCAGAACCACCCGTTACAGCTGTTACCCCAGCCTTAACCTGAAGGGTAACTGGCTTGAAGAGGCGGGGTCACGGACAGCTGATAATCCGGCCGCTGGCTGAGTGACAGATGAAAACTCCCGGGTTTTTAGGACCGGGATTTCTGAGGTTATGCAGGTTTGGAGGGCGGAGATTAACGGGCTTTACGCTCATCTATTTTGGCAAAAAGCCATGATCTAAAAGCTGCGGCTGTTCCTGCAATGATACTCGCAATCAGAATATATTTAATATCTGACTGTTCAACAGCAATTCTATGGCTAATGATTAGCTGAACAGCTATCAGCGCCAAAGAGAAAAAACTAAGCAGCAAAAGACCATATATACAATACTTATAATCAACAACCATATTGTAGGCTTATTTTTTCTTATCATTTTTATAAACCTCATCCTCAACAGTGTTATTTATAAAATCTCCACCTACTGAACCAATAATATCATCAAGAACTTTAGCAATCCCGTTGAACAGTGGAATGATGTCAATCATATCTACTGGCCGCAGACCGTGGCGCTTATCATCTTCCTTACTCAGCGCATTATTCTCAACAACAACTTTCTCTGACGCGGATTACAGAGGCGAGGCCGATTTTTCCCGTTACTTTCCGTTGATTACCGACGTTTTTGCCTGCCGCACTTCCGGTGCGACAACTTTTTGCCCCGACGCGCCTTTTTAGCCTGAACACGCTACCTCCCCCGTTGAAGAACCCACCCACCGGGTAAATTGCCTGCAGCTATTCAACATAATGCAGGGTTATGCACAGTTCAGGAGGACGAACCACGCATAATCAGCGTTATGTCTGGCGCCCTTCAGAAGCCTGCGATGGTGCAGGCTGAGAGTCAGGAGAAACAGACGGTTAAGAGATTAACTGTCGGGAAGGCTGTTTTTAAATATAGATGAAACATCAATGTAATTAATTTTCTCGTCTCGCTCATATTCCATTGGCAAAGAATCAAAAACTTTAATTTCATCCCCAAGATTAATGATTATTAAAGTAAGTCCTTCATCAAAAGCTAACTTTGCCCCAGTCACTTTTTGTTCAATTTCAGAATAAATCACGTTAAATCGTAAGAGTGTTTTTCCAATAATTTTCTGAAACGAATATGAATTTGACAAATCCATAATTATCTCTTTGCCATACCCTCCGAGATCATTTTCTTGCATTGGCGAATCAGTTAGTTCAAGTGAAGCCCCATCCAGTCCGCACCTGAACACAACACTTTTATTTTCATTAAAAAAAACAAGCTGAAGTTGTTGCGGCGCTCCTAAATCTGGAATGTCATAAACATATATCAGACCATTGACATTTTGAAATTTTTGTCCGACTATATTACGTAACAGCTCTTGATACCCCTCCCCAAAAAGCATCATTGTGGTGCCCCCTTCAGTGCATTTTTTACAGAGGTGTTATTTAACACACCATCTTTAAGGATAGTAATAAAACTACCATCTGGTTTAGTAACAACAACATCATTTCCTTTTATTCTGAAGAATACATCACCACGACTGGCACCTGCTCCAGCGACTTGCCCTGCAATTTTCCCTGCAACAACTTTATCTGGATTAGAGCCTATATCATTTATGATATTTAAAACACGTTCTCGATCAGCCGCATTTGATGCATTCCCACCAAAATCTTCAACATGTTTACCCAGTTTTTTCCCAACCTGTGCATTAGTTACCGAGAACTTGGCACTAGCACCAACACCAGAAGTTGGAACGGATATTTTCCATGGACCAGGAAGATATCCAGAAATTTCATCGCTGGCCTAGTTGAGCAGCTTGGATGCTTCATTGTGATCGCCCTTAGCCAGAGCTTTTTCCACATTTTTCAAAACACCGGAAGCAATGCGCTCTCCGGGGATCACTGAGGCAGCAGCAAGAAGATAATCCAGTGCCTATTGTGCCTCATCTACGCTTTTGATGGTCCCGACCACCGGCATAAAATCTGCGCCCGTTGAAAGGATATCTTTCAGTTCTTCCTGACGCTGAGTGTACATCTTCACCGAGCACGCTTTCGCGCTCATCCCGGCACAGTTTTCCTTCTTTTAGCGGTCATTTTCTGCTTCAACGCATCCTTTCGCGACCTGCTGAGAAATCTTACCCTGCGCCAATGCATCTCTCAGGTCACTGAGCGAGTTATTCTCAACCGCATTCTTCCCTGCCTGAGCGCCGGCCAGCGCACTGGCGCTACTGCCGCCGGTCACGCCGCCTGCCAGACCTGCAGCCAGCGTAATCAGTGCACTGATGATCTGCTTATCCGACTCCTGCAGGTCACTGACCTGTTTCCCCGGATACATCGATTGCATGATCAACTGCCCATCAGCTCTCCGCTGACCGCACCGGTGCGCCTGCTGCCTCGCTGTTTCCTGTTGCCTGCTGCCTGCCGCCCGCGATCGTATCACACTAACCATTGCACTGGTGTCTCGGCCGGAAAGGCAGATCGATGCGATCCGACAGACGCTAATGGCGAAGCAGAAGTTTATTTCTGAGATGCTGGATAACGTGATGGGTAAACGGATTAGCTAACAGGCGCGGAACTGTGGTGCTCGAATACCCCAACCCGCTGACCGCAAGCAATTAACGAGGAGTTGGTCATGGCTGTGGCCCATCATAAGTCAGAGACCGACACGCCCACAACTAAATCAAGACATTACACCGTGGGATATATCCACGACCACCTGAAGCACAGGCCTTCACCGTCTATCACGCTACGATGCCACTGGATGGCTGAGCTGGGATTTGCGACCAGGCAGAAGAACGAGGTGATAACCACGCCGGATCAGATGATCATCCGCCAGGCGGTTGACTGATAATGTAAAAATCCCGGCTCGGTGGCCGGGATTTTATCTGATTAAGATATTTTCAGTTCTTCCGTTGCTTCCGCCAGAATTTGCAAAAAACTGCTGAGACTAAATTTCATTGCATTCTGTTCAGCAAGTATCCTGGCATCTGAGAAAAACTCTATTTCTATATTGTCAGGGCCTTTATATTTGTTTAGTTGGCAAAGAATCTGATCTTTGTAAGAGATCTCCGCTGTAATTTCTTCATATTTAGAATCACTGAATAAAGTTAATTCAAAATCATTGTTCATATATTTATCTCGGCTTTTTAGGATCTAAGAAACCAGAAAATGAGCCATCTGAGTTATAACGCAAACCTCTGCCATCAGGCAACCTATATTCCACGCCACCTCTGGAAAGTTTTGTTTTCATAGTACTTTTATTATTCAGCACTTCATTTACGAACTGATTCGCCGCTTCACTTTTCTGTGTTGGATTACCTTCTAAGGATTCAAAAATACCACCAGGTCTACCTGCGCGTTTTTCCCATGCTCTGGCCGCAGCAGATAAACCTTGTTCGTTAGTTGGATCGTTCGCATACGAAATAACATCATCTTTCTTGAAACGGTCAAAATTATTATTTGAACCGTTTTCATTATCTCGTGCATTTTTCTCATCCTGTGGCTCGCAACCGCCAGGCGTTCCGGACCCGTTCCACCCAATTCGGCTTTATCAGCATCCGACAAATCTTTGCCAATATTTGGCTGGTTCTGCTCTTCATCATTTCCGAAGAACAAGCTCGTCAGTAGGAGCATTGTGTTGCCTTGTCCAGCGCATCACCCAGATCTTTAATTGTACCTTTGAGACCTGAAGCTATTTTCTTATCTGCATCCTGTTTAACCTGGTCGCCGGAACCAACAGGCACACCCGGAACGGGAACTGGGGGCGCAGGGATAGTCAGTGCATTATTCTCAACAACAACACTCTCTGGCGTGGAGTATGGTGACGAGGGCAATTATTCCCTGTACTTTCTGTTAGTTAGAGTCTTTTTTACCTGCGCACTTCCGGCGCGACAACTTGTTGCCCCGACGCGCCTTTTCTTCTTCACATGCTACCGCTGGCCAGGAACACCTGGCGCATTGTAAGAATTTTTAAAAATGCTCCTGACGTGGTGTTGGGAGCATTTGTATGTTATAGCGGTTATTTTTCTGGATTTATATATGTATACCTACTATCAATTTCCAGACCAAGATCATTAACTATTTTAAGCACTTGCGTGTACTCACCTTTACTGATCACAACATCATGATCAGCAATATGATCACATAGCGTTTCGAATGCTACTACATTCTCTGAAAACCCAAGATACCCAAGGGCAAAGTCAACTAACGAAGGTTCCAGACGATCTTTTAATCCTTCACCAAATTCTCTAATTTCGTCATTAATATCCATTTCACCCACACTATTTTTTAATAGGCTTTAAAGTTGGAGGAGTCAGATTATTATCCGGGAACGCTGTTACAATTTTCCCACTAGCGGGCTCGTATACCACACGAACTCTGACACCATCTCGTTCTTCCCAGGCAACCCACCTTGCCGGCCTTCCTGCGTTTGTATACGCCCCACCAGTTCCGGTCTGAGCAAACCATTGAGTATCGGGGGAGGTAGCAATGTCTCCCACAGTATGGACAACCTTATCTGCTGACCAACTTTGAGGAAAGACTGTTTTTCCTGGATTTCCAGGATATAGATGTCCCCCTTGCGTAGGGCTATCCCCATATAAAATATGTTGTTTGGCTTCTGGTGAAAGAATATCAACGTATTTCTGGTTTGAAGGTGATAGTCCAAGATCTGAACTTTTCGCAATAGACAAAAAGGCTTTAGCAGCTACGTACTGCACCAGCTTGGCTTCACTCGTAGGTACACCACTTGCCAAGATTTCTGCTGCCCGTTGTGGCGTCATTTCTCCGTCAGCCGCCAATGCACTGACCGGGACCCCAAAGAACTCTGCCCATGCTGTCAGCAATCCTTTAACGGCATTCTGCCCTTCAGGTATTTGACCCTGCGAGTTTTTAACCAGCGCCGCCGTAAGTTCATCCGGCGAAGCGCCATTCTGGATCATACTGGCCGCAAGTGACTGTTGAGATAAGCCAATATCATTCAGTCCCTTAGGCAGACTCAGCGCATTATTCTCAACCGCATTCTTCCCTGCCTGAGCGCCGGCCAGCGCACTGGCGCTACTGCCGCCGGTCACGCCGCCTGCCAGACCTGCAGCCAGGGTACTCAGTGCACTGATGATCTGCTTATCCGACTCCTGCAGGTCACTGACCTGTTTACCCGGATACATCGAATGCATGATCAACTGACCCATCAGCTCTCCGCTGACCGCACCGGTCGCGCCTGCTGCCGCGCTGTTGCCTGCCGCCCACGATGTTACCGCACCTACCACTGCATGAGCCATCGCTTTTGCGGCCTGATTGTCAGCGGTATATTTGTGTATCTGCTCGGCCAGATACGGTGCCGCTGCGCCGCTGGCTGCCTGCGCCAGATTGCCACCCGCCAAACCCTGAATTGCCGCAGTCGCCGCCTGAATCCCTTTCTGGATATCGCTGCCGGTGCCCCAGAGTGCCATGGCCTTCTTATAATCACTGCTGTTTTCCAGCGCTTCCTGATACGCTTTCTTTTCAGCCGCAGGAGCGTCGGCATCCGGCTGGTTTATGTTGTTTTTTGCCAGTTCCTTCTTACCTGCTTCCGTCGCCTCAATCTGCCCCTGCGTCCGGGCGATATCAGCAACCTGGCTGCCTATTTCACCGATCAGCTGAGCCGTCTGCAGGCGTTTCTGCTCCTTCTCTTTGTCGAAAATCGGGCTGATGCTGTCATTAGCGTGCTCGGTGTCGCGGCTAAGTGCAGCAACATCCTGCTGCTGATTTGCCTGGTCGCGCACCACTATCGATCCCTGGGCAACGGCTGACTGCGTGGTTCCCTCTGCGTGGCCACTGCTGCCTGCGCCCGCCAGCATACTGGCGGCCATGTTCCCTTTGAACTGGCCGCTGAAGTTGCCCGCCGAACTGAGGCCAATCCCCTGGTGCTGGGTTTTATAATCTGCCTGATTATGCAGGTCAGTGAAGCCCAGCGTGCCGGTATCAAGACGGTTTTTATCCGCGTCAGCCTGGCTGGCTATCACCGCACCATTGAGCTGGGTGTGACTGCCAACGTTAATATCAAACCCGCCCTGACCGGCATAAATGCCGCTTTGCTCCAGCACACTGTCGTAATTGCTGTGCATTTTATCCTGGCTGGCGTTGATATAACCGGAACCGGTCATCGAGCCAAAAGTGAAACTGCCGCCGGCACCAACACTGATCTGCTTCGAATCATAGTTATCACTATCCTGCAGGCTGGTAATAGACAGGTTGCGACCAATGTCAGCAGTCACGCTGTTACCGTTAACCAGCGCGCCAGTCAAAGTGGTGTCACGACCGCTACTGATGTCGACAGCACCGCCGCTGTCGAGGGTGGTTTCGCTCCAGACGGTGCCATTTCCCTTTTCATGGCCTTTCGCCCCGTTAACGCTGGCGAAAATACTCAGTCCTGCGCTGCCATTGCCCACGCCGAAACTTAGCCCGATACCGCCACCGCTGCTGCTGTTTTTACCGCTGGTTTGTTGCGTGCTTGCCGCGCCCGTCAGGTTGATGTCGTTCGCTGCGTGCAGTGACGTATCACCACCAGCCTTGAGCTGGCTACCGGCAATCAGCAAATCACCGCTGCTGGCACTATTGCCTTTACCGGTGGCATCAATACTGAGGTTTTTACCGGCATTCAGCGTAGAACCGCTGACGGCGTCGGACTCCTGATGCTGCTGAGATTTTGATTTTTGAGTGGTTAGCGAAATACTGATGCCAACGCCATTGTTAGGATCGCCATTGGCCTGCGCAAGCTGGCTGGCCTGGTTCGCCTGAACACCGGAAAGCACCGCTTTGGTTGCCTGTAATGCGGCCAGACGCCCATCGCTCTCTTTTTTAGCGGACTGTGCGGCAGAGACCGCACTGTTAACCGCCTCGGCTACTGCGCCTGAAAGCGCCAGCGTCAGTCCACTGGTGCGCTGCTCAAAACGTTCGTCGCGCGTACGTACATCGTGGCCGGGCGTGATTGCTACGCTGTCACCTTTCAGGGCCATGTTACCGCCGGCAATCAAATCCGCCCCCTGCACCTGCAACTGCTGGCCTGCGGTGATTGAAACGTTCCCGCCGGTGCTGCCAACGGTACTGACACTCTGGCTTTGCGTCGTGCCTTTTTCCTTCAGATCGTGCAGCGACTTACTGCTGCCGATGCTGATACCCAGCCCACCGGTTCCCATCAGGCCGCTTTTTTTCGTCTCGGAGAAGCGCCAGCTCGACTCCGTGTTGGTGGCGGCAGAGATCCCGACATTGTTACCGGCGCTGAGCGCCACGTTATCATCACCCGCGACCTGCGATCCTTTTACCAGCAGATCGTGACCCGCGCTCACGGAGATATTGTTGCCACTGAGCAACGTGCCTTTTTCGTGCGTAGCGCTGTCTTCCTGAATGGTGTGGGTGGTCTTCTTGCTGAACAGACCTTTTTTGGTTTTCGTCTCTTCGCGATAGTTATAATCGCTTTCGGTGGCCGTGGTGAGGTTAATATCATGCCCGGCTCGCGCGGCGATATCCTGTTTTGCCGTAATCTCACTGGCTGCGCTGTTGATGTCATTCCCTGCGGCCAGCACGATATTACCGCCACTGCTGATTTCGCTGCCGGTTTGACGAACCTGCTCGTTGATCGTCACTTTTTTGCCGCCCCGGCTCTCGCTGTATACGCGACTCTGCTGGGCATTCAGGTTCAGATCGCGCCCTGCGCTCAGGGAAGCATTTAGATCGGCCATCAGCTGCGCTGCCTGCGAGTTAATATCGCGACCGGCGCTCAACGCTAAATTTCCGCTGCTCTGGATGGTACTGCGCGTAGCGTTAATGCTGTCGTTTTTGCTATTGCCCTGTGTCTGATGGCTACTGTTATCTAGCGTATTCAGATTGATATCATGTGCGGCGGCCAGCGTCGTATCGCCTTTTGACACCAGCGTGCTGCCGCTCAGATTCAGGTCGTGACCGGCACGCGCGGTGAGATCGCCACCCGCGCTTACGCTACCGTCCTGGCTGGTGGTCACCACCGCGCTGCCATTTTTATTAAGGCGATCGGTACGCAGTGCATTGGCGGCGATATTGATATCGCCCCGCGCACCCAGTTGTAAATCACCGCCGGCAGCCAGCGTCGCACCCGTGTTATTGATGTTGCCACCCGCGCTGAGGCTGGCATTTTTGCTGGCTGAGATACTGGCCACATCCCCTAACTGGGTATCACTGAAGCTTAACGCGGGTGCATTTTTGATGCCGTTAAGCGTCAGGCTGCTCCATTGCTGAGCCTGCGTAACGTTATTGATGTTTCCCGTCGCCGATGCGAGCGAAACGGTTTCGGCCGAAATCGATGCACCGATATTATTAATATCGCCAATCGCGTTCAGTTGCAGATCGCCGCCCGAAGCCAGTAAACCGGCGTGCAGGTTATTCAGTGTGCTATTGCTGTAGGCTGACAGCAGCGTCTCGGCTTTGATAGTACTACCGTCGTTATTGATCTGCCCGGCATCCAGTTTCACCGCCTGACCGGCAATCACGCTACCTGCCGCGATCTCACTGTCGCCTGGCGCCAGATAGAGTTTCGGAGCCAGCACAGTTTGACCATTAACCGTGGTTTTTTCCCACCACACAATACTCGTGGTCAGGGCCGCCACCTGTTCCGGCGAAAGGCTAACCCCCAGTTGCAGGCCCAGGCCCGCCTGTTGCCGGGCCGCGCTGTCCATCAGGTATTGCATCTGCTGCAGATCGGAGCCGGTACCCCCCACATAGCGATGCCCGGTCTGGCTCAATATGGCGTTACTTACGTAGCGGGTATCGAACGCGGCATCACCGAGGAATTTATAATCCTTATCGGGTGTAAGCTGCAGACGATTCAGCAGATAGGCAGAACCGAGGAATTTATCTTTGTCGGTATAGATTGCCGCCGTTTCGACTCGTGGGCTGCTGCTCAGCGCCGGTTGCGTTACCGCCTGAGCCGATTGTTGAACTGCCCCGGAAGTCGGGTTCCTGAGAAACGCATTGAGGCCATCAAACAGGCTGCCGTCGGTTTTACCAACCTCTGCCAGCTGTGGGTTAGTGGTAATCAGGTAGGGACTGGCAGGATCTTTACTGGCGACAAACAGGCCGTTGTTACCGGCAGGCAGTGGATAATCAGTTAACGCCGCGCCCTGATTACCTATCTGTTGTAGTGCGCCTGTCAGCGCATCCTTCCACTGCGGAGACCCGACGGCGATAGTTTGCCCGGCGGCAAGCTGCTGGTTCTGCAAACCACCCACGGATTGCAGTGGCGCAGTTCCAGCGATACCCGGTTTGCTAATGGCATGCACCATGCTGCCAGCGTTAGCCACGGTATCCGTATTGCTCAGGTTATTCGTAAAACGCGCGCTGATGTTGCCGCCAGCCTGAATCACGGCACGCAGACCTTCTCCCGTCTGGCTGGTTTCATAAACGGGTGCGCCCTGCAGGGTATAAACCACCTCGGAGCCCAGGCCGTCACGGTATTTAACGCCATGAGATTGACCGTTCCGAAGATCGCTAATCACTTTAGGCGATGTATTATCAGAGCCTATAACGCCTGTATATTTGTAGAGCAAATATTGTTTTTCAATGCTGTTCTGCCAGGACTGATTGTTGAGGTTTGTTCCCAATAAATTAATGTCCTGACCTGCCAGTAAATTACTGGCGTTATTATCTAAAGAGTCAGCTGAGACGATAAGGTTTCGGTTTGCAGCAATACGCCCGGCGCCGCCATTAGAGTAAGCACTGGTGACTGTAGATCCCACAAGAAATTGGCGCGATGCAGCATCGATTTTTGGTGCCAGACTGGTGAACGGAACTGATATTGTCCCTCCGTTTCCATTACCGCGGCTGCCACCTATCTCCTCGTATTCCGTACCTTTATAGATGCCAATTTCATCATCATTCAGCTGACCGAGTTTCATCTTGATGGTAGCTTGTCCAAGACCCGCAGGCGCATCGGTCGCTGCCTGGTAGGAAATCGAATGACTAATCCCCTCACGCTGATTCAGCAGATGCCCGGTACGGATGGTGATATCTCCGAGCGAGGTTTCAATGTTGCCTGAGGTATTGATCACTTCATCGCTGGCGTTACCCGCCGCATCACGCTGCAGCCACAGGTTATTATTCGCCAGGATATCGCCACGATTATTTTGAATGCTGCTGGCCAGCAGTTGCATATTATTCCCGGCGTACAGCAGCGCACGGTTTTCTATCCGGCTGCCTGCTGTCATCAGCAAATTCCCTGCTGTCCCGACGAAGCCATAATTCACTAACTGGCCGCGACTGGTGAGACGCATATCCCCGCCAGCCTGGACGCTTCCGCTATCATTAAGCGTCATGTTGCTGGCATCGACGTTCAACGCGCCGCTGCCGCTGCGTAGCTGACCATTATTGATGAAATTATTGCTGCTGAGTTGCAGACTGTTGCCCTGCAGCGTCCCCAGAACGGTGAGATCGCCTTGTGTACTGAGATTCAGCGCTTTACCCGCTGCCAGCGTGCCGCTCTGCGTGAACCCCGATCCCAGTTGCAGGGTCATATTGCCCAGCGCCAGCAGACTGCCGGCCGCATTCAGCACCGGCGTATTGAGGGTCAGATCGCCTGCGCTATAGAGTTTGCCGGTTGCCTGGTTATCAGCATTCTGTAAGGTCAGGGCCAGCGCACGGCTGGCGAATACGCTACCGCTGTTGTGCAACACACCGCCGCGCACCTGTAAATTATCGCCCTGCAGCTGTCCCTGATTGGTCATCTGGCTGGCATTCACCAGGCTATCACCCAGACCGGTAAAAGTCCCGCTGTTCACCAGGTTGTTACCACTGTAAGCCAGCCCCTGCGCCTGCACCAGGCCGCTATTCAGTACCGTCGGTGCCGACAGCGTCAATGGACCACCGGTAAGCAATCTGCCCGTGTTATTCAGGCTGTCGCTTAGCGTTATCGTCGTAATGCCATCGCCCTGAATCTGTCCCTGGTTCAGTAAAGATTGCGCGTTGAGTTGCAGAGCACCCTGGCTGCGCAGAACCCCGCCCTGATTCGCAATCGCCTGTTCAACGTTGCCATTCAGGTTCTGCTGGGCATACAGCTGACCACGGTTAGTCAGGTTGCCGCTGTTTATCACCAGATTTTTGGCTTCGATATCACCGGCACTATCAATCGAGGCCGCTTTCAGGGTGCTGGTTCCCGCGCTCAGCAAAGCAGCGCCTTTTAGCTGCTGCAACTGTCCGCTGAGGTTGGCTGTCAGCTCGTCTGTTGCTGTAGCACTTCCCTGATTAAGCAGCGAATTGCCCTGCAGCTGCAGATTTTTTGCCGACCATTTGCCTTCATTGTTCAGGCTCGCCGCCTGAATGGCCGCCAGACCACTGGAAACGATATTACCCTGCGCCAGCGTGTGCAGGTTGCCGGTCGCCGTAAGGCTGGTGCGCGCTGCGGACTGGATGCTGCCGTTGACATCAATCTGGCTGGCACGGGCATCAATGCTGTTTGCCTGCCAGCTGCCCTGCTGGTTAATACGTTGCGCATTCACGTTCAACGCGCCCTGAGTCAGTAACCGGCCCGACTGGGCATCGGTCAGATCCTGCTGTAATTGCAACACCAGGGATTTCAAGCCGATCAGATTGCCGCTGTTGCTTACACTGTCCGCCTGAATCGCCAGCGTATCGCCCTGCATCTGACCCTGATTACGCAACTGCGAGCCTGTCAGCGAAAGTTGTTCACCACTCAACAGCTTGCCACTGTTATTAAGCTCGCGGCTTTGCAGCGTAGCGGCGCTGTCCGACAACAGGCTACCTGCGTTGTCCAGCGTCTGCTGCAACGCAACATCAAGCCCTTTGCTGCCAAGGGCGATACCGCTGTTATTCAGCGTATTGCCGCGCAGTTGCAACGAGCTGCCCTGCAAACGTCCGGCATTTTGTGTGCTGTCAGCGTCCACTTTCAGCGCACCGCCTGACAGAATTTGCCCGGATTGCAGGATATTAAGCGCATTACTCCGCAGCGTGACCGATTGATTGCCCTGCATCAGCCCACTGTTAGTCAGTTGTTCGGTATCAAGTTCGAGGGTTTGTCCACTGAGGTTACCTGCGTTACTCAGCGCGGAAGTGTTCAGCGTCAACGCATCTGAGGCCAGCAGTGAGCCCGCAGGCGCGTTATCGAGCGTGTTTTTCACGCTGATATCCAGCGTTCGCGCAGAGGTTTGCCCCTGGTTGCGCCACGCATCACTGCGGATCGCCATCGCGCCCAGCGCGTTAAGAGTGCCCTGCTGCTGTAATGAGTCAGCGGTCAGATCCAGGCGATTATTGGCGCTCAGCGTGCCCGCATTATTGATAATGCCCGCGGCAATCGTCAGATCCTGCGCGCCGGTCTGCGCCCGGTTGTTGAGCGTACCCGCCTGCAAAGTCAGCTGCCCGGGTGTAAACCACTGGCCAGCCAGATCGGCCTGGTCGGCAACGTTGAGCGCGATGGCGCTTTTGGCCTGCGTGCGCGCATTGTCACCACTGCTTAACTGTTGCGAATTCAGTGTCAGCGCCTGGTCGGCGGAAAGCGTGCCGTTCAGCTCAATATTTTGCCCATTGAGCTGAATATTTTGCGCACTGGTCTGTAACGAACCTGCGCGGGTCGTCAGTTTTTCAGTCTGGAAATCGAGGTTGTGCTTCGCGCTCAGCGTTCCACCGAGGTAAGCCTGGCTGGAGTGCACCCGCAGAGCGCCGTCTGTCAGGGTGTTACTGTCATCGCCAGCGGTAAACTGATCTACATTCAGCGTTAAGTCGCCCTGCGCGCCCAGCAGACCGTTGTTATCCAGATGGCCGACATCCAGCCGCTGCCCGGTGCCAGATTGTGCCGTACCGTTATTTGTTAATACGCGGCCAGAAAGCGTTTGCTGGCCGAGCGATTGCAGCAGACCCGCGTTGGTGAGGTGATCAAAACTAAAGTGCGTATTACCATTCGCCGCCAGCGTACCGCTATTGACGAAGTCAGTTGCACTGAAAGCCAGCTCGCGTCCGGCAATCAGCGTGCCAGCCCACTGGCTTTGATCATTAACCTGTAATGCAATGTCATTACCGGCGGATAGCTTGCCCTCACTGAGAGCGTTGAGGCGGTCTGCACGTAAAGTGACATTGCCACCCGCACGGCTTTGTCCATCCAGCTGCTGCTGTGCGCTGGTCAGGCTAAGGTCCTGCTGAGCCGTGAGCATTCCGGTTTTGCTCAGGTGCAAGGCACCGCCGCTCAGCTGAACATTATCTCCGTCCAGCTGACCACCGATCGCAGCCTGCTGGCTGGCCGTCAGTGAGACGTCACCGTCACCGTGCAGTCTGCCTGTGCTGCCAAGCGTGAGGGTATCGCCGTTCAACATCAGGCTACCCCCGCTGGCAATCTCGCCTTGCAGTATTTGCTGACGGGCGCTGAGATTGATGTTGCGCTGGCTGCTAAGCCGGGCGTCTGCTGCGGTTTGCAATGAGGTGCTGCTTAGCGTCAGGCCGTTTTTACCGCTTACAGAACCGTTCAGGGTGAAATCGCCACCCGCTAAATCCAGCTCGTCACCGGCGAGTAAAGTCCCCGTTGCGCCATTCAGCGCCTGCTGCGTGGCACTGATATGCAGCGCACGCGAAGACCCGATCAATCCCTGATTGTCCAGCGATGCGGTGCTGAGCGTTTGCCCGCCTGCCGACTGTAAGCGTCCCTGGTTGCGTAAGGTATTTGCCGTAATGGTCTGGTTTTTCTGCGCCTGAATCAGGCCGTTATTCGTCAGCGTCTGCGCCGTCACACTGATGTCACCGTTAACTGCAACGGTACTGTTTTGATCTGCCGTGACGTCGCTTGCCGTCAGGCGCAGATTGCCGCCGCTGGTCAGTTTATTGTTACGCAGCTGCACATTGCCCTGGCTGTTCAGCGCTACGTCACCGGTCGCCTGTTGCGTCCCCTGCAGCTGCATATCGCGGGCATTCGCGAGCAGCTTGCCGCTGGTGCTGGCATTCCCCAGTGTCAGGGTGCCATTCGCGTTTAACGTGATATCGCCCTGGTTGGCCAGCAGGTTACCGATGTTGACCCCGACGCCTTTGTCGCTCGACACCAGATGAATCCGGTTAGCGTACATGCCGCCAAGCGCACCGGTATCGATCGCCACTGACGGCACTGGCCCTTCTCCGGCGATTGGCGTAACCGAGCCGTCCTGCGCAACGCGGTTGGCACCCGCCGTGATAGCGAGATCGCTGGCATGAATATCCGCATTAATTTTGGTGGCGCGCGCAATGAGCGATACCGCATCAGCGCGGCTGCCATCCAGCCCTTTGCCCTCAACCGTCACGTCGCCTTTAGTGACTTCCAGCGCGGCAAGATTGCCGCTGGCATCCAGCTGCGGTTTTCCGGTAGTGAGCGTCACGTTGGGCGTATTAATAAAGCCACAACCGTTACAGGTTATGCCGTAAGGGTTGGCCACGATCACATTCGCGGCTTTACCCGCGACTTCGGTATAGCCCTGCAACTGCGAACGATTAGCTCCCACTACTTCATTGATGATCGCCCGGGCTTCGTGCCCGGCTTGCAGGTTAGGGTTATTCTGGATCAGTCCGCCCAGTTGGGTCTGGGTAAGTTGCCCGCTGGCATTATTGAGAATCAGCCCCTGCTGACCGACGTTGTACTGCTGGTACTGGTTATGGGAAACACCTGCCTGATTCGGCGTGGCGATATTGACCACCGGCACGCCGTTACCCGCGGCATCCATGCGCGTGCCCGGCGTAACCGGGGTAATTTCCGCGGCCACAACCGGCAGCAGTGGCTGTACCGCCACCAGATAACAAATGAAGTAGCTCAGCGCGCGACGAAACGGGGAGACCGGTTGACGATCATCCATAATCATTGCCTCTTAAAAAACCAGCCCGACCCGGGCATAAATGCTAACGTGATCCGGTTGCAGATAGCCGGGATAACTGAGCGGAAAACCAACCGTGTATTGGGTATAAAAGAAACGGCTGCGGGTGCTGATCCCCACGGCGCTGCCCCATATCGTGCCAACAGACTCGCGGTTCTGCGCATCGCTCTTCAGCCAGCCGCCGTCCACCGCCGCCAGGGCGCTGACGTCACCGACCAACGGCAAGGTGAACAGGGTGTAATCCAGTTCATTACGCAAATAGCCACCCGCGTCGCCTGACAGGTATTGTTCTTTGAAACCCCTGACTGAGCTTTCGCCGCCGAGCGTCAGGCGTTCGCTGCCGTATAACCGATCCGGTGACCACTGGCCGTATACGCTGCTGAGCCACCATAACTTGTCCGAAACCGGTCGCTGAAAGCTGCCGCTCAGGCTCCACTTGCGAAACTGCGCCCGCGGTAAGTCCCCGCTTTTGTCGGCATCACTTTCCGCATCAAACCACGGCATACCGCGGCTAAAGGTTGGGTTGAGCGTTGCCACGCCACCGAACACCTTTTGCGTATGGTTGAATCCGATCTGGGTACTGGTGATTTTGCGACTGCTACTCTGCAACAGGGTATTGTTGAGATAGTTGTGACTGGTGTAGTGATTCAGGCCGAGCTGCAAACTGGTTTTGATTTCACCGTTGCGAAACAGCACCCATGAGCCATTCAGGCGATGCGCAATATTGTCGCCGTTACTCAGCCAGGTGAAACCATTGTTATCAAAGTGACTGTGATAACTGCTCCAGCTATAGCTGTAGTCGAGCAGGCCGTAGCCATACGGCACGCTGACACCCGCCTGCACATTCTGCGCGTCACGCCACTCGCTGAATGCGCTGCTGCGACCGCCGCTGATAAACCAGCGATCCGCCAGCCCCAGCAGGTTGTTGCCGGTCAGCGATGCGGTTAACTGACCGACACCGGTGCTTTTTTGTCCGCTATTATCAAATCCCAGCGCGGCGCTGAGCGGAAATTCTGCCGCTGTCGTCAGGTTCACCACTGAATAACCGGGCTGCGGCGCAGGCTGAATTTCAATCTGTACCGGGGTGCGGCGCAGGCGATTAATTTGCTCCATACCCTGCTCAATATCGCGCAGGTTAAGTATTTTTCCTTCAATATGAGGAAAAGCCATCTTTAACATCGCCGGCTGCGCCCCGTCGAGGCGAATAGCGAATAGTTTCCCTTCCAGCACCGGAATAATTAACTGCCCATGCGACAGATCCTGTTCGGCTAAAAACGCCCGGCTGGTAATGTAACCACGTTGCATATACCAGTCAGAAACCGCATGTACCAGCGCATTAATTTCACTTAAATTCAGGCAGCGATTGATATAAGGTGCCGTCAGCGCCTGTTGCTGACGATCGGATATCAGCGTGACCTGCTGCAGACGGATATGCTGGATCGGAAAACAGGGGCCAGAGCCCGCCGGGGAGGCGTCCGGCGCATTCAGCGGTGCCACAGCATGCCACAGTGCATCGCGCTGCTGCTGATCCTGCTCCAGTCGCTGCTGTTGTTGGTTTTGCAGATAATCGCGGTCGCCGGGTGTCAAAGGAGCAGCGATAATCTGGCCTGACGCTATAATAATAGACAGCGCCAGCAATATCCTTATTTTTGCCATCATCAAAGACTTAAGTAAAATTAATTGTAAAGGTTTTGTAAGCTTCTTTGTGCAGAATATCACCTAAACAATCAGACAGTTCCGCTTACCAGGAAAAAACAATAAACATCACGCAGTTTTAATTAAGTGATAAAAACAGCTTCACCTAACGCAAATAAGCAACAGAAAATCAGCAGCGGCCAATTAATCATTAATATCGCGCGATGGCGGCATGACGCCAGATTAAGCGGGCTGAATGAGATGATGCCTGCCCGGTAAGGAAACGGTGCCGTATTGATAAGCGCCACGGCAATCTGCGCTGACGCCGCAGTGTTGCGTCATGCGGACTTTTACTGTTGCTGAAACCACGCAACTGCCTCACCCGATCGCCATTGCTGGCGATCGGGAGGATGCATGCCAGCATCCGCTCGCGTATCAAACCCTCATGGCGGACATCAGCGCAGTTTTGCCACCGAAGATTTCAGCCGCGCGCAGGCCCGCTCCAGCAACGCATCGTCAACCGCGTAGGCAATGCGTAAATAACCCGGCATGCCAAACGCCGATCCATGCAACACCGCAACCTGTGCGTCCTGCAACAGCCAGCTGGCTAGCGCGCTATCGTCCTCCAGTGGTTCCCCCTGCGGCGTCACGCATCCCAGTAACTTTTGGCAGTTGGCAAAAATATAGAATGCTCCCTGCGGCGCCCGGGCGCTGAGGCCGTTGCTGGTGGCGATCATTGTCAGCACCTGCTGACGTCGCCGATCAAGCGTAGCGAGCCAGCCTGCCAGAAATTCGGCCGGTTGCTGCAACGCGACAACCGCTGCTGCCTGCGAGATGCTGCTGGGATTAGAGGTACTCTGCGACTGCAGAATCTGCATCGCGTTAATCAACCATGCCGGACCGGCAGCATAGCCGAGCCGCCAGCCGGTCATGGCATGGCTTTTTGAGACACCGTTGACTGTCAGCGTGCGGTCAGCCAGCTGCGGGGCCGCCGCGGCAAAAGTGCTGAATGGCGTGGCGTCGTAGCGTAACGGCTCGTAAATATCATCCGCCATGATTAGCACCTGGGGATGATCGGTCAGCACCTCAGCCAGTGCCCGTAACTCCTGCGCACTGTAAACCGCACCGGTCGGATTACCCGGTGAGTTCAGAATCACCCAACGCGTTGCCGGCGTCAGTGCGGCAGCCAGTTGTTGCGGCTGAAGCTTCCAGTCGTGCTGTTCGTCACAGGCCACGATCACCGGTTCGCCTTCCGCCAGCGTCACCATATCCGGATAGGAAACCCAGTAAGGGGCAGGAATGATCACCTGCTGGCCAGCATCCAGCGTAGCCAGCAGTGCATTGAAAATCAGCTGCTTGGCGCCGCTGCCGGCAATGATCTGCTCAGCGCTAAAATGCAGTTGGTTATCACGGGCAAACTTGGCGGCAATCGCTGTTTTGAGTTCGCGCGTACCGGAAACGGCGGTGTATTTGGTTTGCTGCTGCACAATGGCGGCAATACCGGCATAGCTGATGCTGTCCGGCGTGGCAAAATCGAGTTCTCCCTCGCCGAGGTTGATTATCGCCTTGCCGGCGGCTTCCAGCGCACGCACCCGATCGGAAATCGCGGCGGTAGGAGATGGACGGACGCGCTGCATGCGACGGGCCAGTAGCTGACTATTCATAAATCCTCTTTTGTATATCCTGAATCAACTAATACAATTAATCACCCCATCCCAGCAGGAAGAGTGCCGTGTTACCTATTTTCATTGTTGATGATGCCCGCGTTCCGGCGCGCTTTGGGCTGCTTGCCAGCCTGTATGCTAATCAGCTGGCGTTACCGTTATGGAGCCTGCGCCCGGATTTCACCGGCGATTTTCCCGATGCCCATCAGCATGTCGCGGCGGCAGGTTACTGCGTCACCAGCGGACTGTATCGGAGCGATACACTGCAGCACGAAGTTCGCGATGTAACCCTGCTGCCTGCGAACGAAGCCATAATCGTCGTGGCGCAGGCGGATGTAGCGCGCATTGCTCATTTGCCAGGCCAGCGCCTCAAGGCGCTTTCCCGTGAGACGACAATGCGGCTGCAGAATGGCAGCGACACCCTGCTGCAACATACCCAGACTTCACCGCCCCCCGGCCGCCACGCGCTGCGTATTGGTCTGATAGCGCGCGAGTACGATCAGCGTGACAGCTATCCGGCCACTCTCGATGCGCTTTACGCCGCAGCCCGGGCGCTGGCGCTCGATGTGGATATTCACTTTTTCGCTCCCGCCGCACTGACAAACGAGCTGTCCGAACTCGACGAGGTGCACGGCATTCTGCTACCGGGAGGTGCCTCGATGGCAGCGGTGCGCGGTCAAATCGCCGTGGCGCACGCCAGCCGGCAACGCAACATTCCCACACTGGGCCTGTGCCTCGGTATGCAGAGCATGTGCACGGCTGCGTTACAACGTCACCCAGAACTCAGTCAGGCCATGCTGGCAGAAGTGGCACCGCAGGCCGCGGTGCACAGCTTTATTCCCTTTGCCGATGGTCGCCATCGCTGTGGCCTGCTGCCATACCCGGCCGCAGAGCCGTTTAACCTGATGCATTACAACCATCGCTATCGCTTTAATCCGCAACTGCTGCCGCCGCTGCTGGCAAGCGGCGTGCAGGTTACCGCCCAGACTGATGACATCATCGAAGGCATTGCGCTGGCCGATCACCGTTTCTGGCAGGGGGTACAGGGACATCCGGAGCTACAGTCGCGCCCGGATGCACCGCACCCGCTGTTTACGGCCTTTCTGCAGGCGCTGGAGACGCCAGCGTAACCCCGCTGCGTGCGTCGCTGGCCAGCCGTTGCATCACGCTGGTCAGCGCGACCAGCGCGTCTGGCGAGATCGGCTGCAGCGGTGCACGCACCGTGCCGCCATTGAAACCGCGCAGCGCCATTGCCGCTTTCACCAGCTGCGGCTGGCCGTGCTGGCGTGCCAGCGTGCGATAGTCAAACCACAGCTGATGCAGATCACGCGCGGTGACGGCATCGCCCTGTTCCAGCGCACGATAGCAGGCAAGGATGAGCTCCGGCAGCGCGCCGCTGTTGGTGGTACTGATGCCATCGAACCCGGCCATCATCGGGCCGGCAAAGGCCAGATCGGAGGCACAAAATAGACGCAGTTTGCCGCGCAGGCGGTTGGCAATCTGATCGATGGCGGTTGGATTCAGATCGCCCTGTTTGATGCCTACCACACCCGGTATCATCGCCAGTTGCTCCAGCAGTGCCGGTGACAGGGTGATACCAATGCCCGGCGCGTTGTAAACCAGAATGCCGGTTTTCGACAGCGGTGCCATCTCAGCAAAATAGGCAAGAATTTGCGCGTCGGTAATTTCGCTGACAAAAGGCGCGGTGACCATCGGCAAACCGCCCAGATCCCCGGCCAGCTGCGTCAGCTCGCGGGCATCACGCGGGTCTGCGCTGGCGCTGCACAGCATCACCGCCACGCGATCCTGCACGCAGTCCATCACGGCGTGAAACAGCGCACGGCGTTCTGGCACTGACATCACCGGAAACTCGCCATAAGTGCCGCCAATTAACAGGCCGTCGTAGCCAAGGCCGATGACGCGTTCGATATTTTCGCGCAGGGCGCCGAAGTCAATGTCGCCGCTGGCGCTGAAAGGCGTCACGGTAATGTTAAAGATACCGCGCAGGCGTTCACGGCATTCGCTGATGTCTTTCATCGGGTTTCCTTATAAGCAGGTTAATGGGCGAGCCAGCGAACCGAGCTGGCGATAGCCGGTTTCCGTCACCACCACGGTTTCGCTAACGCCAACCGTAAACTCGCCGTAGATGCGCAGCGCCGGGGGAATATGGAAGGTCATGCCTGGCTGCAGTTCGGTGTTGACGCCACTGTACAGGCTGAGAATGCCGCCCTCGCCCCAGTCCGGCGCGAACGAGACACCGATGGAGTAGCCGGTGCGTTTTTTAAAGTTGTCGGTGAAGCCCGCGCGATCGATCACCTGCTGGCAGGCTATGTGCGGTGCGGCACAGGTTGCGCCCGGCCGAATGGCATCCAGTGCCGCCTGGAGCGCCTCCTGACACACTTTCTCCATTTCCAGCGCAATAGCAGGGGGCCGCCCCAGCCATGCCGAGCGCATCAGCGCGGCGTGATAGCGATCGTGCGCGGCAGCCATCTCCAGAAAGACCGGCTCATTATCCTGCAACACGCGACGACGCCAGGTACCGTGAGGCACACCGCTGCGTGGGCCACTGGAAACCAGCGGCTCCATCCCGACATATTCGGATCCGGCCGCAACGGCGGCTCCCATCATGGCCGCGACCAGCGCATTTTCATCCGCCCCGGCGCGCACCGCGGCCATACCGGCCTGCATGCCGGCGTCAACATAGCGCGCCGCCTGAGCGATCTTTTCCACTTCCGCCGTCGATTTCACTGCGCGCAGCGGCTCAATCACCCCGGCAGTATCGGCGAGGCTGCCGATACGACTTTGTAACGCCTCATACACGGCTACCGGCAAAAACCAGCCGCGTTTGTCCAGCCCGACACGCTTAGTAAGCCAGCCGCGCTGCTGCAGCAGGGCAACGAGAAAATCAACCGGGTTATCGCCATCCTGATAGATGGCGGCATCTGAGATAAAAGTGTTGGCGATAAAGTTAAAGTATTCGAGCTGGCGGATAACAAACACCGGATCCCCTTCTGTTGGCAGCACCAGCGCCTGAAAGGTGTAATAGCCCGGTGTTTGCTGACCGGTTAACCAGAAGATATTTTCTGGTCCGGTCACAATCATCACATCAACGCCGGCCGCATTGAGACGTTCGCGGGTGCGCTGGATGCGTTGTGCGTACTCCTGTGCGCTAAAAGCAGATTCACTGCCCTGGATAACATTATTCAGCTGTTGCATAACCAGACTCCTGAAGAAAAGTGGCGCGCGCGGCATCAAATTGCACGCCCAGGCCGGGTAAATCATTGATGACGGCAGCGCCCTGCTGATAATGCAGGCCGCTCACCGCATCGTTTATCAGGCCATCGGCACCGTACAGTTCTGCGAAACGTGGCTGCACGGCGCGACACACCTGCAGCGCCGCCGCTGTTGCCGCATGGCCTTCGTTCATCTGACCTATCATGAAAGGGATGCTGGCCGCCTGCAGGCGCTGTGCCGCTGCGAGCGTCGGCGCAATGCCGCCCAGCTTGACCAGCTTGAGGTGGCCACACAGCGCGCCGTTCGCCGCCATCAGTCGATCGATGGCTGCCGGGCTATTCAGGCTCTCGTCCAGCATGATCGGCACGCCATAACCGCTCAGTTCCGCCAGTGCGGCATCGTTAGCCGGTGCCAGCGGCTGTTCGACATAGCTGAGATTCAGCGCCTGCAGCGCCGGAAAAGCGGCGTGCGCCTGCGCCAGTGACCACTGACCGTTGACATCAATCGCCAGCGTGATGGCCTCACCAAAGCGGGCGCGCAGGGCGCGCAACCGCGCCAGATCGGTCGCCACATCCGCCACGCCGGTACGCAATTTGAGCTGGGTAAAGCCACGTGCAACGTACTGTTCAGCCTGCGTCAGCATTTGCGCTTCACTGCCCCAGAACAGCGTCTGGTTGGTCGGATAGCCGGGGCTGGCCGCAGCGGCACCGAGCCAGTGCGCAAGGCTCACGCCGGCCTGCTGCGCCAGTAAATCATGCAGCGCCATGTCGAACAGCATGCGCGCCGGCGCCAGCAGTCCCGCCCCATCCGCATGCACACGCTCCAGCATCGCCTGCGGCGCCAGTGCCCAGTTCCAGCCTGCCAGGGCGCGGGTGATGTTTTCCAGCACCCGATCGGCGCTGTAGCCGTGCAGGTACTGAATGTTGAGCCGCACCTCGCCAGTGCCGCAGCGCGTACCATCGTCCAGCCGCAGCCACAGCGTATCCAGCGCGCTGATTGCGCCCGAGGACGCGGTGTGCAGCGTGACTGCGTCATAGCGCAGCTGGCCGCGCCAAAGCGTTGCTTTCACGTTGCGGACTCCTGCGGCAGCATCGCCAGTGCCACGTCGAGGTAGATGGCTGCGGCAGCAATAAATTCTTCGACAGGCACGAACTCATCTGGCTTGTGAGCCACCGCCAGGCTGCCGGGTCCGATCACTACGCCTTTCGCCCCGAGCGAACGAAAATGCACTAAATCGCATCCCCCCTGAAAACCAAACGGGCCCGGTTCCGCCTGCCCGTGGCGACGACAGGCGGCGAGGCTGTTCTGCACAATCGCTTCGTTACTGTCGGTCTCGGTGGCCCCGCCCGTGGTGGCCTGCCAGGCGATGATGTCCGCTTCCACGCCGGCAGTGGCTTTCGCGTGGTCAAGCAGCAGCTGCAGTTCGGCCTTCACTGCCTGCTCGTCCTCACCGGGCACCATGCGGCGGTCGAGGAGCAGCTCGCAGCTGTCCGGCACCACGTTATCAGCGTGCCCCCCGTGGATGCGCGTCACCGTCAGGCTGGCATTGCCCACCAGCGCGTGGCAGCGACAGCGCACCTGCTGCTGATGCGACTGCTCAATCAGGCCCAGTAATCTGGCGGACTGATAGATGGCGTTTATCCCCAGCTCGGGCGTGCCCGAGTGCGCCGTTACGCCCTTCACCCTGATGCGCGGTCGCAGGCTACCTTTATGGGCAGAAAACGTGGCGTTGCCGGTGGGTTCGCCGATCACCGCAAAATCGATAGCCGGCGGTGCCTGCCGGACATAAAACTTCGCGCCTTCACTGGCGACCTCTTCATCGGCGGTGAACACCCCCATCAGCGTACCGGACCAGCGGTGGCGACTGGCAGCCAGCAGGCGCAGCGCTTCCACCATCGCCACCAGCGGTCCTTTGGCATCGCAGGCACCACGACCGTACAGGCGTCCCTCGCGCTCGGTAAGGGTAAAGGGATCGCTACACCAGCCGCTGCCGGCAGGCACTGTATCCAGATGGGTATTAAAGGCGAAGCAGGGTCCGGCACCGTTGTGCAGAACCGCGATGACGTTGGTGCGCCCTGCCGCATATTCACTGAACGACAGGTCAAAACCGGCCTCGCGCAGCCAGCCTGCCACGCACTCTGCCGCTTCGCGCTCCTGACCGGGAGGATTTTCTGTATTGATGGCAACCAGCGTGGCGAGGTCGCGCTTCATGCGCACGCTGTCGACCGGGTGAATAGTCATTATGGCTCCGCTGTTAATGTAGGATTTGATCGAGAAAACGCTGGGCGCGTTCGCTAACCTGGCGGTTGAAGAAGTCGCTGGCGCTGGCGCGCTCCAGGATTTCGCCCTCTTCCATGAACAGAATCTGACTGGCGGCACGGCGCGCGAACCCCATTTCATGGGTGACGACCATGCTGGTCATCCCTTCGGCGCTCAGTTCCGCCATCACATCAAGCACTTCGCGGATCATCTCCGGATCGAGCGCTGACGTGGGTTCGTCGTACAGCATCAGTTCCGGCTTCATCGCCAGTGCCCGGGCAATAGCCACGCGCTGCTGCTGACCGCCAGACAATTCGTCGGGGAAATGATCGGCCCGATCGTGAATACGCACCTTCGCCAGCAGCGTTTCTGCCTGTTTGCGTGCCGTGATGCGGTTGACGCCGAGTACCGTCATCGGTGCCAGCATGATGTTTTCCGCCGCCGTCAGATGGGAAAACAGCTCGTAGTTCTGAAACACCATGCCAATACGCTGGCGCAACTGGTGCGGCGGCACTTCTCCCCGGCTGATATTCTGGCGGGTGAAGAACACATCGCCGCTATCGGCGGGTGACAACAGATTGACGCAGCGCAGCAGCGTAGATTTGCCGGAACCGGAAGGCCCAATCAGCACCACCGTTTCCCCACGCTGAACGCTAAGCGAACAGTTCTTCAATACCGGCTGACGGCCAAAGCTCTTGTCGATGCCAATCAACTCCAGCAGCGGTGGTTTTGTCTCGTTCATGACAGATCTCCTGCGGTATCCGCCGCTTTGGTTAACCGATGGTGGCGCGCCCGGGCCTTTTGCCATTTTCCACGCCGCTGTTTCGGGTCGAGCGTGCGCTCCAGCCACGACTGAAACAGCATGAACAGCGAGGTCAGCAGCAGGTAATAGAGGCCCGCCGCGCAAAGCGCCTCGAAATAGCGGAAGCTGGCGCTGGCGGTCTGGTTCGCCACCAGCAACAACTCCTGCACCGCAATCACGGAGACCAGCGCGCTGGACTTCAGCATGCTGATCATCTGATTGCCCATAGGTGGCAGCACGATGCGCGCGGCCTGCGGCAAGACAATCTTGCGCATGATCTGGGCGTGGGTCATTCCCAGCGCCATACCGGCGGTGCGCTGGCCGCTTTTTACCGCCTGTAAGCCGGAACGTAATATCTCCGCCATGTAGGCGCCCTCATTAAGCGACAGCGCCAGCACGGCACAGGTAAACGCGGAGAAGCGCAGACCGAAACCAGGCAACACGTTGTAGACAAAGATGATCTGGAACAGCACCGGCGTACCGCGAAACAGCCAGAGATAAAAAAACGCCAGCCCTTTCGCGGCACGAAATGGCGCTTCCTGTAGCAGCGCCAGCACCAGTCCCAGCACTACGCCGCACAACAGCGAGCACAGAGTAATCAGCAGCGTCATCCACGCGCCCTGCAGAAATTCGCGGGAGAGGAAGTACTGCCACATTAAATCGATCGACATAGCTTTCTCCGGTCAGCGGATTAAAAAATGGCAACGGAGTCCGGGAAGTTCCATTTCTCAATCAGTTGCTTGTAAGTGCCGTCTTTCACCAGGTTTTGCAGTCCCTGTTCCAGTTGCGCTTTGGTGGCGCTGTCGCCTTTACGGACCGCAAAAGCGATGTGGGTATCGGCTTCAAATTCAGCGCCTGCCGCTTCAAACACGCCGGGCTTCTCACTAAACAACGCAACGGTACCCGGCGTTGAGAGGAACTCCGCATCGGCGCGCCCCTGCGCAACAGCCACTGCCGAGTCCGTTGCCGCCGGGAACGTCATGACATTGATCGCGGCTTTTTTGGCGGCGAGGCAGTTCTGGTTATCCACCCGCGCCTGGCTCTCTTCGATACCGCCAAGGGTGACCGCCACGTTTTTGCCGCACAACGACAGATCGCGCCCGGTGATGCCGGCCGGATTGCCTTTACGCACCACAACGCGACTGCCGATTTTGAGGTAAGGAACAAAATCCACCTGCGCCGCACGCGCCGGATTGACGTACATCGCTGAATTAATGATGTCGAGACGTTTGCCCTGCAGTGCCGGGATCAGCCCTTTGAACTCCATTGGCATGGCTGCGGGTTGCAGATTGAGCGTCTTACTCAGCGCGGTTATCAACTCGATATCAAAACCGGTGAGCTTGCCGTCTTTCACAAACTCGAACGGCATAAAGGTGGCTGCGGTGCCGTAGGTCAGTTTGCCTGGGGCAACGCGATCGCTTGCCGCCTGGCTGATGATGGGCATCAGGGCCAGCGTGGCAAGCGCAAGTAACCGACCGGTAGAGCGAAATGAATTGCTGATCATCTGTGTCTCCTGGTAAACGTTTAAATTGGTTTTTATGATTCATAAAATACAATCATGGTGATAAAAAAACGTCTTCTCCTGGTGCACTCTGCACGCTTATCGTGCATGCATTGCTTTATATCGCAGCATTTTCCTCAACATGTTATTGTACCTTTAGTCGACAGTAATACATTTCAGGAAATCCCGTTCTATGCAGCCTGACTCCTCCGCCAGCAGCCGTCGTATTGCACGTCAGCTACTTGACCTGATCTATGAAGCAAGATTCGATCCAGGTCAGCACTTACGTGAACAACCTCTGGCAGACGCGCTGGGCGTTTCCCGCACGCCGGTGCGGGCAGGACTTAAAGAATTGACCCGACTGGGCGCGGTGGAAGCGCGGCCCAATCAGGGATTTTTTCTGCTAAAAGGGGCAGATGAGTTACAGCAGCTGAACATTGAACCCCCGCAGAGCAGCGACCAGACGTTGTACGAGTTACTGGTACGCGATCGTATTGCCGGTGCCCTGCCCGAATCGTTCACCCAGACGGAAATCAGCCAGCGCTATGACGTTGATCGCGGCATTCTGACACGCACGCTGGTCAAGCTGTCGGAAGACGGATTAATCGCGCGCAATGCGGGACATGGCTGGCGTTTTCAGCAAACGCTTAACTCGGAAGTCGCGCTGCGCAACAGTTATGGATTTCGTCTGATGATTGAGCCAGCCGCCCTGCTCAGCCCGCAATTACGCGCGGATCGTGCCATGCTGAAGCGCCTGCGGGCACAGCATCTGCGATTGATTACCCATCCGGACCTCACGCAGGTATCGGCGCGCGACATTTTCGAGACGGATGCCGCTTTTCATGAATCGCTGGCCGAAGCCAGCGGCAATCTGTTTGTGCTGCAGGCGATTCAACAGCAAAACCGCCTGCGCCGCCTGCTGGAATTTGGCAGCTACCAAAACAAACGGCGCGTGAAAGAGTGGTGCGAAGAGCACGTGGCCATTATCGACGCGCTGCGTGAAAACCGACCGCAGCAGGCGGCCGAATTAATGAAAACGCATCTGCAATTCGCCTTCGATCAGGTACAGATGCGTAAACCGGGCGCATAACCGGCACTGTTTTTGCACATTACGATCCTGAAAATACAATCAGGAGGCAGTGATGGATTTGCAAATACAAGGGCGCGTGGCGCTGGTATGTGGTGCAGGCAGCGGTCTGGGTCAGGCGATAGCGCTGGCACTGGCGCAGGAGGGCGTGCGCGTGGCGGTCACCGGACGCGACAGCAGTAAGTTGCAGGCAACGGTGGAGCGCATTACCGCTGACGGCGGTGAGGCGCAGGCGTTCCAGCTCGATCTGGCGGCACCCGACACCTTTGACAGCGTGCTGGAGGCGATTCGCCAGCGCTGGGGCGCGGTGGATATTCTGGTGAATAATTCAGGTGGGCCGCCAACCGCGAAAGCCGCGGGCACCGCCAGCGAACTCTGGCGACAGCAGTTTGCGGTGATGGTGGACGCGCTGATTCAACTGAGCGATAAGGTGCTGCCGGCCATGCGCCAGCGCGGCTGGGGACGCATTATCACGTCCACCTCGTCGGGCGTGGTCACGCCTCTCCCTAATCTGGCGCTGTCCAATGCGCTGCGCATGAGCCTGCTGGGCTGGTCGAAAACGCTGGCAAACGAGGTAGCCGCGGATGGTGTAACGGTTAACGTCCTGGTGCCGGGACGCATTGATACTGAGCGCGTCAGTCAGCTTGATGCGCTGAAGGCGCAGCGCGAAAACAGTACCGCCGCTGCCGTCGCAGCCCAAAGCCGGCGCAGCATACCGATGGGCCGCTACGGCGCGCCACACGAATATGGTGCCACCGCCGCTTTTCTCGCCAGTGAGCCTGCCAGCTACATTACCGGCAGCGTGATCCGCGTCGACGGCGGCCTGATCGATGCCGTTTAGCCGCTGATCGCGGTTTTTGGATGATTGTCCGGCGAAGCAATGCCTCTGCTGGCAATCAAAATCCGCATGGCTGCATCGCGTGAAGTGATGCAGCCACTCGCGAACCAGTAATGCATTATTTCCTGGTAAACAGGCTGACTACATTATTGTCGGCTGACTGAGGGGAGCTGTTGTCGCGGGCTTTGAGTGTGGCTGGCAAATGCAAAATCTGCGTTTCCGCTAATTCATCTTTCGGCAGGGAAAACAGTTTTTCTACATCGTGGCGCGCCATTGCCAGTGAAGAGACAAAGCTCTGTTTGCTATACAGGCCTTCATCCAGCAAAAGCCTGAGACTTCTGGGCAGTAATCGCACAGCTTCAGGAACCCGCTGATCGTCAAGCGGTTCACCTTTACGCCAGCCGCGCGCTGAAATTTGCTTGTACAGGCGCTGATGCTCAACATCGCTAATCAAATTCAGCTCTTTAGCCCGAATAATCATGGCCTGTGCAGATATTCCCCAGCGCTGCTTCAGCGCGACGAAATTCTCCAGCGTGGGATTTGCCGGCAATTCCACCGCAAACGCTTCCTCCGGTAACATAAAGCATGCGGCGAACTTATGCGCCTGCGCTTCGATCGGCTTAAAATTAATACTGTCCAGTCGTTTGATAAACCGGTGTAACACTAAATGGCCAAGCTCATGAGCGGCATCAAAACGGCTGCGGTAATAGTTATTTTTATCCGACGCCAGAATCATGTAAGGCCGTTGCTCACGCTCGTTCCATTGCGAGTAGCCATCCATCACCGCACTGCCCTGTTCGAAGCGCGCACAAATCACACCGGCATTTTCAATGACCAGCAGCAGATCGTTCAGCGGTGCGAGACCCAGTCCCCAACGTTTGCGGCACTGACCAGCCATCACTTCAATCATTTGATCATCAATTTGATGGTGATCGGTAACATCAAGCCAGGGAATATTCACCGCCGGAAAATCAAGATCCTGCTGTAAATGCGCTGACGCTTCCTGCAGCCACTCCATATAACGTTCCGAAGCCGCGCACAGATCCTTTGCCGTGTTCGCCATGGTGCGGAAAAACACTGGATTATTAGTATGAACATGCAAGGGTTTAGTAAACCAGGCTATGGGACAATTCAGTACCAATGACAGGGCCAGCAGCGCGGCGGAATCAGGCGCATGGCTGCCATTCTCCCATTTAGTAATGGTCGAGGGGGAACGCTCAACCTGGCGCCCCAGATTGATCTTCGAAAACCCACGCGCCTCACGTACCTGGGTTAAACGTTTTGGCTCAAAACCCGCCACACCGACTCTCATTGTTGCACCACACTAACCTTCCTGCTGCTTTAAGCGTTTCTTCAACTGTGGAACTGCTAAATCAGGGATTTCATTCTGATTATCTGCTGTATTGTACAACGCGAGGACATCGCGTATTGACTGATTATAATGGTAGTTACGCAGATTGGTGAAAGGGACTGTTACCCGTAAATCCAACATACTTCCCTGCGGCTTAGTATGAGGAGGATTGACGTTAACAATCAGCACGCCTAACGTCTCTTCAGCCGTATGCACTCCGGCAATATCATAAAACATATCTGGCGTAACGCCTTCGAGCTCTCCGTTCAGTTCAGCAAGCAATGTGCGATGACGTGCCCGTTTAATCAGGTGCTCGTCGTGATTGAGTCCAATCCGGCTGATTTTGATTCCGCCCGATTCAACAAGGCAATAGTGTTCACCCTGGGGTTTAGTGACGGCATCGATGCAGATCAGGCCGCTGGCCTCAGCCGCTCTGCGAAACGCGGCATTCAGAAAATAGTGCCGTGCCTGAGGACGTAAGCGGATCTTTTCCGGATGCTTCAGTCTGCCTGCCGTCCCTTCTACCACCGCATGAGCGCTGGCATAACTCGCTTCCGATTCTTCCATGAGATTAAGCCAGAACTCACGCGCAAATGAGGTGGTGAGCAGTTTGTTGATGCTGTCAAAAATTCCGATACTATCCATCCCGGCACCTCGTTGCGTTAACCGGAAATAATGCTAATTTATTTTCGTTTTGAGCGCAACATTGTCTGCAGTACCGCCACACCACGGTGCACCCTGGCGGGTTTTGCACCAGCAGATCTCATAATCTGCGCTTATTACGGCGTCAAATTTCTCGCTAAATCAAAAGCTCATGATTCTGGCATGCGGGTTGCTATGTCTTTGGTAGAGATGTTGGACCAATTAAGGCAAAACGATGCATGACCCGGCTGAACTCCATCCCATTATTCCGACGCGCAGCGATACGCTGATTCTTGATGCGCTCACGCGCTACATGGCGCATGCCGGCGCGCAGCCGGGCAGTCGCCTGCCGCCGGAGCGCGAGCTGGCGGAGAAACTGGGCGTCAGCCGTAATACGGTGCGCGAGGCGCTCAAGCGCTGGGAAGCACTCGGCATCATTGTGCGCAAAAAAGGCAGCGGCACTTTTCTGCAGGCAGAAGTCGGTCTGCATGACAGCTTTCTCTCTCTGCGCTTTAAAAACGACTCCGCCAACATGCTTCATGCGCTGGAAGTGCGCCGCATCATTGAGTCCGAATCCTGCGTGCTGGCCGCGCAGCGCGCCAGCGCCGACGACCTGCTGGAAATCGAACGGCGGCTGGAAGAGATGGAGCGTGTGCACCTGGCTATCGGTTCCGCCGGGCCGGAGGATTGGGCTTTCCACACCAGCATCTACCGCGCCGCCGGCAATCCGCTGCTGTTGCAGATGCTTAACGGCGTCTACGACACGCTGCACGCTTTTTTCGAATCCCCGCCGGAGCAGGCGCTGTTTTCAGACTCGTTTCCCCTGCACCGTGAACTGTTTAACGCCATCCGCGCCCGCGACAGCCAGGCCGCGCGTGCCCTCTGCCACCAGATTCTTGATATCACCGAACGCGACATGAAGGACGTGATCCATGCCAAACGCTAAACCTACTGCGCAACAGACACTGCTGACCCACGACCAGCGTCACGAACAGGGCGCCGTAACGCCACCGATTTATCAGTCCTCGCTGTTTACCTTCAGCGATTACGACAGCATGATCGCCCGCTTTCGCGGTGAGAGCGACCAGCCGCTCTATTCCCGCGTTGATAATCCGACGGTCAAAGCGCTACAGGATAAAGTCGCCGCGCTGGAAGGCGGTGACGCCTGCCTCGCCTTTGCCAGCGGCATGGCCGCCATCAGTAACGCGATTTTGAGCGTGGTTCAGCCAGGCGCGAAAGTGGTCTGCGTTAATCATGTCTATCCCGATACTTACCGCTTTTTGCGCGGCTTTTGTCAGCGTTTCGGTATCACGACGCAGTTTGTTGATGGCGACGATGAAGCGGCGATAGCCGCCGCGCTGCCTGGCGCCAGCCTGCTCTATCTGGAAAGTCCCTCCAGCTGGGTGATGAGTGAACAGAACCTGCGGCAGCTGGCCACGCTGGCGCGCGATGCGGGCGTCGTCACGTTGATTGATAACAGCTGGGCTTCGCCCATATTCCAGCAGCCGCTGCTGTGTGGTATCGACATCGTGGTGCACTCCGCCTCGAAGTACATCAGCGGCCACAGCGATGTGGTGGCCGGCCTGGTGATTGCCAGCCACCAGCACATCAACAACATTGCCCGTCACATTAGTCCGTTCCTTGGCGGCAAACTGTCTGCGAACGAAGCGTCTTTGCTGATGCGTGGCCTGCGCACGCTGCCGCTGCGTATGAAGCAGCATCAGCACAGCGCCCTGCAGCTGGCGGAAAAGCTGCGCGACCATCCGCAGGTCAGCGCGGTTTGCCATCCCGGGCTCAATCCCCCTGAATGGTCCACGCTGCGCGGTTACAGCGGGCTGTTTTCCTTTGCCGTGACCGAACAGGTCGATATACCGCAATTCTGCAACGCCCTGCAACTGTTCCACATGGGCGTCAGCTGGGGAGGTTTCGAGAGCCTGGTGATGCCGGCGATTTCGGTCATTAATCAGGCCAGTGAATTTAATTCAGCCCAGGATTTTGGTGTCTCGCCGCGCCTGATCCGTATCTCTGTTGGCCTCGAAGAGACCGACGATCTTTGGACCGATCTGAATCAGGCACTTGCTGCCGCCACTCACCGTTAATCACGATCCGGAGAAACAGCCATGACAACACGTTTCGCCCTGAAAGCCCTGGTACTCGCCGTGGGTTTAGGCAGCGCCTTTTGCAGCCTCGCCGCCAAACTCACCGTGGTGGAAGTTATTACCAGCCCGCCACGTACCGCGCTTCTGCAAAAAATGCTCGACGAATACAAGACGCAGCATCCCGGTACCGAGATTGAGCTTATTTCGCTGCCGTGGGGTCAGGCATTTGAAAAACTGGGCACCATGTTACAGAGCGGACAGGTTCCGGATGTGGTGGAGATGCCCGATACCTGGCAAGGCTTATACGCCAGCAACAATATGCTGGAAGATCTTGAACCCCGCCTGAAAAGCTGGCCTGAAAGCGCCCAGCTGACGGACAAAACGCTGGCAATGGCGCGTGCCGCGAACGGCAAAGCCACCATGGTACCGTACGGTTTTTATCTGCGAGCGCTGTTCTGGAATAAAAAGCTGTTTAAGCAGGCAGGACTGAGTGAACCGCCAAAAACAATGGAAGAGTTTGCCAGCGACGCGAAGCGTATTAGTCAGTCAGGTAACGGTATCAGCGGCTACTGCATGCGCGGCGGTGTCGGGGGAACCAATGCGTGGATGATGTTTATGGCGGCGATGAACGGCTCGCCTGCCTTCTTTGATAAAGACGGCAACAGTACCTTAACCCAGCCGGGGGCGATAAAGGGGGCACAACTGCTGGTCGATTTGTATCAGCAAGGTGGCGCACCAAAAGACAGCGTGAACTGGGGCTTTAACGAGATTGTCTCGGGCTTCTATTCCGGCAAATGCGCCATGCTCGATCAGGATCCGGACGCGCTGATCGCGATTAAAAATAGCATGGCGGCTGAGGATTTTGCCGTGGCGCCCATGCCGGTCGGACCGTCCGGTAAAGCTTTCCCGACCATCGGCTATACCGGCTGGGCGATGTTCAAACAGGGTAAACAAAACGATGTCGCCTGGCCGCTAATTACCTTCCTCAGTAATAAAACCAACAACCTGGCGTGGGCGAAGTTTGTCGGCACGCTACCCATCTATAAAGGTGCGGAACAGGACCCGTTCTATCAGACGCCGCAGTTTGCCGGCTGGTTTAAGGAGCTGAACGATCCAAATTATGTGCCGCTCACCATGCCGACCCATCTCAAAGGCTGGGGCTATTTCAATTCGGTGATCGTGAAAGAGAGCAGCCAGGAGACGTTACTGGGCGAAAACGACACCAAAGATATGGTGCAGGACTGGGCCAGCTATCTGAGTAAAGAGCAAAAAGCCTGGCTCGCCAGCCAGTAATCCCGCGTAAACCGGAGCCCTGAAATGATGCCTGAAATCTCTCTTCCTGCCAGCCCGGCGCGTCGCCGCTGGCGCTGGACCCGGCTTGCTGAGCCATGGTGGTATCTGTCACCGGGCCTGTTGCTGATCGCCCTGTTCATCTTCGTGCCGATGGCGATCGGCATTTCTTACGCTTTTCAGAGCATGAACCTGCTCAATCCGCTGGAGAGCGGCTGGGTTGGCTGGGCGAACTTTGCGCAGATGCTCGACGATCGCCGCTTCTTTCGCGCGCTCGGCCATACCCTTAACTGGACGCTGAGTTCACTGCTGCTGCAGTTCTTTTTCGGCCTCGCGCTGGCGCTGCTGCTTAACCGCGAGTTTCGCTTTCGCCGCTGGGTGCAGGCGCTGGTGTTTTTACCGTGGGCGGTGCCGGCGTTTCTTTCCGGCCTGACCTGGTCCTGGCTGCTCAACCCGGTCGTGGGTCCGCTGCCACAATGGCTCAGCGACGTGGGCATTCTCAGCGAACCTTACAATATTCTTTCCGATCCGCAACTGGCGATGTGGGGGCCGGTGATTGCTAACGTCTGGTTTGGCATCCCGTTTTTTGCCATCACTTTACTGGCGGCACTGCAGTCGATTCCCAAAGATTTGTATGAAGCAGCAGCCATTGACGGTGCCAGCGGCTGGCAGCAGTTTCGCCGTGTCACCCTGCCGTTTCTCGCCCCGATGATCGCCATTACCGTGATGCTGCGTACCATCTGGATCGCTAACTTTGCCGATTTGATCGTAGTGATGACCGACGGCGGTCCGGCCGGTTCAACCTCGATTCTTTCCAGTTACATCTTCACCACCGCTTATCGCAAACTGGATTTTGGTTATGCCTCGGCGATGGCGGTGTGTCTGTTACTGCTGATGACCTGCTATGCGCTGGTATTGCTGCGCATCCGCCATCAGTTACTTAAGTAAGGAGTCCGCATGCGCCTGTTACCGTTGATCGGTCATCGTCTCAGCATCGCCGCCTATTTGCTGTTTGCGCTGTTTCCGTTGTACTGGATCATTAAAATTGCCGTCACGCCGGACAGGTTACTGTTCAGTCAGGGCGTGACGCTGTTACCTGGCGGTTTCACCCTGAGCCACTTTGCGAAGGTATTGACCGACAGTGATTTCCCCACGTTTTTTATTAACAGTCTCATTGTCTCCTGCAGCACTGCCGCGCTGACCACCTTGATTGCCGCGGCTGCCGGCTATGCCTTTTCCCGCTTTCAGTTTCGCGGCAAGATGGTGATGGCGGCCCTGCTGCTGTTTACGCAGATGTTTCCGCTGGTGATGATCATTGCGCCGATTTACCGGGTGATGGCCCCGCTGGGTCTGACGAATAGTCTGCTGGGGCTGATTCTGATTTACAGCGCCTTCAATGTCCCGTTCGCCACCTTCCTGATGCAGTCATTTTTTGATGCCATCCCGAAAGATCTCGAAGAGTCCGCCATGCTGGAAGGCTGCACCCGCTTTCAGGCGCTGTACCGCGTGCTGATGCCGCTGACGCTGCCCGGCATGGCAGCGACGCTCGGCTTTGTTTTCACCGCCGCGTGGAGTGAGTTGCTGTTCTCACTGATGTTAATCAACAAAAACGAAGTCATGACCTTTCCGGTCGGGCTGCTCAGTTTCGTCTCCAAATTCGCCGTGTCGTGGGGCGAAATGATGGCTGCCGCCGTGCTGGCGTTAATTCCAGCCTGTCTGTTCTTCGCTTTCATTCAACGCTACCTGGTTCAGGGACTCACCGCCGGTGCGGTTAAGGGGTAAATAATGGCTGAAATTACGCTGGCGCAAATTGAAAAGCGCTATGGCAACGTTGAGGTTCTGCGCGACATCAATCTGACCATTAAAGATGGTGAGTTCGTGGTGCTGGTCGGCCCGTCCGGCTGTGGTAAATCCACCCTGCTGCGCACCATTGCCGGTCTGGAGTTGGCAACGGGCGGCAATATTCATATCGGCAGTCAGCTGATGAACGAGGTGGCGCCGAAAGACCGCGATATTTCGATGGTGTTCCAGAGCTATGCGCTCTATCCGCATCTGACGGTCGCGCGCAATATGGGCTTCAGCCTTGAAATTCAGAAACGACCGCGTGCTGAGATTGAGGAGAAAGTCCGGCGAGCGGCGGAGATTCTCAGCCTGACACACCTGCTTGATCGCCGGCCAAAAGAGCTGTCGGGTGGACAACGTCAGCGTGTGGCGATGGGCCGCGCCATTGTGCGTCAGCCGCAGGTATTTCTGTTTGATGAGCCGCTTTCCAACCTCGATGCGCAACTGCGCGGCCAGATGCGCGTGGAGATCAAAAAGCTGCATCAGCAGATGAACAACACCATCGTTTATGTTACCCACGATCAGGTTGAGGCCATGACGCTGGCTGACCGCATCGTGGTGCTTAATCACGGCGTCATTCAGCAGGTGGGTACACCGCTGGAGCTGTACGACACACCGGCCAATAAATTTGTCGCCAGTTTTATCGGGTCACCGTCGATGAATTTTATCAACGGCGTGATGACTCCCAGCGGCGTGCGTATCAGCGACAGCGCTCAGTTGCCCCTGAATACGCACTGGGCAGCACAGGCCGCTGGCCGCGACGTCATTTACGGCATCCGTCCGGAAAACATCAGCCTGGCGCAGCCGGGTGAGCAGCATGCGCTGCCTCTTGAAGTGTCGCTGGTGGAACCGACAGGTTTGTCCGAACTGATTCACGGTTCACTGTTTGGCCACCCGCTGATGCTGTTTACCACCCAGCGTTCCGGCGCGCGCGCCGGTGATATTTTACCGGTCACGCTGGACAGCGAACGTGCGATGCTGTTCGACGCCGCATCACAGCGCCGCCTGTAATTGCACGTTTAAGCGTTCAAAACGACCAGCGCACCCCGGCATTGTAGCGCCAGCCTTTGACGCCGTTGCCGGATATCTCTTTGCGGTAATCCGCCTCGGCATACAGCGTCACGTTGTTGATGAGGGTCGCCGTGCCGCCGAGGCCGACGTCCCACATCTGGCCAAATTTGCCGCTGCTGAAGCTCTGGCTCAGGTCGCTGGTGCCGACCCTGACCTGCGCCGTACCGCCCCAGCCGCGATAGTAGTTAGCGCGCAGATACGGCGTGTACTGGTTCTGACTGCTGTCCTGCCAGCTGCGCGCCACGCGTGCGCCGAGCCGGCCTATGGTTTGATCGTAATCGTTATAAGAGACGCGCGCGCCGTCAGCATCGGTAAAACTGTCCATGTTCATACGCAGCCAGCTAACCTGTGCCTGCGGTTCCAGGCGCACATCACCCGCCAGCATCAGCGGATAGCCAGACTCGACTGACGCCGTCCAGCCGTGCCCTTTGGGTTTGGCGACCGCTTTCTGCCGCGCAATGTCGGTTTCGCCACGGTAGCCGCTCCAGCTCAGCGAACCATCTACATACCAGCCACTGCTGCGCAGCCAGGTGCCATAAAGTGACAACGTATCGCTATCAAAGCTGGTGGAGCTGTAACCGTCAGTGGCATGCGGGCGAATGCGCGTGTTGCCGCGCGTATAGGCGATGCCGCCGCGTACGCTATCTTCAGCGCCATCGGCGCGCAGCAAATTGCCGCCGAGCTGTACGGCGCTGTAGTTGAGGTCAAAGTCATAACCCCAGGCGTCCAGGCCGCGATTGCTTTGATACTGCAAATCCGACCCGAGGTAGCGGATAAACATCTCTGCGTTGTCTGCCGGCTGCTGGCGCAGTTCGCCGAGACGCTTATGCAGATCGTCAGTGACTGCCAGCGAGTAGTACGCCAGCCCGACCGGTGCCGAGATCCAGGACGGCACCTGCGGCGTAACCGCCGGACGCACCGCCTTAACCGCACTGCCCGCCTGCGGCTGGCACAGCGAGCCATCGCTGCAGATGAAATTGTTCGCCAGACGATAGTCCCATACGTTGCCGCCTGCGCTGCTGCCCGGTGCAAAGCTGTACAGACCATACTGCCACGGCCCGGCTGCCACATAGCCATTGCTCAGCCTGAAACTGTCGGCGCTGGCGCTGCCGGTCACCTGCACCAGCGAGACGCCTTCGCTGGCCGCAATGATATTGTCGCGATTGCTGTCCAGCAGCCCGCCGCCCTGCAGCCGGTCATCCACCCAGGTGGTGCCGCTGGCGTTACCGTTAACAAGCAGCACGTCGCTGTGGGTGGCTGTCGAATTAAGTTTCAGACGGCCCTGCGCGGAGGCCAGACTACCGTCAATGGTCAGGGTATTTGCCGCCACATTGCCACCGTTGGTCAGGTCGAACGTGCCGGCATTATTCACCACCAGCGAATCATTGCTGGCCCCCTGCAGCCGCGCGTTGACGCCATCGCCGGCGAACAGCGTGGATCCGGCATCGATATTGATGGTGCTGTGCGCCAGTTTAATGTTGTCGCTCAGCGTCCACTGCGTATCGATGAAGTTCAGCGTGCTCCAGCCCGCGCCGAGGTTGGTGCCTTTGGTGAGATCGTCCTGCCGGAACGAACCGCCGCGTGCATTGAGCTGGCTGAGGTTCAGCGTGCTATCCGCGCCGCCGCTGGTGATATGACGGGTCTGGTTCAGGCTGATAGTCTGCACCGTCGCCTGATTCGCACTGCCGTCGCCCATACTCAGGCCGCCATCCAGCGTACCGCCCGTGACCAGCAGCGTATCGCTGCCGTTGCCGGTGTTCACTTCGCCTGTGACGTTGCCCGCCAGCAGTGCCACCACATCACGGGTCGCGCCGCCCGCCACTACCACCTGATCGGCGTACGGCGCATCCAGCGTGCCCTGGTTAATAAACACCGTCTCACCGCCGCGCAAATCAATGAGCGGTGCGACGCGGCTTTGTGAACGGATGGTGCCCTGGTTGATCACCTGGCTGGCGCTGCGGGTGACAATCGCCGAACCGCCATCGGCATCGCGGATATCAATCAGGCCCTGAGCGATCACCCGTCCACGGGTGTTGGCACGCACGCCGGTGCCGCTGCCGTTGACTTCAATGCGGTAGTCGCGCCCAATCACTAAATCGTTGCCCGTGGTCGATCCATCTGCGTTTTCGAAACGATAGCCGGTACCGCCTGCGCCGACGTGAATCTGCGCGCTACCCGCCGGATCGAACGAGGTGGCAGAGCGAATGCCGGTGCCACCGTTAGCCTCGAAGCGCACATTACTCAGCGAAATATCACTGATGCCGGCGCGATTGTTCAGCGCAGTACCGCTGCCGTAAGCGCCGATGATGATGTCGTTGGCTTCAAAGCGCTGCGCACCGCTGTCGAGCAGCAAACCATCGGCTTTGCCGTAAGCCGCCAGCGTGCTGGCCCCCTGCCCGTCGCCGTAAATTTTCATCGCGCCGCCGGAGCCCACGCGCAGCGCGGCGGTGCCGTCATTCACGCGTAAGGTGCTGTCGACCGGTACATACTGGCCATAACCGCTGCTGACATCCACGCCGGTGCCGCTGGCGACGCTAACCGTGCCGCGGTTGATAAAGTTACCGCCATCGTGCACCCGGGCCCCGGTACTGTTGCGGCCACGTAAATCCACTACGCCCTGCTGCTGATTAAACAGGCGCGCGTCGCCGCTGACATCAAACGCCGTGGCGTTGCGCCCGGTGCCGGTGATGAGCGAGGCGGCGTAGACCTCGGTGCCATCGCCTGTCGCCTGCGCGCCGAGGGTGTTTTTGCCGTTCAGCGCGATTAGGCTGGTAATGATCCCCTGCGCGCGATCGCTGGCGCGCAGCACGGTGGCACCCTTACCGGTGACCTGATAAACATCGGTGCTGGATACCAGCGCATCCGTCCCGCTGACCACGATGCCGGTGCTGTCCCTGCCGCTCAGCGTGACGTTGCCAAAGCCCTGGTTGTACAGCCACGCGCCGTTGCGGATTTCATACAGCGTCGAGTTACGACTGCTGACATCAATCGGGCTGCCGTTGACGATCAGGCGTGAGCCGGGATCAAAAACCTGATAGCCGATCTGCTGCGCATCGTGGAACACCACACGGCTGTTCGCGCCCAGCGTAATACGACCGCCGGCAAAGGCTTTCGCGCCGACCACGTTATCGCCGTACAGATTAATCGTGCCGTTCTGGTTAATCCGCCCCAGCTGGTGATACGAGACCGCACCGAAGGTGGTGGTTTGCTGGGTGCTATGACCGCTGTAGAGATTAAGCGTGCCGCTATTGTTAATCTCCGTCAGGGTTTTGCCGTCGCCGGCGCCTGGATAACCATCGGCGAACAGCGCCCGGCCGTTACGCAAAATGTTGATATCGCCGCGGTTGTCGACCGTGGCGCCATACTGCGCGTAGATACCCGTTACGCCTTCACCCCGCAGGGAGATCGCGCCGCGATTCACCAGCCGCGCATGATTCATCACGGTAAACGGCTGCTGGTTATTGGCGCGGCCGTCTATCGCCGCCTGATTGATCAGTAAAGTGTTCGGGTCGAACTGCGTATTAGGGTTAACAACGTTACCCTGCAGCGTATAGCGATTACCGTCAGCGATGGCGACGCGGGCATCAGACCCGTTGAGGTGAATACGCGTTGCGGCATCAATGGTGGCGCGGGCGCCATCAGTGATAGTCAGCCCGCTGGCAAAGCTGGCGATGTTCAGCGTCGCGCCGTGGGTATCAATGTTGGTGCCCGCGCCGCTGCCGTACACACCGGTCGCAAACGGGCTGTTCATCGACAAAGTCAGGCCGCGCCCGTCAAAATCCGCTCCCTGCTCGACGCGAAAAATCGTGCCGTTCCACACGGAGGCGCTGTAGCGACCGTTGGCCGGCAGATTAATGCGCGCATCCGGACCGATACGGTAGAAACTGATCTGTCCGCTATCCAGCATGCTGTCGCTGCCGCTGGAGGTGGGAATGGCGCGGGCGCTAACGTTGACCGTTGCCTGGCCTTCAGCACGAATCCCGATGCCCGCTTTGCCGCTGAGCCGGATTGGGCCGGTGATATCGGCACTGGCGTGACCGCCCGGTTCGCCAGTTACCCACACCGCCGTATTGTTGGTGCCGCCAAAGCGGTCGGCGTCACCCGCCACGTTGATCGCGCCGCTGGAGAAGGCGTGCGCCTGGTTGCCCGCCGTGGCGATCACTTTCAGGCCAGTGCTGTTATAGCCATTCAGATTGAGGGTGCCGCGATTGCCCACCTGGCCGCCGCTGCCGGAATCCATCGCCAGCATGGCGATATTTTCGCGCGGTAGCGCCTGCGCCATACCGTTGATGTCGATAACGCCGTTATTCAGTGACACCGCGTTGGGCCCGGCCTCAATGCGCATGCCAACGGCGTTCTCGACTTTTGAGCCGATAACAATACGGCCATCATTGATGGCACGCGAGTCGAGCAGGCCGGAAATGGCGCTGATGCCACCGCCGAGGCTGACTGCGACATCCTGCGTGACATCGCCCTTGTGATTTTGCGGTGTGCGGCCGAGGTAAATCGTGCCATCGCGCGCGTTGACGAAGCTACCCTCGCCGCTGAAACTCACCGCCGCTGCTGAGGAGCCGTTCGCCACATCGTGAATGCCGATGTTAATATTGCCGTGATTGACCGCACTGCTGCTGCCGAGGAATAAGCCGGCGGTGCCCCACGGCGCATCGCCAATATGCACATTGAGCACGCCATTGTTACGGAACTCGCTGTCATAAATCGCCGACACCGCTGTGCCTGCGTAGCCGAGGGAATCCTCCGCCACGCCCCGTCCATTGGCGGCATTGAAAAAACCGCTGTTGATCACACCATTATTGATACCGCGCGCGCCGCTGATCAGCTCCAGCGCGCCCGCTTCGGATGAGAGCGCGTTACTGGTCGCCAGTTTTCCAGCGATAATCGCCGTTGCACCGTTGCTGGCGCGCATCACGGCGCTGGCGCTGTTGGCCACTTCCAGCGTTTTGCCGCGATTGATTTTCACACTGGCTTTCGCGCCATCGGCACTCAGCACCACCTGATCGCCCAGTGCGGCAGCCACTTCATCATCGTAATTGCCGGTGCTCATGCGGTAGACCACACGACCGTCGCGCAGGCTGAACGCCTGGTTCAGCGCGGCGTTATAACTTTCCGGGCTCAGGTTACCGCCGCTAATCTGGTCAATCAGCCAGTCGTTATAGTTACGCAATTCATTGAGATTACTGACGTAGTACGCGTTGCTGCTGCCATCCCTGAGCGTGACATCAAACAGACCGGCGTAGGTCACTACGCCTCCGGCATCAAATGCCAGCCGATCGCCACCGTACGGCGGCGTGGCGGCGGTAAAGCGGATGCGGTTATTGCTGTCCCAGTTAATATGGCCGTTATTACTGCTGGCAAATAACTGACTCTGTTTGGCCGCCATTGACCAGCGATTGGTGCTGGCGTTAGCGGCTGCGCCTTGCTGACCAATATTGATATTTAACCGGCCATTAGTGACTGTCGCCACGCGCGCATCAATATATTGCTTATCGTTTACATCATAATAATCTGGCACTACCGTAGCGCCATTAATTTCCGCCGGCGCAATCATTTCCGCACTGTTATAAACCTGATAGACACGATAACTGCCTGTTTCTTCATCCGGAATACCAATAGCGTAATTTTGTGCGCCGAGTTGCAGGCGGGGCTCGCCGATTAAATTGTCATTAATAATACGCCCAACCTTTTGTAGTTCACCCAGCGTGACGCTGCTCATGCCACTTTCTCCAGCGGTAAAGCGCGGCACGCCGCTCAGCGTCTGGGTGGAACCATTACATAAGCAATAAGCGCCAACTTTATTGTCGTTGCGCTCGGGAGTGAAGGGTTTTAATACCACCGCCGATACCGGTGTGGCAGGCAGCATTAAGCCCTGCGCAGCAAGCAGGCTCAGTAACAAGGGATTTAATTTAAACACACTATTTTCCTCACCAGAGAAAAGACAAATGCCGCACAGCGAATGCGCAGTGCGGGGAAATAGCGAAGCGAAATATATTGTCGTAATAGCTTACGGCTGGAAATCCGTTGAAATGAGTATTACCGCGATCAGGTTAAAACGTCCAGTTTGACTTAAGGAATTGTGATGACGGCGATAAGCTTTAGGAATTGCGCTAACGGCCTGAGATAATTATCTGGAACTAAAAATGCGGAAAATGGCAAAAATCAGATGGCGGGGAATAATACCCGGCACGCCAGTGGCTGCCGGGCATGATGACAATTACAGTCGCGCTTCGACCGGCACCGCCACTTTTTTATCTTTCGGCTTGAGGCCAAACATGAACGAGGCGAAGCGTGAACGTTTGACGATGGCGTAACACACCGCGCTCAGCGCAATCCCGAGGGCAAAATCGAACAGGACATACAGGACTGACAGGTTATCCGGTAACCAGACATCCAGCAGCCATGAGAAAATGATCACCACCGGATAGTGCAGCAAATAGATAATCAGCGCGGAGTCCACAATTGCCGTCAGAATGCGACTCTCTTTCACGTTGATGCGTTCGAAGCTAAATACCAGCCAGTAGGACAGCATCACCGACAGCACGCTGCCCAGCATCACCGGTACATATTTCATCACCCCGGTGATGTGGTTGTGCGCGACGACATAGCAGGCGGCCCACACCGCCAGCACCAGCGCGGCCACCAGCCAGCCATTCATCAGTTTACTGTTGGCGTACCGGGCAATTTTCTCGCGGTTGACGTATAACGCAAAGCCGGCGGTGTAATAGACGAGGAAACGTGCGGTCACCGGGATAAGCTCGACAAATTCCCCGCGGCCTTTCACCAGGAACTTCAGCACGAAGCAGGCGTTACCCAGAATCACCAGCGTGGCGATCAGCATTGGCAACGACATTTTGCCCAGCTGACGGGCGCTCCACTGATAGAACGCGCCGGGTACCAGCAGCGACATCACCGACAGCGACACGAGGAACCACAGGTGGTGCATCATGGTATAGCTGTTTAGCCAGCCTTCGAGACTCAGCGGAGTGTTATTCATCTGTCCCGCGATAAAATACATCAGCGGCGGAATAAACAGATAAGCTGATATCAGCGGAATCAGGACGCGCTTACGGCGATTATCCGTAAAGAATTTCTGCCCTTTGCGCAAAATAATCAGCGCGGAGAACATGCCCGAAAGAAAGAAGAACACTTCCATCCTGAAGGTGTGCACCATGCTCAGCAGTGCCGTGAATATTTCCGAGGGATCGCGCTGCGCGACATAATACCAGCCATTCTCACCCGGCAAACTCCGTGAGGCGTGTAATAACACCCCTTCCAGAATTAGTCCGGCGCGCAGCAGATCCAGGCCAATATTACGGCTGGATAAAAAGGATTCTGTTTTCACATTGCACATCCTGAAATGAGTTGTAACGCAATCATAATGATTCAGTCAGAATGCTAACACCGGATTAATCTGTATACATTATGTTTAGAAACGTTTCGGAATTTCGCCATAGTGTAAAGAATGCCACTGTGCAATGGCCATAAAGCTTAAGCCAGAATGTTCTGATGGTAAAAGTTATCGTCTGGCAGTGCTTATTCGCAGCTAACTGCCGGATAAATAGCGAAAACCCAATATTTTACAGAAGGTTGTGGATTACCCGATTCGACTCGCAGTGCGAAAATTCGCTAATCAAACGGCGTTATGTCCTGAAGCAACCATGATGTTTTAAGCAGGCGTCACTGCGGGATTTCCTGGCTGAAGGGAGGCTATTAGGCAGGGCTGGTTTTTACCTGATTGAATTTAAATAACTTTTATTCAGCAAGCGGCTTTTTTCTCAGAGTTGACCTAATTTTCACCCCGCAACCGTCCTTTCGGATTGTTGACCCGCAATCTCCCCTGTTAAGGTAACTCGCTTACGGTAAACAACCGATTCTCCATGTAACCTTGAGTATCAAAAGGCGGAAATTTGTTATGCAACGAGCGCTATCTGGCATCGTCACTTTGCTGATTACCACAGCCTGTCTGTGCAATACCGCATTCGCCGAAAGCGGCAAGCCCGATAATAACTTTATTATTGAAGCCTATGGCGGTTCCAGTACGCGTGGTGCCATGGCGATAAAGGAAAATGGCAAATTGCGCGCAATCTATATTAAAGACAATGAGATTGCTCTGATTAACCAATGGTTACAGGAGAAGTACGGCGATGGCATTCGTGTCGTGAATAAAGGCGCGTCCTCATCGCAGGCCATGGACCTGTTAAATGGCAAATATTTCTACAAGAATAATAAAAGCTGGCGCGAAGAGATGAAGAAATCGCCGGCAAAAATCATTTTGCTGAATTTTGCCACCAACGATGCACGCCATTTCCATTTCCGCGATATTGAAAAGGATTACCAGGTTAGCCCGGATAAATATACACAGGTGATGACACAGCTGATTACTATTGCCCGTGAAGAGGGTAAGCAGGTGATATTACAGGAGCCGCACCCGATTTGTGGCCGCGCGGAGAAATGGCACGTTGCACCTTACGTCACCAAACTGGACGCGCTGGCTAAAGCAGAGTCGGTGCCGCTGGCGCGTCAGTATCAGCGCATCCTGCAGATGAAAGACTGGCAGTCGCTAATGTCACCCGATTGTATTCATCCGTCCGAACAGCTGTACCGCATGAAAGCAGAGGAAACTTTTTCGGTGCTGGTCTCCCACTTTAATACCGAGCTGGCTGCTGCCGGGCATGGCAAAACCCCGGATGGCGAGCAGGTGGCGAAACGCTAAACCGGTGACTGGCTGACCGGTGAAAACGGCTTAACGCGAAATTTTAGCGGCATATTAACGGTAGTCTTTACCATCACGCTGTGATATCCCTCGTATTGTCGCGGAGGGATAACAATGAATATCAGTTTACTGAGCCAGTGTCCGCAGTTGCTGGATACGGTGGCAACTATGCTTCATCAGGAGTGGTCCGGGTTTTCTCACTGGCGCGACCGGAGCGCCATTCGTCAGCGCCTGCTGATGCGCAACGCGCAGCCGGCAAAAACGTTTACGCTGGTCGCGTTGAATGCAGAAAATGAAGTGCTTGCCACCGCCAGCACGATTCTTCACGAGCTTGATGACATCCATGAACGCCAGTTCTGGATGGGCGAAGTACTGACTGTCGCGGCACACCGCGGTAAAGGCGTGGCCTCTGCTCTGGTATTGCGTTTAATTGAAGAAGCTCGCCAGCGCGATATGGCAGAGTTGTGGCTGTATACGCCGGATCAGCAGGCGTTTTACCATCGCTATGGCTGGCAGGAAATCGAGCAGCGCATCGTGTCGTCAGAACAGGTTAGCGTGATGCGAAGGGAAATCTTTTAAGGAAAAGAAGATGTTGGTACGTAAAAACTATCCAGAACTGGGCGAAGTAAAAGCGCCTTACGTGCACGCCGTGAAGCATGGCGACACACTTTATGTTTCGGGTCTGACCGCCTTCGCAACAGCGGCGCAGCAGGCGGATATTGCTGCGCAGGCAGAAGTGATTTTCCAGCAGCTACATCTGCTCGCCGCTCAGGAGAATACTTCGCTAAAAAATCTAATTAAAGTGACGATTTTTATCACTTCATTCACCGATATAAATGCATTGCGCGACGTGCTTTACCGGCATTATGGCGAACACCTGCCCGCCAGTTCACTGGTGCAGGTTAGCCAGCTGTTTTGCCCCGATCTGAAAATCGAAATTGAAGCAATTATTGCTCTGTGGTGAAGTTGTAATTCTTTGTTTTAACGATGCTTTGATTTAAAACGATTCTTGTATGGTTACCTGTTGCCTACACAAGTATTCCCTGGTCGCCATAAATGGCGACCCTACAGGGTAATTGCACGGTTTTGTAATGTGTTTTGGCTCACCATAAATGGTGGCCCTGTCGGGTAACGGCACGGTTTGTAGGGTGCGCATTGATGCGCACCGGCATTAACAGGGTGATTTTTAAACTGAACGGCATTGCACGCTTTATGGCAGCCCGTTTTACGCTGGCGGCTGCCCCGGGCGTGATTAATTTACCTGGGCGATTGCTGGCTCAGCTTCTGCGGTGCCGCTGCGCCGTTCCGCGCCAGCAAAGCCGGTCGGCGTCTGGCCGGTGAAGCGGGTGAAAGCGATGCTGAAGGCGCTGGCAGAGCGGTAACCCACCCGTTCAGCCACGTCGGCCACTGACAGGCGACTGCTGCGCAGCAGATTTTTCGCCAGCGCCATGCGCCACGTCAGCAGATACGCCATCGGCGCCATGCCCACTGCATCGCGAAAACGCACAAAAAACGCCGAGCGCGATAGCGCCGCGTGTTTCGCCAGCTGGGGTACCGTCCAGCCATGGGCTGGCCTGGCGTGGATGGCGCGAATCGCCCCGGCCAGCCGCTCATCGGCCAGTCCACGCATCACGCCAGGCGATGCATTCGCCGCGGGCATTGCGCGCAGCGCCTCGATCAGCAGTAATTCCAGCAAACGCTCCAGCACGATCTGCCGTGCCGGACGCTGTGCACGGCACTCATCCCTGACCAGCTGCACCAGCGTGGTCAGGCGCGATGCGCCACGCACATGAATAAACTGTGGCAGTAACGAGACAATCAATCCCGCGTCAGGTGCGGCAAACTGGCAGTAACCAATCAGCGTCTGAACCTCGGCTGGCTGCTGCCGATCGCCAAGCCACACTTCGCCCGGCGCAAGCATCTCCGGCATCGAATCAGGCGCATCTGCGGCCGGTGGCTGCTCGCTGGTCATGCAAAACTCCCACGCAGCCGGAATCAGGACAAAATCCCCCTGCTCAAGCGCAACCGGAGGATGACCTTTCATTTCCAGTCGGGTGCGCCCCTCCAGCACCACGCAGTAAAACGGCTGGCCGGTCTCACTGCGCTGCACACGCCATAATCCATTGGCACGCGCGCGTTTGGAATAAGCCGCCCCGGGCTGTAACAGTGACACCATTTCGGCGAGCGGATCGATCATAATGGACTCCTGCAAATGAAACCAGGACTGTACGTTGTAGTGAGTCCGGTAGTGGCACTCTATAGTGAGCTCTTACCCAACGCAATGCAGGAGTGAACCATGAAAACCATTTTAATTACCGGCTGCTCTTCTGGTTTTGGTCATGCTATCGCGCTCTGGTTTCTGGAGCGCGGCTGGAAAGTCATCGCCACCATGCGCACCCCGCGCGCCGAACTGTTTCCCGAATCCGCCCATCTGCGCCTGCTGCCACTGGATGTCACCGATGCCGCCAGCATCAGGCAAACGCTGGCTGAAGCAGGAGAGATTGATGTGCTGGTCAACAATGCCGGCATCGGATTATTAACCTCGCTGGAAGGCGCGCCGATGTCCTCGGTGCGGGAAGTGTTTGAAACCAACACGCTGGGCACCATCGCCATGACGCAGGCGGTCATCCCGCAGTTCCGTGCGAAAAACAGTGGCATGGTGATCAATGTGACCTCGACGGTGACGCTGAAATCCCTGCCGCTGCTGGCGGTTTATACCGGCAGCAAAGCGGCAGTCAACGCCTTTACCGAGTCGCTGGCGCTGGAACTGCAACCCTTTAATGTTCAGGTGAGACTGGTATTGCCCGGGCTGGCACCCACCACCGACTTTGGCAAAAACGCCCGGCCGCGCATGGAAAACACCTTGCTTGAGCCTTACCAGCCGATGTTTGATGGCATCATCGCCGGCATGCAGCAGCCCCAGCCAACCACTAAAGCACAGGACGTTGCCGCTGCCGTGTGGCGTGCCGCGACCGATCCCGCCGCACCGATGCGCATCCCGGCCGGAGAAGATGCCGAAGCCTCGATGAAGCAATACGGTTAGCGATCTTTACGCTGGGCCAGCGCCTGCAGTGCCGCCAGACCGTCGCGCGCCAGCCAGCTTTGCAGCGGGGCAAACAACGGTTCAGGCAGCGCCTCAGGCGCGAACCAGTGCCAGCCTGCGCACTTATCCGGTTCCCGCAGTTGCGGCTCACCGCTGGCGTCCGGCGCTACCATCAGCAGCGTAATATAGTGGCGGTTGACCGCCGGAAACACATCGCTGACGAAGGCGCCGTTGTGTACGCAGTGCAGCTGTAAACCGGTCTCCTCCAGCACTTCCCGCCGCGCACAGGCTTCCGGTGATTCACCAAACTCCAGATGGCCGCCCGGCGCCGACCAGTCACCGGCACCGTGGCTGCCTTTACGCTGGCCGAGCAACAGCTTGCCATCGCGGAAAATTAATACGCCAACACCGACCTGTGGGGACATCATTGCTCCTGATTTATCGATCCTCTCACTCTGCACGGTTTATAAAACAGCGCACCCCGCCTGACAATGGTTTCCTGCCGTTATCGCTGGGGTTTGAGTCGCAGCGCCATCAGCATCAGTAGCAGCACGCCCGCCGCCATGATCTGCCACGCACTGTCGAGTGATGCCGCGCGGTCGCGCACAATGCCGGCCATCAGCGGCATCAGCGCGGCCAGCATATAGCCGCCGCCCTGCACAAACGACAGCAGCGCAGTGGCTTCTTCCGGCGTACGGGTATGATCAAGCGTGACGATCAGCGATAGCGGAAACAGCGCACCGATCCCCAATCCCAGCAGCAGCGTCGGCAACCAGGCGCGTTCGCCGCCCAGCCACAACAGTGCGATCAGCCCCAGCAGGATGGAAGCCAGCACCACCAGCAGCGGCCAGCGGCGATCGCGGCAGCGATGAATCAGTGCGGAGAGCATAAATCCGGCGGCGACTTCGGTCAGGGTTAATGCGCCCAGCACGTAGCCACTCTGCGCCGGCAGCCAGCCGTGTTGCATGTAAAATGGCGGCAGCCACGCCAGCACCAGCGTGTAAGCACCGGTGCCGATGCCAAAAAACAGCATCAACAGCCAGGCGCGCCGCGTGCGGTGTACGCCGCCGGCCGGTGGCGTGTTTACCCTCGTGGTCACAGGCTGCAGGCGCAGCCACAATATCAATGCGATCAGCGCCGGTAGCGACGGCAGCATCAGGGCGATCGTCAGTCCGGCATGGCTGGCGAGCGGCGCGGCGCTGGCTGCGGCCACTGCAGCTCCGGCCATAATACCGGTGGTGAACAGTGCCATTAACGTACCGGCACGCGAGGCGAAGTGACGCTTGATGAGCGCGGGCATCAGCGCCTGAATCAGCCCGATGCCGCAGCCCGCCAGCAGCGCGCTGGCGGTTAGCATGGTGGCACTGTGATCAACGCCACGCGCGCCACCCGCGAGCACCAGCACTATCAGGCCAGCGGTAATGCCGCGCGCTTCACCCAGCCTGCGCAGCAGCAGCGGCCCGGCCAGCGCCGCCAGCCCCATCATAATGACCGGCAGCGTCGTCAGCAGGCTCAGCTGTGTGGCACTGAGCCCTGCATCGTGCTGCAGTTGCAGGAACAGCGGTCCGATGGCCGCCATCACCGGACGCAAATTCAGCGCCACCACAAAAACCAGTAAAGCAAACATGCCAATAGCAGGTAAGGTACGATTCACATTCTGTCTCCATACGCCAAAGTATCTTAACGTTAAGATACTTTGCGGAAGAACGATAGCGGGTGCGCACAAAGCGACACATTGCCCGCCGTGAACTGATGAGAATTAACATGACTGACCACGTAGATTTTGTCGTTGCGCAATGGGCCAGCGCCATGCCGGAGCTGGACGCCTCTTCCATGGCGATTTTTGGCCGCATGCTGCGCCTGATGAAGCATCTGGCGAAAAAGCGCGCTGAGGCGCTGGCGCCCTTTGGTTTTCGCGATGGCGAATTTGATGTGCTGGCGACGCTGCGGCGTGCCGGCGCACCTTACCGGCTGTCGCCCACGCAGCTCTACAAATCGCTGCTGGTTACCTCCGGTGCCATGACCAACCGGCTTAACCGGCTGGAAGAAGAGGGATTGATTGCGCGTGTTGCCGATGCCGATGATAAGCGCAGCACGCTGGTGATGCTGACGCCGGCCGGGCTGGCAAAGATTGAGCAGGCGCTGCAGGTGCATACGCAAACGCAGAACGCGCTGCTGGCCACGCTGGACGATCGGCAGCAGCAGCAGCTTGCCGCCCTGCTGCGTCAGCTGTTGCAGACAGCCGAAAAGTAAGCCGGACGGGATGTGGCAAAAAATGAATTAATTCAGCGCGTTTTTCGCTATGTTAAGCATCCCACACCGCTTATTTTCGGACTGGCTATGCGTAACAAATATGCCCCTGCGCAAATCTTTATTCACTGGCTGACGCTGGTACTGGTGGCCACCGCTTACTGCACCATGGAGTTTCGCGGCTTATTCACGCGCGGATCCTGGCAAGGCTACACCATGATCGTCGGACATTTCAGCGCCGGCAGTTGTGTGTTGTTGCTGATGCTGTCACGCATTGTGCTGCGTTTTCGCCATCGCAGCCCGAAAATCGAACCCCAGCCGCCGCACTGGCAAACCGGACTGGCGCATCTGATGCATCTGGCGATCTATCTGTTCTTTATCGTGCTGCCGATTCTCGGCATCCTTTCGCGCTTCTACATGGGCCGTAACTGGTGGATTTTCGCGATTCCGATGCCGGTCAGCGCCAGCCCGGATCCGGACTTTGCTGATATGCTGAGCGACTGGCACGAAACCCTCGCGCCCTACGGCTACTGGCTGATTGGTCTGCACACGGCGGCCGCGCTGGTGCATCATTATCTGATTAAAGACAATACGTTGCTGCGCATGATGCCGTCACGGCGAAACGGATGAAAGGAAAGGAATTGGACGGTCGCCTGACGTGGCGACCGTCCTGATTTACGCAGCGTGCCAGCGATCGGTCACCGACCTCAGCTGAGGTGAAAACGTCCCACGGTATGCGCCAGCTGTGCCGCCTGGTCTTCCAGCGAACTGGCGGCGGCTGACATCTGCTGGACCAGCGCGGCGTTCTGCTGGGTGGTGCCATCCATCTCGTTCACCGCTATCGTTACCTGGCTGATGCCGCGCGCCTGCTCGTCTGACGCGGTAACAATCTCGCCGATAATGGTGCGCACCGAGTTCACCGCCTGCGTCATCTCCTGCATGGTTTTACCGGCATCCTGCACCAGCTGCACACCGCTGCCGACGCGCTGCCCGGACTCTTCAATCAGCGCAGCGATATCCTTCACCGCATTGGCGCTGCGCTGTGCCAGATTACGCACTTCCGACGCCACCACGGCAAAACCGCGTCCCTGTTCCCCGGCGCGCGCCGCTTCAACCGCAGCGTTAAGCGCCAGAATGTTGGTCTGGAAGGCGATGCTGTTGATAATGGCGGTGATGTCGCCGATTTTCTTCGCGCTGTCGTCAATTTGCGCCATGGTCTGCACCACCTGGCCCACCAGTGACTCACCGCGGCTGGCGATGTGCGTGGCGTTATCGGTCAGCGTCGTCGCCTGATGCGCGTTAGCAGCGTTGTGTTTTACCGTCGCGGTAATCTGCTCCATACTGGCGGCAGTTTGTTCCAGTGCGGCCGCCTGCTCTTCGGTACGTGACGCGAGGTTGAGGTTGCCGCTGGCGATTTCACCCGCGCCCTGGCGCACCGACGCGCTGGCATCCTGAATCTGTCCGACAATCTCGCGCAGCTGGTTTTGCATAGTGTGCAAGGCAAAGAACAGACTGCTGTTGTCGCGCGCTTTCAGCGGGATGACGTTATCCAGTTTGCCATCGGCCACCGCCAGCGCAATGGTGGCTGCGGTCAGTGGCTCACCGCCAATCGGCTTCAGCACTTTACGACTAAATACCAGCCCAAGCAGTGCACACACCACCAGGATGCTGATCACCATTAAAATCACCGCGTTAATCAGCTGACGGTGCGCCGCTTCCATCACCTTGCTCACCGGGGCCACCACGCCGAGATACCATTTCTGATCGCTGTTACCGATCACCACCGGCCGCCAGGCCACCAGCGCATCCTCGCCCAGAATAGCGTCATGCTGTTCGGTGACCGTGCTGCTGAAATTATGTGTGTCGCCCTTCGAGGCTTTGCTGGTCTGGCTTTTGTCCGGATAAGACACCACATTGCCCGCGCTCGAGAGCAGCATGGCGTAACCGCTGCCTTCCCACGGTTTGATGCTGTTCACTTTTTCCTGCAGTGACGCCAGTGAGATATCGGACGTCACCACGCCCCACAGTTTGCCCTGGCTGATAATTGGCGCGGCCACCGAGGTCAGCAGCGTTGGCACACCGTTATAGGCATAGCTATAAGGTTCGATCAGCGTATCTTTCTGGCTTTTCTGCGGCAGCAGATAGTAATCGCCCTGGCCTGGCGTAAAGATTGAGGTCAGCGGATGCAGGGCAAAATTGCCGCCCTGGTCGCGATCGACAAAATAGGCGTAACGTCCTTTAGGTGCCGCGCCAGCCTGAGAGGCAAACTCAGCATCGCGTCCGTCAAACGCGTTTTCTTCGAAGATGACCGAAATGGAGAGATAATCCGGATTATCACGCAGTGCAGAAACCAGCAGCTTATCGGCCACTTTGCGGTCCTGCACGCCGGCAGCCGGCAGGGCAATCAGACTGTGGCCGAGGTTGTGTGCGACATCGCGTGCGTAACTCAGCTCTTGCTGGATTTGCAGCGCCTGACTCTGCGCAATCTGCTGTAAGTAACTTTCCGCCAGCGATTTTTGCTCATTGCTGGACTGCCAGCTGAGCACGCCGATAGTCACGGCGAAGCCGAGGGTGATGGTTAAGGCGCCCGTCAGCAGCATTTGTGTGCGGGTGCTCATTTTTTTCTTATTAGATACGGTTGTGGCCATGTCGGCGCTCCTGGTGTTGACACTTTATTACTGAAAAAGAATCACGCCCTGTGCACCTGCATCCCTGTAATCACTCTATCGGCGCACAATCCGGGAACTTAATGGCCTGGCAGGTCCGATCAGAAAACCATCAACCGCTGTTGTGGCGTCGGGTCGCCATTAAAAACGCTAAGACGATGCAGTAAAAAAAGAGGGAATTTGATCTGGCGCAAGATCGCCACTTCGTTGTGCTGTCAGGTTATTGCGTACGGGCGCAACGCGCCGCATAACAAGAGGAATGCAACATGGCAGGTAAATTGAGTCTGGCAGGGTTAATGGTGGTCTGGCTGGTGTATGTGGCGTGGATGGTCAGTTACTACTCAGGCACCTTCTCTCTTTTCACGCACTGATCCTTAGCACGGTTCCCAGGCCAGCACAGAGTCTGGCCCGGATTCAGCAGCAGTGCAAAGCGAACGCGCTGTTCCTCAGGCGGCTTTGACCGCACGCACCTTCTTCTCTTTTTCCGGCGCAGCCGTATCGCTGTCGTCAGCAGCGGTTTCGCCGCTGTCTTTCACCGCGTCCGGCAGTTTGCTGGTGCGCAGAATGTGTTGCACCGCGTCTTTCTGTTCGGCCAGCAGCATACCCAGCGCTTCGGCCTGGGCCTCATCCATCGCTGGCTGATGTTGCTGCAGCCAGTCGGTGAACGCGTCGGCCATATCGAGCATTTTGTCCCATGCATCTGCGTCTTTTTTATTGGCAAACGTCATCTTCTCTTCACCCTTTCTGACCACAACATATTTGGTTTCGACTGCCATGATGCACCTCATCTACTGTGTTTATATACAGTATATTTCATTCAGCTTTATTTCGCCAACGGTTTTCTGCTTGCCGTTTAAGCCAGCAGCTCTTCGAGGAAGGTTGCCAGCGCTTTGCGCGGATCGTCCTCTTCAGACACGATCATTTCAATGCCCCACTGCCCCAGTACCTCTTTCGCCACCGGATTATTACGGTTGGTGAACAGGTAGGATTTAGGCCGTGCGGTCGCCAGCCCGGTGCGGCCCCACATCTTGGTCAGGCGATAAAACAGCAGGCGGATATTGAAATCGCTGATGCTGTAGCCAACAAACAGCACGGAATTACCCATAACATCATGGGTCAGTTTGATATCCAGCGGCGAGTCAAAATAGAGCCGCTCGAAGTAGCTGCTCTCATCCAGCACGATGGAGGTATCATCGTCAAAATCGCCATGAAGTTTAATAATATGGCGCTTATCTTCGGTCAGCGACACCAGATCGGCGGCATTAGCGACCTTGCTGTACGGCACGTTGTGCGCTTCATGCGCCATCTCCAGCCAGCGGTCGTAATTGGTGGTATAGATGCGCGAGAAATTGCCCTGGGTGATCATGGTGTGGATTTCAGAGCTGCGCACGTCGATGTCCGGACGGTGCCACTCGCGATCCATCCAGCTGCGCAGCGGGCCGAGCGAGCCTTTGCGCTGTTTGTAATACTCCGCCAGCGACAAATGGGTGCCGTAGGTATTGAAGATTTTCGGATCGTAACCCAGCTCATTAGCCAGATGTGCAATCAGCTCGTGCCACTCCGGCAGTCCGAGATTGCGTGAGATGCCCGCACCGGCGAACAGAACCAGTTTGCCGGCATCGTAAGCGCGTTTGAGTTCCGGTTTCATGCCAGTCCCCGCGAAGTTTTCAGAAAGGTGGCAAAGCGATCCAGCGCCAGGCGGCGCATCGAGATTTCGTTTTTCAGTTCGCCCATTTCAGCGAATGTCTGGGTGTGCCCTTCCGGGATAAAGACGCAGTCCCACTGAAATTCGCGCGGCCCCGCCGGCTCCCGTGCAATGGTGCCGCGCAGCTGGCCTTCAAACTGGTACATTTTGCGCCCGTCACAGTAGCCGAGGACGGTTTTCGCGGTCACGCCCGGGCTATCCAGCCCGTTCACCAGTTTGGTAAAGCGTTCCGCATTCAGCCGGCTCCAGAAGATGCGCGTCAGACCGGCGGGCAGGCCATTGAGCCCATCCAGATATAGGCCGGTATGCTCGACAAACAGCGGGCGGCCAATGATTGAAAAGGCTTTAGTCAGTTTGTCACGAACCAGCTCCACCTCATTTTCGGTCTGAATCTCTTCAATACGGCGCGCAATGGGCACCACTTCGACACCCACCGGCTCAAGGATGGTACGCACCTCGGCCAGCTTGAGTTCATTAGCAGATAAGAAACGAATTTTCATTGCAATCAGTATGTTGAAAGTGGGTTAGTCCAACCTGGTGACGCGTATCCGGCTGCGGTTCCGGCTGTTATTGTCCGGCACGCTGTCGCCGCGCCGCGTGGTCATTCTACTCTGCGGCGACGTCACTGGCGAGGAACAATCGGGTCGTGCTGCGCGCGCCTTCGCCGGGATAGCGCATCGCTTATCGCTGGCGGCGTTAAATATTGCGCCTGAATGCGTTAATAGCGCTATTTGACGCCGCTTATGTCAAATATAAAAATCCGCGCTTAACGCGCAAATAATCTGAAAACAATTATGACAGTCGTCTCGCTTAAATATATTATGTGGCGTTTACACCTTCACGCGTCATGACAATAAATCCCGGAACCGTTTATGAACCCTTTGTTGAGTTCAGCCTGGTCGCGCATCCGTAATCTGCCCTTCATTCTGCAGGGTGATAGCCCGGAAAAAAAGCTCCGCCTGACGCTGCTGATTGCCGGCGTCGCCAGTATCGTGGCCGGTATCTTTATGGCAACACTGGATTTCAGTCGCGGTCATCATGACATTGGCTGTCTGTATATCGCCAGTATAGCGCTGGGGGGCTACATCATCATCGGCGCCTTCAGCGACCGGCTGGAGCGGCATCTGGCGATCATTACCCATGCGTTATTATTCACCATCATCGTGCTGTTGCTGGTGGATAATCATCACGCTGCCGGCAAGCGTTCAGAATATAACTATCTGGTGGCCTTGATCGTCGGTTCGGCACTGGTGTTGCGCCAGCAATCCTTTTATCTGAGTAAAATATTTCCGCTGCTGTGCCTGCTGTGTTATCTGTTTTTTGTCACCACCGGTCTGATCTGGGAAAATAATCGTTTTCATCTCAATATTCCGCAGGAAGCCGTTTTTACCGTTTTCAATTGTGCAGTGCCGGTGACGGCACTGCTGTCGACCGTGTTTACCTATGGCGGCAATTATTCCGCCACCGATCTTATCAAGCGCGAACTCGCGTCCGCCATCGAGCGCAAGCAGCTGGAGCTCTATTATCAGCCGCAGGTCGATGGCGACAAAAACCTCATCGGTTTTGAAGCGTTGCTGCGCTGGAAGCATCCGGAGAAAGGCTTTATCTCGCCGGAGGTGTTTATTCCGGTAGCCGAAAAAAGCGGGCTTATTATTGATATTGGCAAGTGGGTGCTGGAGCGCATGCTGCAGCAAATCGTCGAGTGGGATCGTGTGCTGCGGCTGCCTCCGCTGGTGTTTTCCATCAATATCAGCCCGCTGCAGTTGATGCACCGCGACTTCACCCATGACACGCTGCTGACGCTGTCGCATTACAAAATCCGTCCCGAGCGGCTGAAGTTTGAAATTACCGAGACCACCTTTATTTACGATCAGCAGCGCATTGGGGATGTCATCAACCATTTCAGCCAGTTAGGGATTAAGTGGGCGATCGACGATTTCGGCGTCGGTTACTCTTCGCTTAAGTCGCTGAGTGATTTCGCTATTGATGATATTAAGATTGATAAATCCCTGATCATGCACATTTTTGAAAACGAATCGGCGGCGATTGTGGTGCAAAAGACCATTGAGCTGTCACGCGCGATGGGGCTGAACGTGCTGGCGGAAGGGATTGAGAGCGAGGAGTATTTCGAGCACCTGCGCAATAAGGGCTGCCATTTATTCCAGGGTTACCATTTTGCCCGCCCGCTGCCCGCCGCCGAAGCATTGCAGTGGATAAAAAAAGCAGGATAAATCGGGCGGGATGACGTGTGGACGGATTGCTGTGTCCTCACGCAATACATCACATTGCACGAAACTGTAGCGACGCGATTTATCGCGCGAATGTTCAGAAGCGCCATGCACATCCAGTCATAGCGCAATAAATTGCGCCGCTACGCTACGTGCGAAGTGTCATTCCGGTACTTGTAAACCGCACATCCTGTAGCGGCGCGATTCATCGCGCGAATGTTCAGAAGCGCCATGCCCATCCCGGCATAGCGCAATAAATTGCGCCGCTACGCTACGTGCGAAGTGTCATTCCGGTACTTGTAAACCGCACATCCTGTAGCAGCGCGATTTATCGCGCTGATGTTCAGAAGCGCCATGCCCATCCCGTCATAGCGCAATAAATTGCGCTGCTACGGTGCGTGCGAAGTGTCATTCCGGTACTTATATACCGCACATCCTGTAGCAGCGCGATTTATCGCGCTGATGTTCAGTTGCACCGTGCCCATCCCGACATAGCGCAATAAATTGCGCCGCTACGCTACGTGCGAAGTGTCATTCCGGTACTTATAGACCGCACATCTTGTAGCGGCGCGATTTATCGCGCGAATGTTCAGAAGCGCCATGCACATCCCGTCATAGCGCAATTAATTGCGCCGCTACGCTACGTGCGAAGTGTCATTCCGGTACTTGTAAACCGCACATCCTGTAGCGGCGCGATTTATCGCGCGAATGTTCAGAAGCGCCATGCCCTCCCGGCATAGCGCAATGAATTGTGCCGTTACCGCTATTGCCTGTGTTGTTGAACGGATGAAAACTCATCTCGCCGCTCTGCCACCCCGCCCTACTTCTCCTGATAAACAATCCCGGGCGGATTAACCTGCGAAATCTCCACCGCCTCGCCCTCTTCACCCCATCTTGCCAGCACCTGGTGGTACTGGCCGCCAGCAATAGCGCCGTTGATCGCCTGCTGCAGCGCCACGTCCAGACCATTGCCCTTCTTCGTGGTGACCGCCACCCAGGCGCGAAACGGTCCGTGCCCGACAATTTTGGTTTGCCCGCGCGAAGCCACTTTCCACGCCGCCATGGCCTGCGGGCCGAATGACGCATCGGCCCGGCCAGAGAGCAGCGCCAGCGTGGCGGAGGCATCATCGTTGAGATAAATCGGCTGCACCGGGGCCAGGCCCTGCGCCCGATTCTTCTCATCCCAGCTCAGTAAGATTCGCTCCTGATTGGTGCCGGAGCCCACGATAATCCGTTTGCCGGCCACGTCTTCCCGGCGACGAATCGCGCTGATTTTACTGTCCGCTTTCACCGCGAAGGCATGGTTATCCGCGCGATAGGTGGCGAAATCAAACTTCTGCTTGCGCTCCTCGGTCACTGCGATATTAAACATCGCCACATCATAGCGCCCTGCCGTGATGCCCAGCGGCCAGTCCTCCCACGCCGCCGGCACCAGCCTGAGTTTCAGTCCGAGGCTGTCGGCCAGCAGGCGCGCAATGTCCGGGTCGCTGCCGATCAGCGTTTTATTATCGGACGCCCAGAGGCCAATCGGCGGTGAATTATTGGCTGAAGTGGCGACGGTTAAATAGCCGGGGTGAACAAAATGAAATCCGGCGGGGATCTTCGCGATCGCCTGCTGATTGGCCGCCATGGTGATCGGCGTTTCGTTATGACTGGCGTCCAGCTGTTGCGCGCCTGTCGCGGGTGCCGCCAGCACCGCACCCGCCAGCGCGACTATGATCACTTGCTTCATTACAGCACCCTGGCGAGGAAACGTTTGGTGCGCTCATGACGCGGCTGATTTAGCACCTGCTGGCTGCTGCCCTGCTCAACCACGCGCCCGTCAACCATAAACACCACGTTATCCGCCACTTCGCGCGCAAAGCCGATCTCGTGCGTGACAATCACCAGCGTGGTGCCGGAGCGCGCCAGCTTTTTAATCACATCCAGCACTTCGCCCACCAGTTCCGGGTCGAGCGCCGAAGTCGGCTCATCAAACAGCATCACACGCGGGTTGAGCATCAGCGCACGCGCAATCGCAATGCGCTGCTGCTGACCGCCAGAGAGATGCCGTGGCCAGGCATCGGCTTTGTGCCGCAGGCCGACCACATCCAGCAGCTCACCGGCGCGATCGATCGCTGCCCGGCGCGACAGCTGACGATGGGCAATCGGCGCTTCAATCAGATTTTCCAGCACCGTCAGGTGCGGAAACAGATTGAAGTTCTGGAACACATAGCCGACGTTGATGCGCTGCCGCAAAATCGCCTTCTCTTTCAGCTCATAGAGTTTATCGCCGCGCCGCTGGTAGCCGATGTAATCGCCATCGATCTGAATAAAGCCTTCATCCACGCGCTCCAGATGATTGATGGTGCGCAGCAGCGTCGATTTGCCAGAACCGGACGGCCCGAGGATCACCGTCACCGAACCGGGAGCCAGCTCAAGCGACACATCATCGAGCGCTTTATGCCGGCCAAACGTCTTGCTGACGCCGGTAATACTGATGGCGCCGGTGGTATGCAGATAGCGGTAATCAATGGCTTCGGACATGAGACAGCTCCTCGTTGACGGCAGGGTTCACGCTGCGGTTGCGCCACTGGCGCCAGCGCGAAGGTTGCGGTTCACGCGTGACGCTGCGTGCCAGCCAGCGCTCGACGCTGTGCTGCAGCAGCGACAGCACGGTGGTGATGATCAGATACCAGGCGGCTCCGACCATCAGCAGCGGGATCACCTGCTGGGTACGGTTGTAGATCATCTGGATGGTGTAGAACAGCTCGGGCATCGCCAGCACGTACACCATTGAGGTGCCCTTGGCGAGGCTGATGATCTCATTAAAGGTGGTGGGAATAATCGCGCGCAGCGCCTGCGGCAGAATGATGCGAAACGTGCGGCGCGACGACGATAATCCCAGCGCCGAAGCGGCTTCAAACTGACCGTGATCGACGCCTAGAAACCCGCCGCGAATAATCTCCGCGCTATACGCGCTCTGCACCAGCGTCAGGCCAATCACCGCCGCCGGGAACTGGCCGAGCACGTTGATGGTCTGGAAGTGCCCCCACGACAGGGCGGTGAACGGAATACCGAACGACAGCGTGTCGTACAGGTACGAGAAGTTATACAGAATGATCAGCACCACAATCAGCGGCAGCGAGCGAAACAGCCAGATATAGCCAAACGCCAGCGTGCTCAGCAGCCACGATGACGAGAGCCGCGCCAGGGCCAGCAGGCCGCCGAATATCAGGCTCAGCAGCGTGCCGCACAGCGTCAGCAGCAGCGTTTGTCCCAGGCCATTAAGAATCACCGGATCGAAAAACCAGCGGGCAAACACGCTCCACTCCCAGCGCGGATTAAAAGCCACGGAATCGATCACCGCCGCAAGGATAAACAGCGCGATGATGGCACCGACGGTACGCGCCGGATAGCGTGCGGGCACCACGGTCAAAGGTTGTTGCTTACTCATGGTGGCTCTCCTTAGCTGGCCTGCGCCACGTTGTGCACATCAATCACTTTGAGAAAACGCAGCCGGCCATCGTGCGGCGGCTGGCCGTAAATCTCCATATCTTCGCGCAGCTCAAACTGCGGCTGATAGCCGTGGCCGATATACAGCTGTACCGCTTCCGGCTGACGGAAACCGGTGGTGAGAAACACGCGCTGATAGCCTGCGCGTAGCGCCCGGCGCTCCAGCTCCTGCAGAATCAGCAGTGCCAGTCCCTGACGGCGCAGGTCACGCCGCGTCCAGATGCGCTTCAGTTCGGCGGTGGTAGCATCCCACGGTTTGTAGGCGCCCATGGCGATGATCTCACCGTCGCGCTCCAGCACGATGAACAGCCCGCGCGGCGGCAAATACCACTCGGTCAGCTCAACTTCATTGTGTTTCCTGAAGAAATCGCCGTAGCGTGCTGCATATTCACCAAACAGACCGTCAAGAATCGGCTGCAGCTCCGGCACTTCCGGTGACACTTCGCGGAAAAATTGCTGGCTCATGCCGCCTCCTTAATCGCCCAGTCCGGGCGGATTGATCTCGGAACGATCCAGACGCTCCACGCCTTCACCCCAGCGGTTCAGCACCTTGTCGTAGTCACCGTTTTTGATCACGCCATTGAGTGCGGTGTTAATTGGCTGCACCAGCCCGTTGTCTTTCTTCACCGTCACCGCGATGTGCGCCGCCTTCGGCCAGCCGCCGTCCACGCTACCCACCAGCCGGGTCTTTTTGGTCAGCGCCGCTTTCCATGCGCCAATCACGTTAGGGCCGAAGTAAGCGTCGGCGCGCCCGGCCTGTAGCGCCAGCGTCTGCGCAGCGTCATCTTTGGTATAAACCGGTGTGAAAGGCTTCAGTCCCTTAGCCTGATTCTCTTTATCCCAGGCCAGCAGGATGGCCTCCTGATTGGTGCCGGAGCCGACGATGATGCGCAGGCCGGCGATATCTTCTGCCTTGCTCAGCGAGGTAATCGGGCTGCTGGTTTTCACATAGAAGCCCAGCGAATCTTTGCGGTAGGTGGCAAAATCAAAACGCTGTTTACGATCTTTGGTCACCGTCACGTTGGTGATCGCCGCGTCATATTTGCCCGATGCCACGCCCAGCGGCCAGTCTTCCCACGAGGTGGGCACGATGTTGAGCTTCAGCCCGAGGCTGTCGGCCACCAGACGCGCGATATCTACCTCACTGCCCAGCAGCGTTTTATTATCGTCGCTGAATACCGTGAGCGGCGGCGAGTTGAGTGCCGCCACCGCCACGGTGAACGATCCCGGCACAGCAAATTTGTGACCCGCCGGAATTTGCGCCACGGCGGCAGGATTCTCTGGCGTGTTGATGGGCGTTTTATTGGCGGCAAGACTCACCTGCTGACCATTGACGGCCACGTCCTCGGCCAGTGCCGCACTGCTCAGGCCCAGTAACAGCAGCGCAATCAGGGATTTTTTCTGCATAGCGTATTTTCTCATCGTTATTGTGGTGTGAACTGGTTGAGCGGTTGTTTCAGACCAAAGCTGGCGCGCAGCGTGCTGCCCGGGTATTCACGACGCGTCAGGCCGCGCGCCTGGAGAACCGGAATCACCTGATCAACAAAACGCTCGAAGGTGTCCGGCGTGCCGCCCTGAATAATGAAACCGTCAGTGGCTTCGGTTTCGAACCACAGCTGCAGACCATCCGCCACCTGCTGTGGCGTGCCGTGAAATAGCGGACGCGGCGTCGCGGCTTCCAGCGCCGCCTGGCGCAGCGTATGGCCGTGTTCGCGCGCTTTGCGTTTGATTTCGTCGGTGGTGCTACGGAAGCTGTTCTGGCCAATATCGCCAATGTCCGGGAACGGCTGGTCGAGCGGATACTGCGAGAAGTCGTGATGGTCAAAGAAGCGACCGAGATAGTTGAGTGCATCCTCAATCGAGACCAGCGCCGCGGTGGTCTGGTACTGGCGCTCGACATCTGCGTCATCCTCCCCCACGATCACACTGACGCCCTGGAAAATGTGCAGATCGCCCGGTTCACGCCCGTTCGCCACCAGCTGCTGCTTCACATCCCGGTAGAACGCCTGCGCTTCTTCGCGCGTTGGCTGATGGGTGAAGATGGCGTCAGCATGACGCGCCGCCAGCTTGCGGCCATCTTCCGAGGCGCCCGCCTGAAAGATAATCGGCCGGCCCTGCGGTGTGCGCTCAATGTTCAGTGGCCCCTGTACCTGGAAAAAATCACCGTGATGATTCAGCGTGTGCAGTTTGTCAGGCGCATAGAACTGACCGCTGGCTTTATTGCGCACAAACGCGCCCTCTTCCCACGAATCCCACAACCCTTTCACCACCTGCAGATATTCGTCGGCGATGCGGTAGCGCAGCGCATGCTCGGGATGCTGCTGACGCGAAAAGTTTTTTGCCGAGCCCTCCAGCGGCGATGTCACCACATTCCAGCCCGCACGCCCGCCGCTGAGATGGTCGAGACTGGCGAACTGGCGGGCGACGGTGAACGGCTCACTGTAGGAGGTGGACACCGTACCGACCAGACCGAGATGCTCGGTGACGCCGGCCAGCGCCGACAGCAGCGTCAGCGGTTCAAAGCGGTTAAGAAAGTGCGGGATCGATTTCTCATTGATGAACAGGCCATCGGCGACAAACAGGAAATCCAGTTTGCCAGCCTCGGCTTTACGGGCGATACGGCGGGCGTAATCAAAACTGATGCTGGCATCCGCCTGCGCCGCCGGATGACGCCAGGCGGACATGTTGCCGGATGCGCCGTGCAGAATGGTGCCGAGGCGCAGTTGTCTTGCAGTCATAATCGTCTCTCTTTGCTCATGGCGCAGCCTGCCGGCGATAGCCTTATCGCCGTACAGCGCTGCCAGAAATGGAAGGAAATCAGTTAAGGATGGCGTCGCGACATCGCGCATTTAGCTGCTGCAATGCCTGTTGCGCCAGCTGACTAAAATAGTGTGCCGCCGGGGCGATCAGCGCTTCATCGGGGTTGAAGCCACCGTGATGCAGGCCAAATTCACTGGCGCTGCCAATGCTGACAAACGCGCCCGGGAGCTGCTGCAGGTAATAAGCGAAATCTTCGCCGCCAAGGTGCAGCTCAGCCTGTTGCACCTGATAACCCACCTGCTGCGCCACCTGACTGGCAAACTGTGCCCAGTGGGCGTCGTTCTCCAGCACCGGCGGCCCCGGATGCCAGCTAAAGGTGGCCGTGGCACCGCTGGCGGCGGCGATATTGACCACTACCTCGCGCGCACGCTGCTCCAGCTGCGCGCGCACCTGTTTATCGTGCGTGCGCACCGTGCCGCCAAATTCCGCTTCAGCCGTCTGCTGACCGTCGTGCCTGTGCGCATCAATCCGCGTGACGCTCAGCACCAGACTGTCCAGCGTATTAAAGCTGCGGCTGGTAAGGGATTGCAGCGCCTGAATAATCTGGCTGGCGACCAGGATGCTGTTCACGTCCGCGCGGGTGCTGTGCACGCGCACCACAAATTTATCGGCGTTGGCATAAAACGCACCGCTGCGCGTGGCAAAGGTGCCCGTGGGCAAACCCGGTTCGTTGTGCATGCCAAAAATCGCCTGCACCTGATCCAGCACCCCCGCGTCGATGAACTGGCGCGCGCCCTGGGCAATCTCTTCCGCCGGCTGGAACAGGATGCGCACCCGCCCCGCTAGCTGATCTTCCCGTGCTTTCAGCTGCAGCGTGGCACCCAGTATCACCGCACTGTGCACATCGTGACCGCAGGCGTGCATGACGCCGGCTTGCCGTGAACGAAAAGGCAGCCCGGTGGCTTCATGGATCGGCAATGCATCGATATCGGCACGCAGGGCGATCAGGGGCGCGCCCTGACCCACTTCCGCCACCACGCCGGTGTGCAGCGGATAATCCAGCAGGCGCACGTCAGCCTGCTGCAGCCAGCGGCGCAGCCGCGCGCTGGTTTCCACTTCATGACCGGAGAGTTCCGGCCAGCTGTGCAGCTCGCGCCGCCAGTCAATCAGCTGCTGTTCGCTTACTATCGTCACAGGACCTCCCGGTCAGGCGCTAACCAGACGATGCGTCGCCAGCAGTTCGAGGGATTTCACCCGCGCCTGCTCCTCCGCCACCGGCGTATCAATAACAAACTCTTCAATGCCGTAGCGCTGGTGCAGCGCATCAAGCTGCGCGTGCACCTGTGCCGCGGTCCCTTTCAGCAGCGACGGCGTGCGTGGCTCAATCACGTAGTCACTGAAACCGCCCTGACGCACATAGCGCTCAGCCTGTTCAATGCTGCCGACGTTAACGCTCTGTCCGCCCGTCACGCTGACGTGATAAATACGCAGTGTGTCGACCAGCAGGTCAGCTTCTGCCGGCGAATCCGCCACCACCACCTGTACCGCCACCAGCGCACGCTGACCCTGACTGTGCTGGCGATAGCTGTTCAGCACCTGCGCCATCAGTTGCGGATCGCCGTTGTGGTGTGCGGCGAACACCAGCTGCCAGCCGAGCTCTGCCGCCAGTCGGGCGCTCGCTTCGCTGGCTCCGAGCAGAAAGCGATTGGCCGGACGCGGCGGCTGCGGCGTGGCGCGCAGGATCTCCTCATCCCCCACCGGCGGCACACTGAGCCAGCTATCCAGCAGCGCCAGCTGTTCGGCAAAGCTGCCTTTCTCCTGCTGGTGCACCCCCAATTGCAGCGCGCGGGTGGAAAGCGGCAGTCCGCCGGGCGCTTTCCCCACGCCCAGGTCGATACGTCCAGGTGCCAGCGCAGCCAGCAGGTTGAAGTTTTCCGCCACTTTATAAGGGCTGTAGTGCTGCAACATCACGCCGCCGGAACCCACGCGGATATGCCGGGTCTGGCCAATGATCCAGGCAATCAACAATTCCGGCGAAGGACTCGCCAGCTGGTCGCTGTTGTGGTGTTCCGCCAGCCAGAAGCGGTGATAACCCCAGGCTTCCGCGCGCTGAGCCAGCTGCAGTGTGCGATGCAGGGCCTGCGTGGCGCTCTCACCTGCTGCAATCGGTGATTTGTCGAGCAAACTCAGTCGGTATGACATGCGCCTGTTCCTTATTTCGATGAATAGGGTTGCGATGAATATGGCGCTTAGTGTGGCGGGGAGATTTATATTTCGTAAAACAACTAAATCGGCAAAGCGATTCAGGAAATGAGAAATAGTCATAATACTGGTGGATGAAAGCCTGATTTTTCGTAAAGCGGATTTCGCTTTCTGTCGGGTTAACATTACGCGAGCCGGTAATGATCCGCAGCAGCAATAACATCAGTGCAGGTTTTCAGGTTGAGAAAAAACAATTTTTATCGAGACAGGAAAACAACCCGATAATTGCGGCATACAATTAATTGTCCGCTTTTGTTATTTTCGCAAAAGCTTAGTGCAATTCATTGGTTCAACTCACGGGTTGCACATTTGATGATGATTTCAGCCCACCGGGCACTTGATAACAAAGGAAATCATCATGAAGACGCATTTTCACTTGCGGGCGCTGAGCTTAGCCCTGCTGACAGGGATATTTAGCGCCCACGCGGCGGAGACGCCGGTCAAAGGCGGCACGCTGATTTATCTGGAACAGCAGGCACATACCAATCTTTATCCGCCGGCCGGGGGTTTTTATCCCAACGGCGGCATTCTTAATCAGATCACCGACAAACTGACGTGGCAAAATCCGAAAACGCTGCAGGTGGAACCGTGGATTGCCGAAAGCTGGAGCAGCAACGCGGATAAAACGGAATATACCTTTAAAATTCGTCCTGGCGTCACCTTTTCCGATGGCACGCCGCTGGATGCGAATACCGTAGCGAAAAACTTTGATACTTACGGACTCGGTAATAAAGCCCAGCGCCTGCCGGTATCTGAAGTGATTAATAATTACCAACGCAGCGAAGTGATTGATCCCCAGACGGTGAAGTTTTATTTCAAACAGCCCTCACCTGGATTTTTACAGGGCACCGCCACCATTGGCTCCGGGCTGGTTTCTCTTAGCACGCTGCAGCGCAGTTTCGACCAGCTCGGCGATGCGCGCCATATTATTGGCTCCGGGCCATTTGTGGTCAGCGATGAAAAGCTTGGACGGGAAGTGGATTTAACCGCGCGCAAAGATTACCAGTGGGGACCGAAAAACAGCACCCAGCAGGGACCGGCGAATCTGGCTGGCATCAAATTTATCGTCACACCGGAAGATAGCGTGCGCATCGGCGCACTGCTGGCCGGTCAGGCCGATTTTATTCGCCAGGTGCAGGCGTATGACGAAAAACAGGCACAGCAGCAGGCGTTCCCGGTTTACGCAGCGCCGACGCGTGGCGTCAACGACAGCATCAGCTTCCGCCCGGATAACCCGCTGGTCAGCGATCTGCGCGTACGTCAGGCGCTGTTGCACGCGACCAACGCGCAGCAGGTGGTGCAAACCCTGTTTTCACCTAACTATCCGCAGGCCACCTCGGTACTCGCCGCCTCGGCCGCCGGGTATGTCAACCTCGCGGACAAACTGAAATACGATCCCGCCCGCGCCAGGCAACTGCTTGATGAGGCTGGCTGGCAGCCTGGCAGCGACGGCATCCGCGCCAAAGCGGGGCAAAAGCTGGCCCTGACCGTGTATGAATCGCTGCCACAGCCACAGAACAAAGAAGTGCTGCAGCTGGTGGCCCAGCAGTGGCGTCAGGTTGGCGTCCAGCTCACGGTGAAAGCCGGTGACGCCGGCAGCCGCACGCTGGACAACCTCGATCCGCTAAAAACCCCGCTCACCGTCTCGGAAGTGGGCCGCGCCGACCCGGACGTGGTGAAGAGCATGTTTTATCCCGCCAACCGCGATGCGCTGCTGCAAAAAGGCGGCTCCAGCGACAAAGTCCGGCATTTCCGTGACGACCAACTCAACAAGCTTTTGGTGGCGATCTCGGCCGAAGTCGATCCGGCGAAACGTCTGGCGCTCACCGGAGACGCCCAGCGTTATCTGCTGGATCAGGCTTATGTGATCCCGATCTTTGAAGAGCCGCAGGTGTTTGCCGGCGCGCCGTGGCTGAAGGGCGTGAGCTTTGAAGCCGTAGGCCGACCGTCGTTCTACGGCGCATGGCTGGAAAAACATTGAGAGGATGATGATGCGACACGCACTGCTGCATAGAGCGGGACAAAGCCTGCTGGTGTTATGGGCGGCGTTTACCCTGTCGTTTCTGCTGCTGCAGGTGCTGCCGGGCGATGCGGTGCTGATCAAGTTCCAGAATCCGGATCTGGGTCTCAGCCCGCAGCAAATTGCAGAGATGCGGCAGGCCTACGGTGCCGATAGCCCGATCTGGCAGCAGTATCTGCATACGCTGCTGGCGATGCTGCGCGGTGACTTTGGCTACTCGGTGCAGGCAGGTGTGCCGGTCAGCGATCTGCTGCGCAGCAATCTGCCCGCCACGCTGCAGCTGGCGCTGGCGGGATTTGCCGTTGCCTGCGTGGTCGCCTTCGCACTGGCGGCGCTGGCGCGACTGCCTGCGCTGCGCCTGCTGCGTACGCTATTGCAGTCGCTGCCGGCACTGTTTATTTCGCTGCCGACGTTCTGGCTTGGCATCGCGCTGATTCAGCTGTTCTCCTTTCAACTGCGCTGGATTCCGGTGATCAACCCATCGCCCCTGCAGGGACTGATTCTGCCGGTGCTGACCGTCGCCGTGCCCATCTCCGCCCCGCTGGCCCAGATTCTGCTGCGCAGCATCGATCAGGTTGCTACTCAGCCGTTTGTCGCCGTGGCCCGCGCCAAAGGAGCCAGCGCACAACACGTGCTGTGGCGCCATATCATGCGCAACGCGCTGCTGCCGGTGCTCAATGTGGCCGGTTTGCTGCTGGGGGAATTGATCGCGGGCGCGCTGATTACCGAAACCGTGTTCGGCTTAAGCGGCATCGGCCAGCTGACCCAGCAGGCGGTCAACAATCAGGATGTGGCGGTGTTACAGGCGGTGGTGATGATCTCCGCACTGGCGTTTGTACTGATCAACCTGCTGGTCGATCTGCTGATGCCGCTGTTCGACCCACGTCTGCAAACCGTAGCCGGAGGAAATTCATGAGTCTGGTCGATTACTCTACCGCGCGTCAGGGACAGACGGCCTTGCGGCGCGATCGTGCCCGTCGCCTGCAGCCCGGCTTGTGGCTGGCATGGACGGTGCTGGCGCTGGCATTCGTGGCGGCCGTGGCACCGCAACTGTTCACCCACTATAGCCCGACCGAAGGCATTGCCGGCGCGCAGCGCTTAGCGCCGCACAGTGCGCACTGGCTCGGCACCGATCAACTCGGACGCGACCTGCTGGCGCGCATCGTCTATGGTGCCTCGCAGTCGCTCTCTGCGGCGGTCGCGGCGGTGGCGATGGGGCTCACTGGCGGTACCGCGCTGGGCGTCCTGGCCGGGGCCGTGGGCGGCCGCACTGAACAGGCGCTGATGCGACTGGTGGATGTGCTGCTTTCAATCCCGGCGCTGCTGCTGTCATTAAGCCTGCTGATCCTGCTGGGTTTTGGCACCGTGCACGCTGCGCTGGCGGTGGGCATCGCTTCGATTGCCAGTTTTGCCCGGCTGGCGCGCGGCGAAGTGGTGCGGGTACGCCGCAGTGAATATGTGGAAGCGGCTTTCGGCAGTGGCGGCCGTTTCTGGCAGGTACTGTGGCGCCACATTGTCCCGAACTCGCTGACCGCGGTGATTGCCTTCGCCGCACTGCAGTTCGGTCAGGCCATTCTGGCGCTCTCAACCCTCAGCTTTCTCGGCTATGGCACGCCGCCACCGACCCCCGAATGGGGTTTGCTGATCGCCGAAGGCCGCAACTATCTGGCTACCGCGTGGTGGCTGACTACCTTTCCCGGCGTGGTGGTGGTCGCCGTGGTGCTGGCGGCGAATCGCGTCAGCCGTCAGCTGGCAGGAGGTGACGCATGACAGCGCTATTAAGCGTGGAAAACCTCAGCCTCAGCTATCGCCAGCGCGGCGTGTGGCGTGAAGTGGTACATGACGTGAGCTTTTCCCTGCAGCCGGGCGAAATGGTGGCGCTGGTCGGTGAATCCGGCTCAGGCAAAACCACCACGGCCCAGGCGATTATCGGTCTGCTGGCGGACAATGCCCGGCACGATAGCGGTAAAATTTTGCTGAACGGCACCGATATCGCCGGCTGGTCATCCCGGCGCATGGACAGCGTGCGTGGCGTGCATATCAGCCTGGTGCCGCAGGATCCCGGTAATTCGCTTAATCCGGTGAAGACCATTGGCGATCAGGTTGGCGAGATCCTGCAGCTGCATCAGAAGCTTAGCCGGACCGCGCGCCAGCAGCGCGTGCTGGAGCTGCTGCAAAAAGTTGGGCTGAGCCATCCTGAGCAGCGCCTGCATCAATATCCGCATCAGCTCTCTGGCGGGATGAAGCAGCGCGTGCTGATTGCCATCGCCCTCGCCCTGCAACCACAGTTGATCATCGCCGATGAGCCGACCAGTGCGCTGGATGTCACGGTGCAAAAGCGCATTCTCGATCTGCTCGACCAGCTACGCCGTGAGTTCGCCACCGCCGTGCTGTTTGTCACCCACGATCTGGCGCTGGCCGCGGAACGCGCTGACCGTCTGCTGGTGTTTCGTCACGGCGAGATCCAGGAACAGGGAAGCGCAGCGACGCTGGTCAGCGCGCCACAGCATCCTTACACCCGCCAGCTGTTACAGGACGCGGTGCCCGACGCCACCGCTCTGCCTTATCCGTCCGCAGCCCGTTTTTCCACACCGGCGATTCAGCTCAACGCCATCGATAAACAGTTTGCGCTTGGCGGGCAGCAGACGCTGACGGTGGCGAAAGCGGTCAGCCTGACGGTGCCACGCGGCACGACGCACGCGCTGGTGGGTGAATCCGGCTCCGGCAAAACCACGCTGGCGCGCATTCTGCTTGGCTTTGAACGCGCCGATCGCGGCAAAGTGGTGATCGACGGCATTGATGCCAGCAGCCTGCGCGGCGAAGCGCTGCGCCAGCTGCGGCGCAAAATCCAGTTTGTTTACCAGAATCCGTTCGCCTCGCTCGATCCGCGCCAGACGCTGTTTAACATCATTGAAGAACCGCTGCGCAACTTTGGCTCGCTCAGCGCCGCCGCACGCCAGCAGCGGGTGCACGAGGTGGCGCAGCGCGTGGCACTGCCGCTGGATCTGCTGACGCGCAAGCCGCGCGAGCTGTCCGGCGGCCAGCGTCAGCGCGTCGCCATCGCACGGGCGTTGATCCCGCAACCGGCGATCCTGGTGCTGGATGAGGCAACGTCGGCGCTGGACGTCACGGTGCAGGCGCAGATTCTGCAGCTGCTGCAACAGTTGCAGCGCGAGCTGGGCCTCACCTATCTGTTTATCACCCACGATTTAGCCACCGTACGACGGCTGGCACACAGCGTTACCGTGCTGCGCGCCGGCGAAGTGGTTGAACAAGGTGACACCGTCACACTGTTCAATGCGCCGCAGCATCCCTACACCCGCGCGTTGATTGACGCCATTCCGGTTTTCCGTCCGCTGATTAAGGAGTCTGCATGACGCGCAAACGCATCGGTTTTTTTACCCGCCTGCTCGACGACACCACGGCGCAACAGCGCTACCGGCTGGCGACGGAACAAATTCAGCACGCTGAACGCTGCGGATTTGACAGTGCCTGGATCGCGCAGCACCACTTTCATGAAAAGGAAGGCGGGCTGCCCTCACCGCTGGTGTTTCTTGCTCACGTGGCCGCGCACACCCGTCATATCCGCCTCGGCACCGGCATCATCACCCTGCCGCTGGAAAATGCCCTGCGCGTGGCCGAAGACGCGGCGGTGCTGGACCTGCTGAGCGACGGACGACTGGAGGTGGGGCTCGGCTCCGGCGGCACGCCAACCTCATTTTTGCCGTTTGGCCTGACCAGCGAACAGCGCGCCGGCGTGTTTGCCGACCAGTTGCATACGCTGCTCAGCGCGTGGCGCGGCGACACGCTGGCCCATCCGGACAATCATCTCTATCCGCCGGCTCCCACGCTGGCGCAGCGCGTGTGGATCGCCACCTTTTCCGTTGCAGGCGCGACGCGTGCCGGCCAGGCCGGTCACGGGCTGATGTTATCGCGCACCCAGCCGCGGCCGGCGGGCCAGCCGGACCTGTCGCTGCAGCAGCTGCAAAACCCGATGATCGATGCTTATCTCGCGGCGCTGCCGTCGGGCGTGGCGCCCCGTATCCTGGCTTCACGCACCGCGTTTGTTGCCGACTCGAACGACTACGCGCGTCGCCTTGCCGTACCCGGCCTGCAGCGCCAGGCGGAGCAGTTTCGCAAGGCGGGCCACGACATCACCGGCAGCACGCTGGAGAGCCACGCGCGCCAGCTCGATGCGCATATCGGCGATGCCGACGCGGTGCTGGCTTCGCTGCTGGCCGACAGCACGCTGACGCGCGCCACCGACATCACCTTCCAGGTGCACTCTATCGATCCGCCGCACGCCGATACGCTGCGTTCGGTGGCGTTAATTGCTGAACATATTGCCCCCACGCTGCGTGCGCTGGGTACCGCTTAACAGGAGAAAACCATGTCTCAGGCTACAGATTTACTGGCGGCGCTGGCCGATATCGACCCGGCGGCGCAACTGGCAGAGGCGCGCAACGTGCGTCAGGCCGCGACCCGCCACGCCCAGGGCAGCTATGAGGTGCTGTTTGGCCAGGATGACGACGATTTCCCGCTGGCGCAGCGCTACGCGCTCGCCGGGCAGGTCGCGGGCTGGCACGGCGTTACGTCATTGCAGGCACACTATCAGCAGCAATCCAGCGAAAGCCCGCCAGATGCGCGCTTTGCCGCCGGTCGCGCCTTTGCGGAACTGCTGAGCCTGCATCCGGTCGACGCCACGCCGCAACAACTGACCACGCTGCACCATGCCGGCTGGACGCCGCGCGGCATCGTCACGCTGGCGCAGCTGGTGGGATTTGTCAGCTTTCAGAGTCGCCTGCTGACCGGCCTGCGCCTGCTGAGCGGTGAAGCATCGCGCGCGCAGCCGCATGCGGTGGCCGGCAAATGGCATAGCGCCCCGCTCACGGCCAGCGGTCAGACTGCGCTCACCGCATTTACCCAGCAGGAGCTGGGCTGGGAGCCGTGGCTGGCAGCCAAACCGCTCAGCGAGTTTACGGCGGAAGAACAGGCGACGCTGGCAAAAAACGGTCATAGCGAGTCCGACTATTTCCGTCTGCTGGCGCGCAATCTGCCGCTGCTGGAACAACGCACGCTGACGGATAAAGGCATTTTTTATACGCCGGGCGGTTTACCTCGCGCCGAGCGTGAACTGGCGGCCACGGTGGTGAGTAAAGTCAACGGCTGCATTTACTGCGCGTCCGTGCATGCCCGCAAAGCCAGTCAGCTGTCAAAAGATGAGACTGCGGTGCAAAAACTCCTGAATGTCGCGCCAGGCGCCGAGCTGGCACACGGCCAGTCCGCGCGCTGGGCGGCGATTATCGATTTTGTCGCCACCTTATCGCTAACCCCGGTCGCCAGCAGCCAGACCCAGCTGCAGGCGCTGCGCGAGCACGGACTGGATACGCTGCAGCTGCTGGACCTGATCCAGTCCGCCGCGTTTTTTGCCTGGGCCAACCGCCTGATGCTAACGCTGGGCGAACCTTTCTTACCCGAACAGCCGCAGGGATGACCATGACACACACGTTATCTGCCACCCCGGCAGCGTTTACTGACCATTTTCAAATCACCATTCACGGCAAAGGCGCTCACGCTGCACGTCCGCATGAGGGCATCGACAGTATCGTTACCGGCAGCCACATCGTCAGCGCGCTGGCGGCCGCCGGACTGGATGTCACCCGCTTTCAGGGCGGCAACAGCTGGAACGTGCTGCCGCCAGAGGTCGTCGTGGAAGGCGTACTGCACAGCGAGGATGCCAGTGCGCGCCAGCGGTCATCGGCGCAGGCCGCGACGCTGGTCAGCCATATTGCCCGGGCGTTCGGCGCCGAAGCGCAGCTCGCCTGGCAACCGCAACGCGAAGCCGAACGCAGCGCGACACCGCGGTCATCGTAATGATGCGAACCAGGAGGCAGATAATGGCGATACCGGTACCCGTTCCACAGCTCGATCATGCAGTGATCAATGTTGCCGATCGGCTGGATGACGCCAGCGCGCTGTATCGCCGGCTCGGTTTCCAGCTCACGCCACGCGGCCATCACTCGCTGGGTTCCAGTAATCATCTGGCGGTGTTTGGTGATAATTATCTGGAACTGCTGGGCTATGAAGCCGGGCGTGCGCACCAGCGTCAGGATATCTGGCAGGCACCGGCGGGCCTGAGCGGTCTGGTCTGGAAAACCGGCGATGCCGATGCGGTGTGGCGCTATCTGGAAAGTCAGGATATTGATGGCGATCCCGCCGCCAGTTTTTACCGGCCGGTGCAGTTGCCGGATGGCAGCGCACAGCAGGCGCGTTTTCGCACCGTTCGCCTGCGCCCCGCACTGGTGCCAAACGGACGCAGTTTTTTCTGCCAGCATGAGACACCGCAGGCGGTCTGGCAGCCAGTGTGGCAGCAGCATCCCAACGCGGTGACCGATATTATTGAGTTTGTGGTGGTGGCCCAGGATCCGGCAGCCGCCGCGCTGCCCTACAGTCGTTTATTTGGTGCCGATAAGCTCACCGCCTGCCAGCAGGGCGCGTTTGTGCTGAAAGCGGGCGTGGCCACCGTGCGCTTTGCCGCTGCGCACTATGTGACGCAGCGCTTTACCGGCCTGCCGCCCGATTATGACGGCAGTGCGCGTATGGCCGCGCTGACGCTGCGCAGCAGCGACTTACGCAGGGTGAAAGCCAGCCTGCTGCTGGGCGATGTGCCTTTTCGCGAAGAGTCGGATGCCATCGTGGTCAGCGCGGAACAGGCCAGCGGCGTGGCGCTGCGGTTTCAGGCGTAATCTACGGTTTGAGCTGCGCCCGCGCGGTGTAAAAGCGACGGTAGGACAGGTACGCCGCGATGATGGTCGACAGGCTGGCGGTGGCAATCAGCATAAACGTCACCATGATCTGGTACTTGATGGCCTTTACCGGATCGATCCCGGCGAAAATCAACCCGGACATCATGCCTGGCAGACTTACCAGCCCCACCGTTTTCGCGCCGTCAACGGTGGGGATCATCGCGGCACGAATACTGTCACGCATCAGCCCGGCGGATGCGCGTTTGATCGGCGCGCCGAGGCTGAGCATCTCCATGATTTTTTGCTGGTTGTCGCTAAAGCGCTGATTGAGGTTGGTGAAACACAGCCCGACCGCCACCATGGCGTTACCGGCAATCATGCCGGAAATGGGGATTACCTGCATGGGAACAAAGGCAATGGCGCCGCTCAGCAGCAGCACCGTTAGTGTCAGTGCCGTACCGCTGGTAATCGCCACCAGCGCGATGATAAAACCATGATCGATCCGCCGGCTGCGTTTGCGCGCATTCAGCGCTGCATTGACGCAGATAAACAGCACCATCAGCAGCGTCAGCCAGTCATTATTGACATCGAAAATTGACTTCAGCACATAACCGACGATCACCAGCTGGATAATGGCGCGCGTGACACTCCACAGAATGTCTTTGCTCATCCCCAGCTTCTCTTTCTGGCTAATCAGCAGCGCTACCAGCACCAGCATGAGTGAAAGCAGCAGCGAGCTGTCGCTGATATTATGCTGATTCATACTGTTCTCCCGCTGCGGGTGGGGTCAGCCGCAGAATACGCTCAGCGGCATCAATCTCCTGTACGTCATGGCTGATACGGATCACCGCCAGCCCTTTTTCCGCCACCAGCGTGGCAATCAGCTGGTTAACCCGTTGTTTATTGGGCTCGTCCAGTGCGCTGGTCACTTCGTCCAGCAGCAATATCTGTGGCAGAAACTGCAGATTGCGCAGCAAAGCCACCCGCTGCTTTTCACCACCAGAGAGTCCGGCAACGTTTTTGTCCAGCATGTCGGCGGATAAATGCAGACTGCGCAACGCCGCCACCAGCTGCTCGCGCGACGGTTGTTGCTGACGTAGCTGCCACGGCAGCGCCAGGTTATCGTAGACCGTGTCACCAAACAGTTGCGGTGTCTGGAAACAGTAGGAGACCTGCTGGCGATAGTGTTCGACTTTCAGCGTGTGAATATCCCGCTGCTGAAACAGGATCTGGCCGCTATCGGGCTCCAGCAGTGAGGCAATAATTTTCAGCAACGTGCTTTTGCCGCTGCCGGACGGGCCGGTGAGCAACAGCGTTTCACCTGCGCACAGCTGCAGTGATACCGGCGCCAGCAAGGTGCGCCCCTGCACGGCCAGCGTGACGTCTTGTACCGCCAGCAAAGGAGAATCAGCAGACATAAAAGGCATCCGTGAGAAATTGTCGGCAGATTATAGACAGCTGCACAAGGCAGGGGAATGCGTCACGACGCGGAGAGCGGCTGCCGTTTAACCGCCGTGGCTTTACAACGCGGCAGAAATCCGCATGCTGGTGACATTCAGGACCACTTTTTTCATTACTATGACCGCCACCAAAACCGGATTTCTCTGCGCGAGCGTGCTGCTGCTGAGCGCGCTGACACTGCTGTCGTTGCACTGGAGCGCGTTTCAGGCATGGGCGCTGCAAAGTCAGATTCAGCTGCACCGGCTGCTGGTTACCCATTTACTGCAAATCAATAGCGGCCAGTACAGTGCCGGACTGTGGCTGCTGGCTGTGACCTTCATTTACGGCATTCTGCACGCGGTGGGCCCCGGCCACGGTAAATTTATCGTTACCACCTGGCTGACCACCCATCAGCCCCCGCGCGGCGTGGCGCTGAGCGTGCCGCTGCTGGGCAGCCTGGTGCAAGGGCTGAGCGCGATTGCCTTTGTCTTTATTCTGGCGGTTGGTTTTAACCTGACCACCGGCGATCTTAGCCTGAGCCGCTGGTATCTGGAGAAAGCCAGCGCTGTGTTCATCGCCGGGCTGGGCGTGATGCTGCTGCTGCAAGCCTGGCGCAGGCCGCCAGCGGAGCATCATCATCATGATCATTGCGGCCACGCGCATGGCGTCGGGGCTGGGCACGGCAGCGACTGGAAAAGCTGGGCGGGTATTATCATTGCCACCGGCGTGCGGCCGTGCAGCGGTGCGCTGACGGTGCTGCTGTTCGCCAGCGTCATCGGCATTACGCGCTGGGGCATGCTGGCGGTGATGAGTATGGCGCTCGGTACCGGCATGGCGCTGGTGGCGCTGGCACTGTTTGTGCAGCATTATCGTCAGCGCGCCGGACAGCTGTGGCTGGCAGACCGCTCGCCGCAGGCGGCATTGCTGCTGAGAGCGGTGCGGATCGCCGGTGGGACATTGCTGGTGATGTTTGCGCTGGTGCTGTTTTTTACCGTGGTGCCGGTGAGTGCCAACGGGGATTATATTGCGGCGGGATGCTGAGGTGTATGGGTTGGGGAGGGTGCGGTTTTCCCCTCACCCTAACCCTCTCCCGCACGCGGGAGAGGGGACGTCAGGTGCGGCCTGTTCCCCGGGAGAGGGAACGTTAAGTGCCGCTTTGGGCACGGGCTTAATGATCAGAAACGGTATTTCGCGGACAGCATAAAATTGCGCGGTTCGCCGTAGACGATGCCGGTGCTGTCAACGTTTTCGTCGTACTCTTTGTCGAACAGGTTATTCAGGTTGGCCTGCAGGCTGAGGTTTTTGGTCACGTCGTAGCGCGCGAACAGATCCACCAGCGCATAGCTGCCCTGACGGGTGCGCCAGGTGCCATTGCCATCCGGGCCACTGATATCCGCGTAAGTTCCTGCCTGCCAGTTCACCCCGCCGCCCAGCGTCAGCTGGTCCAGCATCGGCAGGCGATAGCTGGTGAACAGGTTAAACGACGTGCGCGGCAGCTGTGAATTATAGCGATCGCCGTTGGCGTCTTCCGCCACATACGAAGTCCCGCCGAAGGTCATCTGCCAGTTATCGGTCAGCGCCCCATTCACCTCAAACTCGACGCCACGACTTACCACGCCCTTCTTCGCCACGTAAATGGTGTTACCGGTCTGCGCATTGGTCTGTCCGGTGCTCTGACCGACGTTATCCAGTTCGGTGCGGAAGATCGATACCGAGGTGGTCAGACGGCTGTTGAACCAGTCAGACTTCACGCCGGCTTCGTAGTTTTTGCCAATCACCGGCGAGAGATAAGCGCCTGACGCATCCTGATAATCCTGCGGCTGGAACACCGAAGTGTAGCTGGCGTAGGCAGACCAGTTATCGTAGAAGTCCCAAATTACCCCACCGTACGGCGTGATGTTGTTTTTCTCCATCTCTGCCGTCAGCGTCTGGCGGTTCCAGTTGGTGTAGCGCGCCCCGACAATCAGGTGCAGCGGATCGGCCAGATTGATGCGCGTCGCGAGATATGCTGACTTCTGCCGCACCAGCTGGGTGTCGGCCGCAGGTTCACGCGGATTCCAGTCGGTTTCCGGGAAATCACCGTTGAACTGATTAAAGTTGCCCAGCTCGGCTGACGAAATGTTGGCCCAGGCGCTGTAATATTTGTTGTCCTGACGGCTGTAGTTCACCCCGACCATCAGCTCATGCTGGCGACCCAGCAGTTCATAAGGACCGCTGGCGAAGGCATCGACCGCATCCACCTTACGTTTGCCGGTGTTGTAGCCGGTTCCGCCCACCACCGGATAGCCGGCATAGCCAGAGACGCCTGCGCCAGTGGTTTTATCGAAGTAACCGTCGAGATACAGCTGCTTGCTGTCGAGGAACATCTCGTTATGCGTGCCGTTAAGGGTGATGTTCCAGCCGTTATCGAAATTCTGCTGCAGGTTAACAAAGACCTTTTTATTTTCTTTGTTGTTGTAAGCCCATTCTGGCGCGGTGTTATAGCCGCGACGGGAGTGGATCTGCGTGCCGTCGGTGTACCAGCGCGGCGCACCGCCCCACATCGGTGAATCCGTGTTCACCTGGCTGAATTCATAACCAACAGACAGTCTGGTGGCGTCCGTCACGTCAGCGTCGACCACGCCGTAGATAAACTTCTTATCGGCGCCGTAGCGTTCAATGAAGCTGTTTTTGTCTTCATAGCCGGCAACCAGGCGACCGCGCACGTTGCCTTCCGGTGACAGCGGTGCAGAAAGATCGGCGACGTAACGCTGCTTATTCCAGCTGCCATAGCCAGCTTCAAGGCTACCGGTAAACTCTTTGCTGTCGGCATGTTTACGCACCATGTTGATGGCAGCAGAAGGATTGCCCGGTCCGGTCAGCAGGCCCGTTGCGCCACGCACCACTTCGACGCGTTCGTACAGCGCGGTATCGGTCTGCGCATCACCGAGGTTCCAGCGCTGGGCAAACGCGGTCGGAATGCCGTCGGTCATGTAATTATCAATCAGAAAACCGCGCGAATAGTAATTGATGCGGTCCATATCGGCGGCCACACCGTGGATGCCGGTGGTGTTGCTCAGTACGTCGTTCAGCGACTGCAGCTGTTGATCCTGCATGCGCTGCTTGCTGACGATGGTGACCGACTGGGGAATATCACGTGCGGTCAGCGCCATTTTGGTGCCGGCCCGCGTCACCGGTACGCTGTAATCCGCTGCGGCCTGCGCCTGCTGCGCTTCCGCGCTGGCGCTGGCATCAACGGTCAGGGTGGCCTCACTGTTTTGCGTATCGGCCGCCTGAGCGACACCCGAGGCAACCAGCACTGCCAGCAGTGACAGGCGCAGCGCGCGCTGCGGCGCAAGACCTGCGTCCCTGACGCGCATCTCTTTGCAAGACATAATATTCCTCAATCGGCTTATCGTTATTTTGTGGTGAGCATATGGTTAAGAAAGCAAATGAGAAATATACGCATTAAGATTAACATTGCAAGAAATTGTTACGGCCTTTCTGACGCCTTTACACTGTGAAAAAAACTTATGCTTCAGGGAGTAACGGCCCTGAGGCTGCTTTACAGGAAACTATCACGCCTGAAATCATCCTTAATCTGAGTCAACCGGTGCGTGACCTACGGCCTCCCCGCCTGAACGGCTGTGCCTGCATCCTGATCTGGCATCTGAACACCACGCATGTACCAGCTTCGTACCCGGTCACCGCCATTGATTTATAATTACGCTGCCGATAGGAAAGGTGTTTATAAAGTTTCCTTTTCTGCGCTAAGGTGGACCAGTTATGCTTTTAATCCTGCAGCAATCGCTGCGTTGTTAACATGGCGCCATTTATTAAGCTGTAAATCGCCGTGACGTATATTGTGTGAGATGCCGCGATGTTAAATGAACGGCTTAACGTAGGTGGCTGGTAATATTAAATCCGCCGCTAACATGTTTATGCGTAATCAATGAAGAGACAAAAATCTTTACGCCCAATCAAAAACTGTACAGGTCGGGGCATATTTCCGGACAAATCTGTCGGCGGGTGAATATTTCCATTTGAATAAAATTGCCGTAGAATGCACGTTTTCAAATCAGTGGTATCAGTAATAAGGGTTTATACATGAGCGATGCACTCAAGGCATTGAACAATCTTCGTACGCTGCGTGCTGAAGCACGTAATATTGAGGTTGCGGTATTAAACGAAATGCTGGAGAAGTTTGCCGTGGTGGTCGCCGAACGCCGCGAAGAGACGGCTGCAGAGAGTGCTGCACAGCGCGAAAAAGAAGAGAAGCTGGCGTTATATAAAGAGATGCTGCGCAAAGACGGCATTACAATTAATGAACTGGCGCAATTAAACCAGGGTGAAACGAAGAGCAAAGCAAAACGTGCACCGCGTCCGGCGAAGTATAAATTTACCGACGAACAGGGTAATGAGAAATTCTGGACCGGTCAGGGTCGTACTCCCTCGCCGATAAAGTCAGCGATTGACGCTGGCGGTTCGCTGGATGATTTTCTGATTTAATCCAGTCGCAGGAAATCGGGGCGGAACCGGCTAATTGCCGCATCACCGCCCCTGTATCGCGGCACCCTAAATGCTTTCATGCAATCCTTTCATGCATTCCTTTCATACAGTGTGCCGCGAGGTGATCAGGCCATTACGCCTTCCCACACCCGCCCGTCAGATTAACGCTGCACAGGCGCGCGCAATACGTTTACCCGCCTCCTGCACGCTATCGATATCCGTGGCGATCGACAAACGGAAATACGGCGACAGGCCGTAAGCACTGCCCGCCACGCCGGACACACCGCTCTCCAGCAGATAATTCAGCACATCCTGTTCGTCATCCAGTACGGCGCCGTCAGGCCGGGTTTTGCCCAGCAGACCAGCACAGCGACAAAAGACAAAAAATGCGCCCTGAGGTTGCAGCACTTCAATGCCGGCCACCTGCTGCAACTGCTGCACAATGACATCGCGTCGCGCCTGATACGCGGCGCGCTGCGGGGGCAGAAAATCGAGCCCACCGTTAAAGGCCGCAACCGCCGCCGCCTGGCTGATGGCGCTGGCACCAGAACTGTTCTGCGACTGCACCACTACCATGGCATCAATCAGCGGCTGCGGTCCGGCAGCAAAGCCAATGCGCCAGCCGCTCATGGCATAAGTTTTCGACACGCCTCCCACCAGCAAAACGCGTTCAGCCAGATCCGGTGCCACCTGCAGCAGGCTAACGTGCTGACGATCGTCAAACAGGATATGTTCGTACAACTCATCCAGCATAATCAGCACATTGGGATGATCGCGCAGCACCGTCGCCAGGGCCTGCAACTCCTGTGCGCTGTACACCATGCCAGAGGGATTGCCGGGATTGTTCAGTACCAGCCAGCGGCTTTTCTCAGTGATTGCCTGCGCCAGCTGCGCCGGTTGCAGCTTGTACTGCTGCTCAAGCGGACAAGACAGCAGCACCGCCTCGCCGCCGTTGAAGCGCACACTGTCCGGGAAGGTTGGCCAGTATGGCGTGGGCACAATCACCTCGTCGCCGTCGTTTAGCGTCGCGGCAAACGCGTTGAAGATAATTTGCTTTGCGCCGTTGGCGATACAGATTTGACCCAGCGCGTACTGCAGCTGGTTCTCGCGCGCCAGTTTGGCCTGCACTGCTTTACGCAGCGCGGTGGTGCCATTGGTCGGCGTATAACGGGTTTCACCGCCATCCATCGCGGCGCTGGCGGCGGCACGGATGTGCGCGGGCGTATCAAAATCCGGCTCACCGGTGGTGAGGTCAAGAATATCCACGCCCTGCTCTTTTAGCTGGCGCGTCAGCTGGCGTGCCGCCGCGTTAGCCGAGAGCGACACAGACTGTACGCGCTTCGATAGGGTGATCATGTTCCGCTCCTGTCTGTCTCTCACACCACCGGCAGGCCGAGGTTTTCACGCAGCGTGGCGAACTCGTACTCTTCGCGGAACAGACCGCGACGGCGCAGTTCCGGAATCACCAGCTCCACAAACAAATCAAGCTGCTCGGACATGATCGCCGGCATGATGTTGAAACCATCGGCGCCGCCCTCGTTGAGCCACAGCTCAAAGTCATCGGCAATATCCTGCGCGGTACCGACGATTACCCGGTGACCACGCGATCCGGCGGCTACCGCGGCCAGTTCGCGCAGCGTCAGATTTTCACGTTTCGCCATGTCGGTCATCAGTTTCACACGGCTCTGGTTGCCTTCACCCAGCGGCACTTCCGGCACCGGACCGTCGAGCGGATACTGGCTCAGATCCATATTGAAGCGCAGCGAGAGCTGACGCAGACCGTTGTCTATATCAACCAGCGTGTTGAGCTCTTTCCACAGCGCTTTGGCCTCTTCGCGCGTGCGCCCCACAATCGGCATCACGCCAGGCATGATCACCACGTGATCCGGATTGCGTCCGGCGGCAATCACCTGATCTTTCTGCGAACGGTAGAAGCTCTGTGCTTCTTCCAGGCTGGCCGAGGCGGTGAAAATCACCTCGGCGGTCTCTGCCGCCAGCTTCTGCCCATCGCTGGAAGAACCGGCTTCGATAATCACCGGACGCCCCTGCGGTGAGCGGGTAATGTTCAGCGGGCCCTGCACCTGGAAGTGCTCGCCGACGTGGTTAATCGGCTGAATTTTGTCATCAATGAAGTACTGACCGGTCTCTTTGTTGGGCTGCACCGCCCCCGCCTGCCAGCCGTCCCACAGCTTATAGGTGACATCAAGGAATTCACGCGCGCGCGCGTAGCGCTCCGCATGATTAGGCATATCGCTGCGGCTGAAGTTACGCGCCACATCGGTAGAGAACGACGTCACCACGTTCCAGGCTGCGCGGCCGCGGCTAATGTGGTCCAGCGACGAGAAGCTGCGCGCCATGGTGAACGGGTCGCTGAAGGTGGTCGAGGCGGTCGCCGCCAGGCCAATACGTTTGGTGTTGACCGCCAGCGCCGACAGCAGCGTTAACGGCTCCAGACGCGCCATGGTGGAAGGCAGACGATACATGCTGGTCGCCAGTGCATCACCCACGAAGAACAGATCAAACTTACCGGCTTCGGCTTTTTTCGCGATGGTGATCAGCCAGTCAATATCCGTCGGATCGCCCAGATTTTCCGTCAGCCGCCAGCCGCTCACGTGCTGTCCAACCGGTTGCACAAACAGCCCTAAACGGATGCGGCGTGAAGATGAAGTAGCCATATTTTTTCCTGGTCAATAAAAGGGTCAATAACAATTAAAAGGCGTTCTCGGTCGCCAGCAGCGCCTGCTCTAAGGCATCCGCGCTGATGCGGAACGGCAGACGTTCGGCGCTGGCCGCCGGGAATTTGATCTGTTCAGCAATGCTTCTGATGGCTGCGCGACGATCGCCGTGCAGCGGCGCTAAGGTCAGCGGCATATCATATTGCCGCAGCAGCGCCAGCAGCGCAGCGTCCGGCTCACCGTCGTGCTCAATCAGCGACTGCACCAGCAGGCTGTAACCGACTTTTTCACCGTGCAGCCAGTGGTGCAGCTCCGGCTGATGGGTCAGACGGTTATGAATCGCATGGGCAAAGCCTGGCGTTGGCAGCACATCACGCACGCTGTTGGCCAGGCCGGCCAGCACAATACTGGCATCGATCACCTTCACCAGTTCCGGCGTCACCTGCTGTTGCTGGTTGGCCAGCACGGCGGTGGCACCGTGCTGGCGATAGACATCCAGCGCGCGCTCCGCGGTCATCACTTTAAGATCGAGGGCGAGATCGTGGGGGTTGTGCCGCAGATAAGGAGAGAACTCGTAGTATTTAGCCAGCGCGTCGACAATGCCCGCTTTGAGGTAACGCACGTCACTTTGCGCAATCACTTCGCTGTCTACCAGTACCAGTTCAGGCATTTTGCCCAGCGGCTGGCTGCGCACGTGGCCGCCCTGCGCGTCATAAATAATCGCCACCGGCGACCAGGCGGCACAGGTCGCCGCGACGGTGGCGAAATTGACGACGGTGATTTCCGGTAACTGGCTGCCGACCGCTTTAGCCGCATCCAGTACGCGCCCGCCGCCAATTGCCAGCAGTAGTTCAGCCTGCTGCTGTTGCAGATTGCTTTTTAGCGTATCAATGGCCGCATCGGTGCATTCGCCATGCAAATACTCGATTTCCCAGCGAATACCACAGGTTTCCAGACTTTGCGTTAATTGCGGATTAACCGCCTGCCAGGCGCGCGGAGAGGTGAAGATACGGATATGCGTAGCATAAGGTTTAATGAATTCACCGGTGCGCGCACGCAGTCCCGGTTCGTGTGCGTAGGCACGCGGAGATTTAATCGCTAACACGTTGTCACCCTGATTAGGAAAAACGCCATAACAAAATTGTTATATTTCAGAGGATTAATGCGAAATAGTTATAGCGCTATGTATTTTATGCATACTACGGTAAATGGCGATTTGTGCAATGAAAAAGCCGCCATTTCATTTTCACAAATTTGCATTAGCTTATCCGGATTTCACATATAGCCCGTCAGCGCTTTACTGCTACTCTGAGCCTTCTTTCTTTATCGCCCGCCGGGCGGTTTTCCGGGGATAGCTATGACACTTGAGTTTCGTCAGGTCACAGAAGACGAAGTGGACACTTATCAGGCGCTGATGCATGCCGCCTATGCGCCCACGCTGGCGCTGGGGATCAAATTTGATGCGGCCACCGCTGACCGCGAGAAAACGCTGCGGCATCTGCAAAGCCACGGCGTATATGCGCTGTATGCCCAGGGCGTGATGGTCTCCTCGGTCACCGTGCGTTATCCATGGGGCCCGCTGCCGGGTCCGTTCGGCCTGCCGCATATCGGCTGGTTTGGCGCTCACCCGGACTACGCGGGGCAGCAGTTTGGCCGCCAGGTTCAGGATCGGCTGGAGCAGGAAATTTTACGCGGCCAGTTACGCTCACCGGCAGTTTCGCTCGGTACCGCCATCAGCCATCCGTGGCTGATTGAGATGTATCGCAAGCGCGGATTTGTGCTCATGCACACCACTGATCTCGGCAAAGGCCACATCACGCAATATATGAAAAAAGTGCTGGATGAAACCGCGCACGATGCCTGGCTGACGCGCCAGGCGGCATCACAAGGAAGCCAGGCATGAGCCAACTGAATGAAACAGCGCTGGGCGAGCAGTTGATCGCCTTTCGCCACGAACTGCACCGTTTTCCGGAACTCTCTAATCAGGAGTTTGAAACTACCGCCCGCCTGCGCCAGCAGCTGGAACAGCACCAGATTCGCATCGTTGATTTGCCACTGAAAACCGGTCTGGTGGCGGAAGTCGGCCCGGCACAGGGACCGCTGATTGTGCTGCGTTCGGATATTGATGCGCTGCCGATTGAGGAGCAGTCGGACGTCACTTTTCGTTCGGAGCGTCCCGGCGTGATGCATGCCTGCGGCCACGATTTTCACGCTTCCGCTGCACTCGGCGCGGCGATTCTGCTTAAGCAGCAGGAGGCAACGCTGCCCGGCCGCGTGCGGATTCTGTTCCAGGCCGCCGAAGAGACCGGCCAGGGCGCGCCGGATGTCATCGCCACCGGCGCGCTGCAGGAGGCGGTGGCGATTTTCGGCATTCATAACGATCCGTCGCTGCCGCCTGGCGTGGTGGGTAGCAAAGCCGGTGCGCTGACCGCGGCGGTGGATCGCTTCGATATCCGCATCACCGGCACCGGCAGCCATGCCGCCAAACCGCATCAGGGCAACGATCCGATCGTTATCGCGGCACAGATTGTCTCCGCGGCGCAAACGCTGATTAGCCGTAACGCCCCCTCCGCTGACAACGCGGTGGTGTCGATCACCCAGCTGCACAGCGGCAGCACCTGGAACGTCATTCCGGACAGCGCCTGGCTGGAAGGCACGGTGCGCACCTTCTCTCAGTCCACGCGTGAGCGACTGGAGCAGCGCTTCCGCGAAATCGTGCTCGGCCTGGGTGCGGCTTTTGCCGCCGAGGTTGAGTTTAACTGGCACGCCGGTCCGCCTGCGGTGGTGAATGATGCGCACTGGGCGGATTTTGCTCTGCAGCAGGCCACCGCCAGCGGACTTGAAGCGCGCGTGGTGGAAGCCAGCCCGATCGGCGAAGATTTTGCTTTTTATCAGCAACAACTGCCCGGCGCCTTTGTGATGATCGGCACTGGCGAACCTTATGCGCTGCACCATCCGGCTTTTCGCATCAATGATGCGGTGTTGCTGCCCACCTCACGCTACCTCGCGCAGCTCGCCGTGGCGGCGCTGCGCAGTCTGGAGCGGGCATGAACCTGAGCCACGCGCTGGCTGAGCGCATCCTGCAAAGCCAGCCGGATGCGGCGGCACGTGATGCCGCGCGCACTGGCGTGCAGGATTTTCTGGCTGTGAGCTGGCCGGTGTTACAGCAGCAGGTGCCGGACAGCGGTTTACCGGCGCTGCGTCAGGTTTATGGCGACGGCAGCGTACGCTCACAGGCGTTACTGCTGGGCTATGCCGGTCATGCGCTGGATTACGATGATTTCCATGCCGATTTTCGCGGCCATCCCAGCGTGGCGATTCTGCCCGCGCTGTTTGCCTGGCAGCAGCAGCAGCCCGCCACTGCCGAAGCGTTCCTTGATGCTTATATCATCGGCGTGGAAGTGGCTGGCCGGCTGGGACTGGCCGCCAGCCAGCAGCACTATGCGCTGGGTTATCACAACACGGCCACGCTGGGCACGCTGGCGGCGGCGGCCGCGCTGGCACGCCTGCTGCAGCTTAATGCAACCGACTGCGCCACGCTGATCGGCATCGCGGCGACCCAGGCCAGCGGACTGCGCGCTCAGTTTGGTTCGGCGGTGAAGCCGCTGCACGCCGGACTGGCGGCAGAGCGTGCGGTGATGGCGGCGCAGCTGACGCTGGCGAAATTCGATGGCCGGCATGAAGGCGTGATCGACGCGTTTCTCGCCGCCAGCAGTAACGGCGAGGCGCAGCCGCAACGGCTGGTGGAAAACTGGGGCGCGCCGTGGCGCATCAGTACCCCCGGTCTGGAGTTCAAACCCTTTCCCACCTGCGCCGGAACTCACAGCGCTGCCGAAGCGGCACGACTGCTGCGGCGCGCCTGGCTGGCGGAAGGTCACTCGCTGGACTCGCTGCTGGAAAATATTGATGACATCACGGTCGCCTTCCCGCCGGGTGGCGATATCGCGGCGGCAGTTCGCGTGCCGGCTAACGGCATCGAAGCACGCTTTAGCCTGGAATACGTGATTGCCGCCATGCTGATGTATGACGATTTGCGGCTGGAAGATTTTGCCGAAGGTGCGCTTAATCCGGCGGTGATGCCGCTGGCGGCCAAAGTGCGTCGCACGCCGGATGCGTCCGCGCCGCCCGATGCGCTCAACCCGGCGCGGCGTTTTCATCTCGTCACGCTGACGCTGAAAGAGGGTCGTCAGCTGCAGCAGCGCCGCACGCGGCAGCAGTCGCTGGCGGATGGCGTAGATGTGGCGGCCAAACTGCGTCAGGCGCTGCGCCATGAAGTGCCGGCGCGCCAGCAGCAATTACTGGCTATCAGCGAGCTGCAAAGCACGGCGGATTTGGCTACATTAAGCCAACTGTTGCGCGCCTGAATCCTGGCGGCGCGCGTTCTTCGCTTAAGGCTGGCGTATCATGTCTAAAACTCAGCGGCTTCCCGAACTGCTGCAATTGCTGCGCTGTCATCGCTATCCGCTGACGGCGCAGCGTCTCGCCGAACAGCTGCACATCAGCGTGCGCACCGTCTATCGTGACATTCTTAGTTTGCAGCAGCAGGGCGTGGAGATTGAGGGCAGCGCGGGCGTTGGCTATTTACTGAAATCCGACGGCCATTTGCCGCCGCTGATGTTTTCCCGGCAGGAGATTGATGCGCTGGTGCTCGGGCTCAACTGGGTCACCCGACACACTGACGATGAGCTTAAGTCCGCCGCGCGCCATGCGCTGGCCAAAGTCCAGGCTGTGATTCCGCCCCATCTTACGCAGAGTATCGATCACCAGTCGCTGCTGATCGCCTCCCTGGGCGAAGCGTTGTTCGAAACCCATCTGCCGCAGATTCGCCAGGCGATCCATCAGCGCAGCAAGATCAACCTGCGCTACAAAGATCTACAGGATAACCTCTCCACGCGCACCATCTGGCCGGTGGTGATTGGCTACTTTGAACGCGTGCGCCTGCTGTGCGGCTGGTGCGAACTGCGCCAGGAGTTTCGCAATTTCCGCGTCGATCGCATTGAAGCGATCAGCGTCACCAGCGAACTCTATCCCGGCACGCGTCACCAGTTGCTGAAACGCTGGCGGGATTATCACCATTTACGTCACCCGGTGGACAGCGCGACGCGGTAGCGACATAACGTTGCTATAAGCGACAAAATGTCGCATACTTGGCCGCGTGCAGCAGTAATCGCAACTCAACATTACAACAGTCAGTCCATCACCGCTTTCATCCGCGAGGTAATATTCATGGCCACAAGTATTCGTTTAGACGATGACTTCGTGAGCGACGTAAAAATTCACGCTGAAGCCGCCAGCCGCAGCATTCCAAAGCAGATTGAGCATTGGGCTAAAATCGGTCGGATTGCTGAGGATAATCCGGACTTACCGTATAGCTTCATCGCTGAAGTATTGATCGCCCAGGCTGAAGTCGATAATCAGAAGGTTTCGCCGTATGTCCGCCGAACACCCCGATCCAAAACCACAAAATAGCATTGAGGTTTATCAAACACGCCGCTTTGAAAAAACGCTCGATAAATTGCCCGATACACAGCGTGCCATCGTCGAGGATGAGATCGACAGGATTGTTGATGCGCCTGAAATCGGTGAGCTTAAAAGAGGTGACTTAAACTTTTTACGCGTGCACAAATTTCAGCTGAATAACCGCCTGACGCTGTTGGGCTATAGCTGGGTGGAAAATAAACTGGAACTGTATCTGCTGGATATCGGACCCCATGAAAATTTCTATCAGGAACAGAAAAAGCACCGTAAAGCCGATCTGAAAATAATCAGTTAACCCATCGACTCCTGACAAAATCTGTCACAGCCTCCCCCTACTATGCAGCGGTAAACACACAAGGAGATCACCATGCTTACCGCTAACATGACCATTATTTATGTGCCCAACGTCGTGAAAAGTGCTGACTTTTATGCCGCGCTGTTCGACATCAAACCCGCAGAACTCAGCCCGACCTTTGCCATGTTTGTGTTTGAGAGCGGCTTTAAACTGGGTATCTGGTCGCAGTATACCGTTGAACCCGCGCTCTCCCTGCCCGCCAGTGCGGCGCGTAGCGAAATTGTATTTAAAACCGCGCGCAAAGACGATGTCGATTTTCTTTATCACGAATGGGGCGTGCTGCGCGAAATCACCATCATTCAGTCACCGGTGCGCATGGACTTTGGCTACACCTTTACCGCGCTGGACCCGGACGGGCACCGCCTGCGTGTCTGCTATTTACAGCTGGATGAGTAAGTGAAGAGACCTGGCGCTGACGGTTGCAGGTTGTTAAATACGCTGAGTAATCATTAACTATATTTATATTTTTAATTGCCGATTAAGAACATAAACGCTGCTGTTAAGTTAAGCAATGTGCAGGTAATTCATCCAGGTAGATAGCGGTGCGATTTATCGCGCAATAAGTTGCACCGCTACACAGTGCGCGAGATGCTTGTATTACCTCAGGATAATTACCATATATTTCAGTTCATTAAAGTAATTCTTGTCATCGTTGACTTTACCCGTCATTACCGCTCCCATCCCACATCGCGCTTTTTTAAAATGCCTTCCGTGTATGCCATAAATAAAATCTACTGAATACAGCCACCTGAACACGCTACGTCATTTCCAGGACAAGTCTTGTTACTGTTAAATATTAATTACGTTTTTATGGGCCTCTGCACAGGCTGCAGTGTACCTGTAGCCCGACCATGGAGAAGGCCAGGCAATGAAACGCCGTACTACACCGGGATGTGATGATGACCAGTAATCTGCTTAACCTGCGCCAGCAGCGCGCGACGCGCACGCTATTTTTTATCGCCGGACTGGGCATGGCCGCCTGGGCGCCGCTTATTCCCTTCGCCAAAGCGCAACTGGCGATCAATGACGGCATGCTGGGGCTGCTGCTGTTCTGTATCGCCGCAGGCTCCATGTCAGTTATGCCCTTTACCGGCGCGCTGATTGCCCATTTTGGCTGTCGCACGCTGCTGCTGCTGTGCGGTGCCGGACTGGCCCTGAATCTGCCGCTGCTGATGCTGCTGAACTCACCGCTGCCAATGGCGGGCGCGCTGTTGCTCTTCGGCGCGATCAACGGACTGATGGATGTCAGCATGAATTATCAGGCGGTGATCGTGGAGCGCGAGGCCGGGATCAGCAAGATGTCGGGCTTTCACGGCTTTTACAGTCTTGGCAGCATTGCTGGCGCCGGCGCGGTGAGTCTGTTGCTGTGGCTGCAGGTTGCGCCCCTGCTGGCGCTGCTGCCGCTGTGTGCGTTGATTGTATTGCTGCTGCTGATGAGCCATACCGCCCTGTTGCCCCGTCGTCGCACGGATGCAAAACCAACGCGCGGTACGCTGCGCGCCCTGACGCACCGTAACGTGGTGCTGATTGCCCTGCTGTGTTTCCTGCTGTCCCTCACCGAAGGCGCCATGCTCGACTGGTCAGCGGTGTTTATGAACAGTGAACGCGCCATGTCGATGCAGCTGGCCGGTTTCAGCTTCACGCTGTACGCCACGGCTGTCGCTACGCTGCGCCTGTTTGGCGATCGGCTGATTAATCACTATGGCAGTCGCCGCGTGCTCACCTGGGGCGGTCTCGTCGCCAGCGGGGGGCTGGCATTAGCGATTTTCTCCGTCTGGCTGTGGAGCGCCCTGCTCGGCTTCGTGCTGGTGGGTATTGGTCTGGCCAATATCGTGCCGATTTTATTCAACGCGGCGGGTAACCAGCGCAATGTCGCCGCGCATTACGCCATACCGGCCGTCACGCTGTGCGGTTACTCCGGGCTACTGCTGGGCCCGGCGCTGATTGGCTTTAGCGCCCAGCTCACGTCCCTGACCACCACGCTCAGCGCCGGCATCGTGATGTTGCTGCTGGTGACTTTCGCGGCGCGTTTCGCTCTGGCAGCGAAATAGCGCCTCTGCCCTGTCATATTCACAAGGAGTTTCTATGACAACCTCAACGCAACCGGTGTTCAGCCTGCACTACGTCGGGCTCAATCTGAAGAAAGGCGTTAATGCAGCGACCTTCGAAGCCTTTCTCAAGGCGCGCGGCACGCAGATTCCTGCTTATCCGGGCTGGCAATGGTCGCTGTTAAAAGGCCTGCGTGGCGAACGCCAGGAACAATACCTGATGCTGTATCAGGCTCCCAGCCAGGCAGACTATGACCGCTATATCACACCGGCTGGCGAACTCACGGCTGAGGCCATCGCCTTCTGGCAACAACGGCCCGAGGCGTGCGCGCTGCTTGAGGAGTGGAAAAACTTTGCCACCTATGGGGAGTTACCAACGCTCTTCTCCACCTTCTCGCTGCTGGCAGAAAACCGCCACAGTTCACTGCCGCCCGGCCCAAACTTTCAGCCCGATGCTCACCCTAAGGTGGCACGCGTGGTCGGTTTTCATCATCTGGCGCTACGCGCGGGCGTGACGGCTGCCGACTTCGATCGCTTTATGATTGAGAACGTCGCGCGCATTGATGACTATCCCGGCTGGAAGTTTCACATGCTGAAGGGCACCGGCGGTAATCGAAGTGAGCAGTATGCGGTGATGCTGGTGATCGAGAGCCTCGACTCGCTCAACAGCTTCCATCCGGCGATGGACGTCTCAACCGAAAAATCGCTGACGTTTGTGAAAAACCATCAGGAGAGCGAGCGTATGTATGATGAATGGCGCACCATGGCCTCGTTCTCCGGCGCACCGCAAATGTATACCGACTATCTGACGATTGCCGGCAACGTCGGCTGAGGTTGGCCATGACCGGCGGAGGCCGGTCAGACTGCATCATCACGCCCGTTCAGGGTTGGTGTTCGGTTGTGGCTGGCCCGGCACCTCAACGCCTGGCCAGCCCGCCGTTCGCGTCCGTTGCCGGATTAGCTCACCCGCGCAGCTGCCGGGCTGTTCAGCGCGGCCAGCAGCGTTGCAGAGTCCGCCACTGCGCCGAATATACCGCCCTGCATATGAATCATGCTGAGCGCCGCCTGATGATGCTTCAACTCCGTCGCCGCGCAGCAGTCGCTCAGCACCAGACATTCAAAGCCGCGATCGTTGGCTTCGCGCAGTGTGGTATGCACGCAAACGTCGGTGGTGATGCCGCTGATGATTAAGTTGCGGATACCGCGACTGTGCAGAATCAGCTCAAGGTCGGTGGCGTAAAAAGAGCCTTTGCCGGGTTTATCAATAATCACTTCATCCGGTAGCGGCGCCAGCTCGGGAATGATTTCCCAGCCTGGCTCACCGCGCACCAGAATGCGGCCACAGGGCCCTGGTGCACCAATCTCCGCCTGCATCCGCCGCGATCGCCAGCGCTTGTTGGCCGGCAGATCGCTCAGGTCCGGACGATGGCCTTCACGGGTATGGATGATCGGGAAGCCGGAGTCGCGCATGCGCGCTAACACCTGCTGCAGCGGTTTGATGGGGGCGCGCGTCAGGGAGATGTCGTAACCCATAGTGTCAACATAGCCGCCCTTGCCGCAGAAGTCGGTTTGCATATCAATCACCAGCAGCGCGGTGTTTTGCACCGTGCAGTTGCCGTCAAACGGCCACGGATAGGGGGTTGAATCAACGATATAATCAGGCATTGCTTTTCTCCATTACCGCCGTGCTACTTTCCGGTTTCCATTTCACGATCAGCGTATAGCTCAGTGCCGCGGTGACCAGCCCGATAACCGCTTCACCAAACTGCGGGAATTCGAGGTGGGCCATCACCGCACACAGGCTGCCAATGGCCCAGGCGGCGAACGCGCTGCCGCGCAGGCGCCGGGTTTGACGCTGTTCGCTGATTTTCGCCATAAAGATCAGGTCAACAATCATCACTGCGCCAAACGGCGGCACCACCATGCCGAGCAGGCTGAGCCATTCAAGGAACCAGGACCACACGCCGGCCAGCGCCAGCACGCCACCGATGGCCCCGAGGATCAGCGTCCACAGGCGCATTTTGCTGCTGAACAGATGGCTGAAACCGACCGCGCCGTTATACAGGCAGTGCGTGCACACCGAACCGAGGTTGATAAACACAAACAGAAAGGCAATAACGGAGAGCAGCATGCCATGCCCCATCAGCAGCGGCAGGAAGTTACCGCCGTTGCTGAGCGGATCGACCGCCGCGCCGACGGCGACAATCACCACGCCAAACAGATAGGAAATCACATTCGCCAGCGGGAACGCGGAAAACGCGGCGATCACCGCTGATTTGCCGTCCTTCGACCAGCGGGTAAAATCCGCTGTCATGGTGCCGGAATCCGCAAAGCCGGCAATCACCATGGTGACCGCCGTGCCCATGCTCATGGCGCCAGCGGCTGCCGGACTGCCCTGCCACTGGGTCAGCGTGGTGAAATCATGATCCTTGCTCACCAGCCACAGCGCAACCAGCCCCAGCACCACAAACAGCGGTGCGGCAATCATTCCCAGCACCGAAAGCGCCCGCACCCCGAGAAAGGTGACGCCGGTATACAGCACCATGGCAAATGCGGTGACCGCCAGCGCGTTCCAGCCAAAAGTCTGGTTGATCACCGTCCCGGTCAGGCCGGTCTGGAAGGCGTACCAGCCTATCACCACGGTAGAAAGAAAGCCGGACACCAGAATATAGCCTTTGGTGCCAAAGGTCCGCTTCGCCTGCAGCGCGAAGTTCATACCGGTATGTCCGGCGAACCAGCTAAGTGCGCCGACATAGGCAAACAGCACCAGGTTACCCAGCAAAATCGCCAGCAGTGCCGGCCAGAAGCCAAGGTGCCAGGTGATAATGCCGCCGAACAGCGCATTGGTGAGGATCATCGGAAAGCCAAACCACACCGCCGACACCGAACCCGTCGAGTGGCGATGGCTAAGCGGCACCGGCTCATGCTCGAACTCCTGCTCCAGCGCAGGGGAAGATTTGTTACTCATGGAGAACTCCAATAGCAGCAGGATAGTGATGATTCCATGGTTGGATGCGCTCAAAAGCGGCACTGGCCGCCAGCACCAGGCCATCGTCCAGATGACGACCCACAATTTGCATACCGATCGGCAGACCACTGGCCGTGAAGCCGGCAGGCACCGAGGCGGCAGGCTGACCGGTAAAATTGAACGGGAAGCAGAACGACAGCCAGTGATCGCTGCGCACCATGCGGCCATCAATGACTTCCGGGCCCTGCATGTGCAGCGCAAACGGCGGCACCGCCAGCGTCGGCGACAGCAGCAGATCGTAGCGCTGCATAAAGCGCCACAGCTGGTTGCAGAGCTTTTTGCGCGTGGTGTTAGCGTCGGTGAAATGCTCCGCGCGCCAGTCGCGCTGCAGCATGGCACTCAGGTGCGGTGACATCGCTGTTCCCAGTTGGTTCTGCATCTGGCGCATGCCGCTCAGATCGCTTTCGAACGCCACCAGCGCAGCAAAGCTGGCGCTTTCGTCAGCGATGCCGGGATCCACCTCCTCCAGCTCTGCGCCCAGCGCCGCAGCGAGACGACGCGCGGCCGCGGTGACCACGGCGCGCACTTCCGCATCGACGGCGATATAGCCAAAGTCGGCGCTGAAAGCGATGCGCAACCCTTGCAGTGGCCGATCCAGACTGGCCAGCCAGTCAACATCGCTGCATGGGATGGAGTGCCGATCGCGCATGTCCGGACCGGCCATCACCGACATCATCAGCGCGCTGTCGCGCACGCTACGCGTCATCGGACCGATATGTTCAAGCGATTCCCAGCTGGAAACGCCAGGATAACGCTCATCGCGGCAGCCCGGCCACAGCGGTACCCGCCCCATCGAGGCCTTGAGTCCATAGACACCGCAGTGGGCCGCCGGGATACGTACCGATCCTCCGCCATCACTGCCGAGCGCAATCGGACACAGCCGCGCCGCCAGCGCCGCGCCGGAACCCGCGCTCGATCCACCCGGCGTTTTGCTCACATCCCAGGGATTACGCGGTGAGGGAAACAGGGGATTATGGCCGACACCGCTGTAGCCAAATTCCGGCGCGGTGGTCTTGCCCAGCAGGATGGCATCCGCCGCCAGCAGGCGCTCAACGGTGATGTCATCTTCTTCGGGAATAAAATCGGCGTAGGCGGCCGATCCTGACGTGGTTCGCACACCGGCGGTACAGATCAAATCTTTTACCGCCAGCGGCACGCCCGCCAGTGCGCCCAGCGGCTCGCCGCGCGCACGACGGCGGTCGATCTGCTCTGCCTGTGCCAGCGCCCGCTCCGGCGTCAGGGTACAAAACGCCTGAATCAGCGGCTCACGCTGTTCCAGGCGATCCAGCGTCGCCTGGGTTAACTCGCGCGCGGAAACCTCGCCGTCGCGCACCCGCGCCGCCAGCTGGGTGGCATCTTCATCCAGCAGTGCATCAAACATGATCGTTCTCCCGGGTTAATTGGCTACCGGGAGGAGTGCAGTTTGCGTGCCAGAATAGCGTGATGTGCGCGGCCGTTATGCGCCGGACCAGATAGGATACGGTCTGGGATACAAGATGGAATACTTATGGATGCGGCAGTCATACTGATGCAGGCAATGCGCACAAGCTGTGCGCATTGCCTGCATCATCGCGTTGCCATTTTAGGGTGCAGCCTGCGGAGGCGGCGTTGCTGCCGTGGCGTGCGTCAGAAGGGTTAGCTTTGCGCGCTGACTAACCGCACGGCGAAGCCAAAAAACAGCATGCCGGTCAGCATGTTCGCCAGCTTGACCAGGCGGGTGCGGCTGCGCAGATAGCGCACCATCACCGCGCCAGCCACCAGCAACAGGGAATAGTAGCTGAAACTGATCACCTGAATCAGCGCACCCAGGGTGGCAAACGCCGGCGCGGTATGGGTTACGCGCGGATCGATAAACTGAATGAAGAACGAAACGTAAAACAGAATCGCCTTGGGATTGGTTACGCCAAGCAGCAGCGCACGCAGGAAATAGTTTTCCTGTTTTACCGCTTCAGCCGGTTTATCGCCGCTGCGTTTGCGCAGCGCGCCGATGATAATCTTCACGCCGAGATACAGCAGGAACATGGCACCAAGATAACGCACCACCATAAAAATATGCGGACTGGTACGGATCAGCGTCGCGACGCCCGCCCAGGCGAGGAAAATCAAAATCAAATCGCCCGCCATCACCCCGGCTATCGCCTGACAGGCCGGCTTTGCCCCTCGACTCATCCCGGTGCGCAGCACATACAGGCTGTTGGGTCCGGGTAATAGAATGATCACCAGCGCGCCCGCCAGGAAAGTCCAGAGATTAATGATGCCTAAATCGTGAAACATTACGGTGCTACCCCATGCCGTTAAGCAGGTAAAAATGAGTGAAAGTGGAATCCGGCGCGCTGCTCAACTGCCGCGGCGCGGCGCATAGTAGCAGTTGTGCGGTAGATTTGTCGCTTCACGCCACGGTTCTGGTGGTCGAAACGCTGTTACGTAACACATACAGCGCGTGACAGGCACCAGTGACGTTGTCACAGTGATGATTCAGAGGTTTTGCAACTGCTGCATCACCGCATCCAGAAATACCCGTAATACCGCAGGCTGTCGTTCGCGCGACATATACAGGCCATAAATGCCTAAGGTGCGCGGTTGAAAACCGGGCAGTACGCAACGTAACTGACCGCTGGTCAGCGCAGCCTGTGCCTCCATTGCCGGCACCATGGCAACCCCACAGCCGGCGATAGCGGCATCACATAACACGGATGAAATACCGGCGCTGAAATTGCCGCTCACCACCACGGAAACCGCCTCGCCTTGCGCATCGTGAAACTGCCAGCGCTGCCCGGCAAAGCGGCTGTAGTGCAGGCAATTATGTTGTGCCAGATCCGCTGGCGTCTGCGGTTCGCCCTGCTGCGTTAAATAGGCCGGCGCAGCGCAGACTACCGAGGCACATTCACCCAGCCTGCGGGCAATCGCGCCTGGCTCCGGATCGTCGGTAATGCGAATAGCCACATCGATGCGCTCGCCCACCAGGCTGACCGGCTGATTATTGATCTCCAGCTCAATACGTACCGCCGGGTAACGCGCAAGGAACGCCGGAATCATCGGCCCAAGAATGTGGGTGGCGGTTGAATGTGCACAGGCCACGCGCAACGTGCCCTGCGGTTTGCCCTCATCGCCCTGCTGTTCAATCTCGTCGGCCAGCCGGGCCAGCGCGCGTGTCTTATGCAAAATCTGCTCACCCGCCGGGGTAATGGTCAGCCGACGTGAAGAACGGTGCAGCAGGCGTGCGCCTGCCCACTTCTCCATTTCATCAAGATAGCGACTGACCATCGGGCGCGAAATATCCAGCGCGCGCGCCGCCGCGCTCAGGCTTCCCAGCTCACAAATCCGGTTAAACACCCGCGCTGCCGTCACTCTGTCCATGCAGGCTCCATCTGATCGTTTTATGCAACTGATCATATCTGATTGCGGGAATTCTGCCAGCTGGCGATTTGCTTACAATAGCGTCTTTCAGTGACGGCACGTTGCCGTAAAAAGGAAGATGCCATGAAGATGAAATCACTCGCGCTGCTGGTCACCTTAGCCGCCGCGCCGGCTTTTGCCGCTCCGTTGCAGTTAGACGTGTATAACCCAAAGGATCAGGGAGTTTTTCCGGTCTCGTCGACGCTGGTCTCCGGTCCGCATGAAGCGATTCTGTTTGATGCGCAGTTCAGCCCCAAGGATGGCGAGAAGCTGGTGGAACTGATTAAAGCGCGCGGCAAGCAGCTGACCCACATCGTGATCACCTCGGGCGATCCGGATTTCTACTTCGGTCTTGAGCCGCTGGTGCGGGCGTTCCCGCAGGCCAAAATTGTCGCCTCGCCGCTGGTAGTGGAACATATCGAAGCGACCAAAGATGCCAAGCTGCAGTACTGGGGACCGCAGATGAACGGCGCTGCGCCGCACCAGCTGTATGTGCCGCAGATTACCCACCAGACGCGGTTTAGCGTCGATGGTGAGCGCATTGAACTGCGCCACGCGGCAGAAAAATCAGCCTACGTGTGGATTCCCTCCAGTAAGGCAATACTCGGTGGCACAGTGGTGGATTCCGGCATTCACGTCTGGACCGCGGACACCCAGACCGCAGCCAGCCGCGCAGAGTGGCGTCAGGTATTGCGAGAAATGCAGCAGTTGAAGCCGCAGGTGGTGATCCCCGGCCACTATCTGGGTGCGCGTCCGGCGGGCGATAAGGCGGTCACCTTTACGCTGGATTATCTGCAAAGTTTTGAGCGGGCGCTGCAACAGCACAAAGGCTCCGCGGCGGTGATTCAGGCGATGAAACAGGCGTGGCCAACCTTAGCGGATGTCAGCTCGCTGGAGCTGAGCGCGAAGGTGAATACCGGTGAGATGAAGTGGAAGTGACGCGAGGATAAATAAACGGGCCAGACGCCGCCGCGCCTGGCCTGAAGCTTACTGCAGATGGGTTTTCAGCTCTTCCGCCGCCTGGCGAATCGCAGTGCGGACTGCCGGCACCTCGCTCAGCGGATTGAGCAGACCGTAGTCATGAATCAGACCGTTATAACGCGTCACGGTGACATCCACACCGGCGGCGTCCAGTTTGCGACCAAAGGCTTCACCCTCATCACGCAGCACATCCAGTTCTGCCGTCTGAATCAGCGTTGGCGGTAAGCCCTGCAGCTGCTCTTTTGTGGCGCGCAGCGGCGAAGCGAGAATATTGTCGCGCTCGCTCTGTTTGGTGGTGTAGGCGTCCCAGAACCATTTCATCATGTTACGCGACAGGAAATATCCGTTGGCAAACTGGTGATACGAAGCGGTATCAAAGCGCGCATCGGTTACCGGCCACAGCATGATGTCATAACGAATCGCTGGCGTTTGCTGCTGTTTAGCCTGCAGCGCGACCGCCGCCACCATGTTACCGCCGACGCTGTTACCAACCAGCGCCAGGCGCTTACCATCGACACCAATCTCGCTACCGTGTTCCGCCACCCAGCGTGTCGCCGCATAAGCCTGATTGATGGCCAGCGGATAATGCGCTTCGGGTGACGGCGTATAGTTCACAAACACAGCCGCAGCGCCAGATTCCACCACCAGATCGCGCACCAGACGTTCGTGGGTCGGGAAATCACCGAGGATCCAGCCGCCGCCGTGGAAGAACATAAATACCGGCAGCGTACCCTGTGCGCCCTGCGGTTTTACGATATTCAGCTTAATGGGCTGGCCGTTTACCTGAATGGTTTTTTCAGTGACGTCGGCCGGCGGCAGCGTTACGCCCTTCTGCGCATCAATCAGGACCTGGCGCGCCGCCTGCGGTGACAGTTGCTCAATCGGTTTGCCGCCGCTGCTGTTCAGCGCCTGTAAAAACTGCTGCACGTGACGTTCAGGTTGTGGTGCGTCAGCAAAGCTATTTACCGACGCAGTAGCCATCGCCATGGCAAGCAGAGAGTGTTGTAATTTCATGGTGTTACTCCTTTAATGTTTTTTGCGATTATATCGCACGCTATTTAAATGATAATGACTTGATGGTCGTGTTCTGAACTGAGACTGAATTTATATAGCGCGCTATTTAATAGCAAGATATTTTTTAGCGAAGATTTACATCACTACTCTATTACACTGATTTTAATCAGGATATTTTTCAAATTTTTGCCTGCAGGCGGGTGCGCTTTCCGGCCAGCCACATCGGCAACCTGCAGATTCATCTTGTCTGCGTCCCCGCCAGCAGCCACACTGGCGAGCACGCCGCGATTTTTCACACATTGAGGTAACGGGTAATGCCGCAGAGTAAAGCTACCCTGACTGGTCTGCTGGCCATTCTGCTGTGGAGCACGATTGTAGGATTAATAAAAAGCGTCAGTGAAAGTTTTGGTCCGGTAACCGGTGCCGCGCTAATTTACAGCGCCAGCGCCCTGCTGTTGCTGCTCACCGTGGGTTTTCCTGACCTGCGCCAGTTTCCCCGACGCTATTTGCTGATCGGCAGCCTGCTGTTTGTCTGCTATGAGCTCTGCCTGTCGCTGTCGCTGGGTTTTACTCATAGCGGCCATCAGGCGATTGAAGTCGGCATGGTTAATTACCTGTGGCCGGCGATGACCATCGTTTTGACGGTAATGGTTAACCGGCAAAAGACCAGCCCGTTGATTATTCCCGGCCTCCTGCTGGCCGTCGCCGGTATTTGTCGGGTACTGAGCGGCGATCGGGGATTTTCACTGGGCGAAATGATCGACAACGTGATGGATAATCCGCTCAGTTATGGTCTGGCATTTGGCGGTGCGATGATTTGGGCGGTTTATTGTGTGGTGACAAAAAATAGCGCGAAAGGCAGTAACGGCATTACGCTGTTTTTCATGTTAACTGCGCTGACGCTGTGGCTGAAATCGCTGCTATCACCGCAGCCGCCCGTGGTGTTTTCGCTGCAGGCGTGCATCAGCCTGGCTCTGGCAGCGATGGCGATGGGGCTCGGCTATGCGGCGTGGAACGTCGGCATTCTGCACGGCAATGTCACGCTGTTAGCCGCAGCTTCCTACTTTATCCCTATCATTTCGTCGCTGATAGCCGCTTTTATCCTTAACTCCAGCCTGACCTTCTCCTTCTGGCAAGGCACGGCGATGGTTTGCCTCGGTTCGCTGCTCTGCTGGTGGTCAACGCGCGGGACCGCAACGCGTAAGCTGGAAAGCAATATGCTGGAATAACCGGCTGGATGGCGCAGCCGGAGGAGAATACGGACAGTGGTGCAGACTCAGCGCGGCGGCGGGAACATTTTGCGATACAGCGACGGCGTCATGCCGGTCACTTTGACAAACGCGCGGCGCATCACATCTGCACTGTGATAACCGCAGGCCGCCGGGATCGCTTTGAGCGGCAGCTCACCGGCATCCAGCAAAGCCCGCGCGTGGCTGATGCGTGCCTGCTCCAGCCATGCGCCAGGCTGGATCTGCATCTCCTGCTGAAACAGACGCGCTAAATGCCGCGTACTGAGGTGCATGTGCGCTGCCAGGTCTTCCAGCCCGCGAATCTGTGCCAGATGCGCGATTGCCCAGCGCTGCATCTCCTGAAAGGCGCTGCGTCCGGCCAGGGACACCTGCTGTTTACGCACAAAATGTCCCTGTGTGACCGGGCGCTGGAAGAACATCACCAGGCTGGCGGCCACCTCCTGCGCCAGCTCGCGCCCGAGATCCTCTTCCACCAGCCGCAGCGCCAGATCCAGTCCGGACGTCACCCCCGCTGCCGTGCGTAATGCACCATCCGCCACATACAGCGCATCGGCTTCGACCTGCGCATCGGGTAGCAGTAATGCCAGCCGTTCCGCACACGCCCAGTGAGTAGTGACTTTCCTGCCGTTCAGCAAACCCGTTTGCGCCAGCAGCAGCGCCCCCGTACACACCGAGCCGTAACGCTGGCTGCGCTGACAGAGCGCGATAATCTGCTGGCGCTCACTGGCGGAAAGCTGCATCTGGCTGGCGTCAGGTGCTCCGGCAACCAGAAAGGTATCGGCGCGATGCTGTGTCGCCGCAGTTAGCGCAACGTAGGCTTCCAGCCGGACACCAGACGAGCAGCGGATGCTGGTGTGCTGCAGCGACATCACGCTGAGCTGATACACCTGACGATGCAGCAGCCGATTTGCCTCGGCAAACACATCCAGCGGCCCGGAAATATCCAGCAGTTGGGCGCCGGGAACGGCCAAAAGGGTAATGTGATGGTGAGTCATTGTCTGGCTGTCCGCTTAAATCGCAATGTCAGAAATCATCGTTAAACAGAGATTCATGACATTGTCGCGCGGCTTTATGCTGAACGCAACTTCACTAAGCGGAGACATCATCATGAGTTTTACTATTAACGGCATTCGTATTCCGGACAGCAAAATGGCGCGCGATGCTACCGCGCTGGTACGTGACATCGAATCGGATCTGTTATTTCATCACTCCAGCCGCGTTTTTTACTGGGGCGCTTTGGCAGGTCAGCGACTGGGCGTCAAAGTGGATGCCGAGCTGCTTTACGTTGGCTGCATGTTTCATGATGTGGGCCTGACGCAACAGCATTGCAGTTGCGATAAGCGCTTTGAAGTCGATGGCGCCAATGCGGCGCGCGATTTCCTGCAACATTACGGGGTTGCCCAGGCGGACATTGATAAAGTGTGGACGGCGATTGCCCTGCACACGACGCCCGGCATTCCGCAATTTATGGCCGGGGAAATCGCCCTGGTGACGGCCGGCGTTGAGATGGATGTGCTGGGTATTGACTATGACCACTTCAGCGATGAGCAACGTGAAGCCGTGGTGCAGCAGCATCCCCGTCCGGCACAGTTTAAAGAAGAAATTATCCAGGCATTTTATGAAGGCATTCAACACAAACCGGCGACGACTTTCGGCAACGTGAAAGCTGACGTCATCGCTGATAAGCAACCGGCATTTCGCCCGATGAATTTTTGCCGGATTATCCGCCAGTCGCGCTGGGCGGGTTAACATGGACAGCGGAGATAGCTCATCGCGAACGGGAGAAATGGCGACGGAAGCGTGCGCTGTGAATCCCGGCAACAAAATTAACTCATCGAACATTGTCAGCAGGGGAGAATTTTCGTTGCTACTATAGTGACGCAACACACAGCTCAAGCGTTGCGACGAGAATTTTTCCTGTAGTTTTTTGTTATGCCCGCTCTGCGGGCATTTTTTTCCGAAAAATGCACCATCGCGCTGCTGCCAAACCTCTTACGCCGCAGGTTTCAAACGGCTTGATTCCCCTGCTTCCAGCAATGCCTTTGCGGTCGTCCTTGTACGTTCAGTTAACAGAGGGTCATGCACGGACACGGTGTTAACCAAAGCAATCAATTCATAACAATTCGACCATGCTATAGGTATTTCTTCATTACAATTTCATTAGACTCATCCCCCGGTCGCCCAGAGGCAGGTTCAAACTTTCCCCTGTAAATGATATTTTTGAATGTGCTTTTTCAGATATAGAAGTGATAACATAGTTAGGAAGCACAGCTGTTACAAATTGATAGAGTAAAAGGACTTTGAAATGGAATTATTTTTAGTAGCAGTACTCTTATTAGCACTTCTGGCTCCGGTTTTATCTGTCATACTTTTCAAAAAAAGCAAAAAATACCGAGAGGAAATAGCTCTTTTAATCTCCGGCAAAAATACGCTTGGCGAAGAATTAGGTGAAACGCAGAAAAAATTAGCTCAGGCTGTACGTGACCACGCAGAACTTGAAGGAAAAGCCACTCCTTTGTGGCAGTATCAGGAATTACACGATGCAGTATTAGATGCGGAAAAAAAGATTAAAACCGCTGACGCTATTGCCAGAGAAAAATTGGATGAAGCGCAAAAACAAGCGACAAGAGCGGTAAACGAAGCTCACGAACAGGCTGCATTAACAATAAGCAACGCCAATAGCGAAGCTGTCGCTATCACCCAGGATGCGCGTGATGCTCGCCTGAAAGCCAAAGAACGACTCGATAACGCGAATAGTAAAGCGGATGAGCTGATCTCCAACGCAAATGATAATGCGATGAAAATAATCGCGGATGCAGAGATACGTGCAATGGAAATAGCTGGCTCCGCATATGAAGCGAAAGAGTTTGCAGAGACCTATCAGGCTGTCGCCAGGTCAATGAAAAATAAAATTGAAGGGTACGGCGATGAATGGATAGTGCCAAACCGAAGCGTTTTGGACGAACTGGCAGAGAATTATGAATTTACGGATGCAGGAAAAGAACTGCAAAAAGCCAGAGAGTTAACTAAGTCTCTTATCAAAACGAACAAAGCGGCAAGCTGTGATTACGTCGAACCAAACAGAAGAAACACCGCCATCAAATTTGTACTGGATGCTTTCAATGGAAAAGTCGACAGTACCCTCTCAAAAATTAAACACAACAATTACGGCAAATTATCCCAGGAAATAAAAGATGCCTTTGAGCTTGTTAATTTTAACGGTTCAGCCTTTAGGTCAGCCAGGATCACTGATATCTGCTTGCAGGCCCGACTCAACGAGCTTAAATGGGGAGTAACTGTAAATGAAATTATGCTTGAAGAAAGAGAAGAACAAAGACGAATCAAAGAACAGTTGCGTGAAGAAGAAAAGGCGCGTCGCGAGTATGAAAAAGCGATAAAAGAAGCTGAAAAAGAAGAAAAAACAATTCAGCAGGCGATTGATAAAGCAACTAAAGAACTGATGCTCGCAGGCGAAGAACAACGTATAGCCCTCGAACAAAGACTGGCTGAGCTACAAATTAAATACGAAGAAGCTGAAGCCAAAAACCAACGAGCAATTTCGATGGCACAGCAAACACGTTCAGGTCATGTGTATGTGATCAGTAATATCGGCTCGTTTGGAGAAAACGTTTATAAAATTGGGATGACACGCAGGCTCGAACCGCTCGACCGGGTTCGTGAACTTGGCGATGCCAGCGTCCCGTTTTCATTCGATGTACATGCAATGATCTACAGTGATGATGCTCCTTCGCTTGAAAACCACCTTCACAAAGTGTTTAACGATAAACAGGTAAACAAAGTTAACTCTCGCAAAGAGTTCTTTAATGTCGGTATTAAAGACATCAAATCCACGATTCAGGAAATGAGCATTGATGTGCATTGGACAATTTCTGCAGAAGCTAAAGAGTACAGAGAGTCTTTAGCCATCGAAAATGAACGCAACACAGCGTTAAAAGAAAGCGAACAGTTGATTGTTGCATAATGTTTTGTAGCCAGGATATGACCTGATGATGATACGTCAGGTCATTGTGAATGTAGGAATAAGTGGCGGATCTGGTGACATTCATTCGTAACGGCTGGGGCAATCAGGCACCTGCGGTAAGCGCGAATCAGGTGGCAAAACTGCGTAAAGATCTGCCAAAGGCAGCGGAGGCGGATAAGGAAAAGAGTCAGTAAAAACGGACGGAGAAAACGCCCTGTTCAGGGCCCCGACAAGGGCCCTGATAATGACGCCGGATAGCAATGGCAACCTGAGCAACTACCGTGCAATGCCCCATCGCCAGCCTGCACTATGCTTTGTCGGCGTCGGTCAGGGTGGCTCTCACCTGTGGCAGACTCTGCGGGTAATTCTGCTGAATGAATTCAATCATTTTCTCGCGTACATAGCAGCGCAGATCCCATGCCGTCGGTGAGTTCTGCGCGGTCATCAGTAAACGGATGGTCATGGTTTTTTCCGTGGTATCGGTCACCTGTAACACCTGAGTTTCGCGATCCCAGAGCCGCGTCTCATTGAGGATTTTTTCAAAATGCTCACGTAGCGGCGCCAGCGGCATCGAGTAATCAACATAGAGAAACACAGACCCCAATATTTGCGCATTATTTCGCGTCCAGTTCTGAAATGCATTCTCGGTAAAATAGGTGATGGGCAGCACCAGACGGCGTAAATCCCAGATGCGCACCACGACATAGGTCAGATTGATTTCCTCAATCCAGCCCCACTCCTTTTCGACCACCACCGCATCGTCAATTTTTATCGGTTGGGTGAACGCAATCTGAATGCCGGCAAACAGATTCACCAGCGACTTTTGCAAAGCGAAACCAATAATGATACCGGCGACCCCGGCACCCGCGAGGATGGTGGTGCCGAATTTACGTACACCAGGGAAGTTGAGCAGAATTAAACTCAGGCAAAACAGTACCAGAATGACGATAGCCACTTTTTTAACATAGATTAATTGCGTACGAATTTTACGCGCACGCAGGTTGTTCGACAGGTTGATATCGTAGCGAATAAACAACATATCCTGCGCTACGTTAATCAGACGAATCAAAATGGAACAGAACGATAAGATGATAAAGATATTAAGCGTGGTGGCGATAAAGCTCAGTGAGCCCGGATCGAGATGCACATAATTCATCCCCATATTGATCAGCAGTAATGGAATGAATAAAAATAACGATCCCCGCAGATGCTTTTCCAGCGATTTAAACAGCTTGCGATCGCGGCTTTGCCAGTAGCGAATAAACCTGAGAAGAATAAAGCGGGCCAGAAAACCCAGCAGTAGCGAGAGTGTGACGAGCAATACAGCAGGTACCCATGTCGGCGCACCAGATAACTCACCAAGCAGTAATGGCATGATATTCCCTTCTGTTCAGCTAACAACCGCGGTTGTCAGATAAGTCACCAAAATCAGTAACCGTTATCGTGCCGGTTATCTGCTAAACCCATGATTTCGCACTTCAGTGGGTAAAAATATAGTTCACTGGCCGCTGTTAGCAGGGTAAAAACCCATCAGGTAATCAGGTGCAGTGCTGGCGGTCATCGCAAGGGTATGAATTGGTGGTTTTTTTCGGCTTTATTGCTAAAGGTCTGAAATTGCAGGCAGGTGATGAGGCAAAGCGTCAGAGGGTGCTGACGAGAAATGCGCTGGCAGGCAGTGATGCTGCACCCAGGGAAGACGTACAGACAACCTGTTGCGCCAGCTCGCGCTGAACACGCGCATAGCGCAGCAGGTTGATGCAGAGAAAAAGCGCGCGATTAAGCGCGCAATGCCTTATTTGGCGTACGCCTCGGTAGAGAGCGTAATCGTCACTTCGTCGCCCACGGCCGGAACATATTTATCGATTTTAAAATCCGAGCGTTTGATGACGCCGGTGGCATCAAAACCGATCGCCTGCTTTTTAACCATAGGGTGCATATCCTGCTTGTTCAGCGTGGCATGCAGCACAACCGGCTTAGTGATACCTTTGATGGTTAAATTACCCTGCACATCATATTTATTATCGCCTTTGCTTTCCACATGGGTGCTGTGGAAGGTGGCCTGAGGATATTTTTTAACGTCAAAATACTCATTACCCAAAAACTCTTTGGTCAGCGCTGGCACATGCGTGTCAATCGTTTTTAACGGCAGGGTCACATTAACCTGTGACTTTTCCGGGTTTTCTTTGTCAAAAGCCAGCTGACCGGAAACATCAGAAATATCAGCAGTTGGATGAGAGAAACCAAAGTGATTCCATGCGATCACCACAGAAGTATGTTGCGGGTCAAGGTTATATTCCGTCGCTGCGGCATGTGACAGGGGAACATATAATGCCACCAGAGAAAGTAGCGCCGTTTTTTTCAAAAATTTCATGGAAACATCCTCAAATAATCAAGTGCTAATACTGTAGCGCAAACCTGCTGAGGTGTTATTGAAATCATTTGCTTTACCCATTCAAAATTTTTAACCGTTTTCCCCGCACGCAAATAATAACGCAACGTGAAATTTACTGAAATGACTTAATTAAATTCCGGCGAGTCGAATTTAATAAGTCCGTTTTTATGTGGGCTAATTTAGCGGCGAGGAGAAGAACGGCAAATCATGTTGAGCATGCGATTAACAGACCGCCTGAATAGCCGACGGCCGCCACGCTTTATTCTTCGCTGGCACGACGTTGATCATAGACAATCTGTGCCTTTTCAATCGCGTCGCCCTGCTCTCTGGCCCACTTCACCAGCGCAACAAACGGATCCTGCAACGTCTGGCCCAGCGGCGTAATGGCATATTCCACCGCCACCGGGGACGAGGCGATCACGCGGCGGCTGATCAGGCCGTTACGCTCCAGCCGGCGCAACGCCTCCGTCAGTGCCTTGTGGGTAATCGGATCAAGACGGCGCTTGATCGCGTTAAAGCGCGCGGGTTCAGTGCACAGCACGGTCAGAATTAATACCGACCACTTATTGGCGACCTGTTCCAGGATTGGACGGGTGCTGTTGATCTCTGCCAGCAGCGCCGCGATATCAGTCGGCATGGGGTTTCCTTATGTATATCTAATGTAGATAAGGTGCGTAATTGACACTAAATATACGAAATGTATCATCAGCCGTCCACCCCTCTCATTCTGGAGCAGCCATCATGAAACTCGAAGGAAAAGTCGCGCTGGTGACCGGCGGCGGCAGTGGTATCGGCCTCGCCATCGCGCGCCGTTTTGTGCAGGAAGGTGCCCACGTTTTCATCACCGGGCGACGCGAAGCGCTGCTGGCCGAAGCCGTCACGCTGACTGGCGGCCGCATTGAGGCAATAGCGGGCGACCTCACCAGCGCAGACGATGTTGCCCGTCTGTTTGACACCGTGCAGGCCCGCGCCGGACGTCTCGATATTCTGGTGAACTCCTCTGGCGTGGCTGAACCCGCCAGCCTCGAAGAGACCAGCGCAGAGCACTTTGACCGCACGTTCGGCCTAAACGTGCGTGCCATGGTATTCACCGTACAGCATGCGGTGAAGCACATGACGGAAGGCGGTGCCATCGTGCTGGTGGGATCGATTGCGGGCGGCATGGCCAATCCCGGCTATGGCGCTTACTCGGCCAGCAAAGCCGCGGTGCGCGCCTATGCCCGCACCTGGAGCAGCGAACTGGCACCGCGCGGCATTCGCGTCAATACGCTCAGTCCCGGCCCGACGGACACGCCGATGTTTGACCAGGTCAGCGACGAGATACGACAGACATTCAGCGCGCAGATACCGGCCAAACGCCTCGGCCATCCTGACGAAGTTGCGGCGGCCGCCCTGTTCCTCGCATCGGACGAAAGTGTCTATGTTACCGGCAGCGAACTGGTGATTGATGGCGGCATGTCCGCGTAATAGTTGTCGTGCTGCACAGCGCGCCGGCCGGGCGTTGTGCAGCCACCGATAACGTTTCTCAGAAGGTGTAGCTAAAGCCGACCGTGCCGGTGACCTGATCGCGCCGGGACACGATCGGGCTGTCCGCGGCGCGATCGCCCAGCCAGCTGTAACCGGCGCTGACCAGCGTGCCCCAGTGAGCATCAAACTGGTGGCTCCAGGTGAGCGTAGTCGCAATACCGTAGAAGCCGCCGCCGGCATCGTAGCGTGAAAACCGGCTGCGCCTGCTCTGGACATCGCTCACGCCATACCAGGTATTCATATAACGCGCATCGCCAAACAGCGCCGCCGTCTGCAGTGCAACGGTATCGCTGTCGCGCTGGAGAGGCACCAGCGTAACGGATGCCTGATAGTTCACGCCCTGATCATCGCTGAGCGGCAGCACCGCTTTGCCCTCTGCGCTCAGCCACGGCGTGAGCTGCCAGCCCAGCGCCAGTGCAGTATTGACCGTCGCATTGATGTTTCCCATGCCTTGCAGCCGGCTGGCGCCGTCGCGCCACGTTGAATCTTTATCGCTTCGGCCCAGGCCATAACCCAGCGTGTGTTCGAGATAAAACCCACTGTCGCTCTGCAGGTCGTACCCGATGCCTTTCTGGGCATCAGCAAAAAATGCGCCGTCTCTGGCCTGGAAAATCGGTACCGGCTGCACCCGTGTTTTATTCGATCCGCTGTAGCGTGGCGCGAATTGCGCCCCCGCGCCGAGCGTCAGGCTGGTCTGTGCGTCGCCATCCGCCCTGGCGGCAGCGGAAATCATGAGTAGCAGATGGGTCATGTACATCAGCGTTTTTCTGGTTATCATCGTGTCACCTCTTCATCGGTCCGTTTACCGCCCCTTACCCGGGCAGCCGCAGCGCGAAGCCGAAGTATCCCGGGGCTGTGTCAACAAACAGCCAGGGATTTATGAAGAAACTGTCAAGGTGAGTTATGCAGACCAAAAATATCCTGATTATTGAGGACGACGCTGACGCGGCTGAGGTGCTGGAGGCCTATCTGCAGCGCGAAAATTATGCGGTGCGTGTTGCTGCGGATGGCCTGAGCGGACTTGAGCTGGCCCTGCGCTGGCAGCCCGATCTGATTTTGCTTGATGTGATGCTGCCCGGCCTGAACGGCACCGAGGTGCTGGCAAAACTCCGGCGCAGCAGCGAGGTGCCGGTGATTATGGTCACGGCCATGGGCGATACGCCCGATCGCATCGGTGCGCTGCGCTACGGCGCGGATGATTATGTGGTCAAGCCTTATCATCCCGGCGAAGTAGTGGCACGCGTGCAGGCAGTGCTGCGGCGCAGCGCGGTGAAAACGCCGCAGGAAGAGATCCTGCGCTGGCAGGGGCTGGAGGTGAACAGCGGCGCGATGACGGTTACCGTCACGCAGGCCTCGGGTAACGTGCTTTGCGTTGATACCACGCCAACCGAATTCACGCTGCTGGTCACGCTGATGCGCGCACCGGTGCGCGCGCTGAGCCGCCCGTTTTTGCTGGAGCAGTGTATGCCGGACAGCGACGCGCTGGAACGGGTGATTGATACCCACGTATATAACCTGCGCAAAAAGTTAGAGGCGGCCGGTATGGCGGGCGTGCTGCTCAACGTGCGCGGCGTAGGCTACCGGTTCCGCCAGCCATGACAGAAAAATCCCCACAAACGCTCTGGCGCTGGCTTTGTCTGCGCATTCTGACGCTGGCTATCGGTACCGTGGTACTGATTGCTTTGTGCATGTGGCTGCGCTTCACGGTGCAGTACCTGTGGATCACGCACCATATGCCGCCGGCGGTTCTGCATGAATTTCTCGCCCTGCGTGCGCATCCGGAACGCGATCCCGCGCGCTTTCACCAGATCATCGATAGCTGGTGGGGCATACGCTACTCCGACCCGTCCATTGCTTCCTCGGACTGGATCACCGTCGGCATCCTGGTGCTGGTGACCATTCCGTTTATTGCCTATTTCGGGCTGCGCCACGCGCGCCCGCTTTCTGCACAGTTCAGCCAGCTCAGACGAGCGGCAGACCAGGTGACCGCAGGCGACTTCGGTGCGCAGGCGGCGTTAACACCGGCAGCGCCCGCCGAACTGGTGCAGTTCGCGCACAACTTCAACGCGATGACGCGCCAGCTGGCGCGTTACGACAAAGAGCTGCGTACGTCGCATGTCGCCATGGCGCATGAGCTGCGGTCGCCGCTCAACGCCGCCATGGTGCGTCTGCAGGCGCTGCTTGATGGCGTGTTCAGCGCTGATTCACGTCAGCTCGCCCTGATCATGGCGCAGCTCAGTTGTCTGCACCGGCTGATCGATGAGCTGCATCTGCTGTCACTGGCGGATGCCGGCCAGCTCACGCTGGAGAAAGTCCGCTGCAACCCGGCCGATATCCTGCGCGAGCGCCTGCAGTGGATCAAACCGCAGCTGGATGAAGCGCGCATCAGCACCGGGGTAGCGCTGGCTGAGGAGACATTACTGCCGGTCGATCCGTTCCGTCTCGGGCAGGTTTTCACCATCCTGCTGGAAAACGCTCTGCGCTATGCCGGAAGCGGCAGCCAGCTGCAGCTGCGCACGCGCAACACCGTTGATCATTACGAAATCATCGTGCAGGACAGCGGTCCGGGCGTTCCTGCGGCGTTTCTGGCGTTGATGTTTGAGCGCTTTGCGCGCGGTGAGGCGTCACGCGCCCGCCACTCGGGCGGCAGCGGGCTGGGCCTGTCGATTGCGCGGGCGATTTGCCAGGCGCACGGCGGCACGATTAATGCCACGCTGCCCGCAGCGGGAGGTTTGCAGATACAGATTTTGTTGCCGCGCAACGCCTGACGTTGTTGCCCTTCTTGACACGCTCTTGATGGAACATCGCCGGATTCTTGATAATCGCACGGTGTAATGGCGCAAATACCGATAAAGGAATTGCGCCATGACCGACGAGCTTCCCTGCCTGATCAAACAGGGTGTGCGCCACCTGCTTAACCCGCGCCACCTGGTTTCCCTGCTGCCGCTGCTGCCCTGTCTGCTGCTGACGGCCCTGCTGCTGACCGGCTGTGACCGCAAGCGTTCGCCCATGCCGCCGCCACCGCGTCCGGTAAAGTTCATCACGGTTGGCCCGCCCGCGCCCGCCGGGCAGCAAACCCTGACCGGCGAGATCCGCGCGCACGATGAAACCTCGCTCAGTTTCAGGCTGGAGGGGCGGATTCTGACGCGCAGCGCCGATGTCGGCAGCCGCTTCAGGCAGGGAGAGACGCTCGCCGTGCTTGACAGTCCCGGCGCGCTGAATCAGCTGGCGAGCGCACAGGCGGAGCTGAACAGCAGCCGCGCGGCCGAAAAGGTGGCGGCCCTCAATCTGCACCGCATGCGCCTTCTGATGCCGTCCGGGGCAATTGCCCGTGCTCAGCTCGATAGCGCCAGCGCCGACTGGCAGGCTGCGCTGGCGCGGCGGCAGAGCAGTGAAGCGGCATTGAAAAATGCGCAGGATAGCCTGCGCTGGACCCACCTTACCGCGCCTGAGGATGGCGTGGTGACGGGCGTCAGCGCCGCAGCCGGTCAGGTGGTCAGCTCCGGGCAGACGGTGTTTACGGTTGCGACCGGCACAGGCCGTGACGTGGTATTTGACGTTGCCACACCTGAAACCCTCGATCGCCGGGCCAGTGCCCGTTTCCGCGTTGCGCTATTGCAGAATCCGTCCGTGATGGCCGAAGCGCACCTGCGTGACGTCAGTCCGCAGGCCGATGCCCAGACACGCAGCTGGCGGGTGCGCATCACACTGGACAATCCTCCTGCGGAGATGGTGCTGGGTGCCAGCGTCGCCGTCACCCTGCCGCAGATCGACGCGACGACAGATGCGGTGATGGCGATTCCGGCCACCGCGCTTACCCGCCACGCAGGCCAGCCGGCGGTGTTTATTCTTGACCCGGTGAAAAACTGCGTTATCCGGCGCACGGTTGCGATTGCCGGCTATACGGCAGATGCGGTATGGATTCGCGCCGGCATCATGCCGGGCGATCGGGTGATCACGGCGGGCGTCAGAAGCCTGCGTGACGGTGAACGCGTTGCCGGCAGCCAGGAGGATCAGCATGAAACCGGCGTTTAACCTTTCTGCCTGGGCGCTGAAGCAGCAGCAGCTGATGGCCTTTCTTATGCTGCTGATCGTGGCAGCAGGGATCGTCAGCTATGAAAAGCTCTCGCGCAACGAAGATCCGGCGTTCACCATCAAAACTGCGGTGGTGTCAGCGCAGTGGCCAGGTGCCGACATCAACGATACGGTCAGACTGGTCACCGATCCGCTGGAGAAAAAGCTGCAGGAAATTCCCTGGCTGGATTATGTGCAGAGTGAAACGCACGCTGGCCGCACGGTCATTTTCGTCAATCTGCGTGACGACACCCCACCCGCGCAGGTGGCCGGCATCTGGTACCAGGTGCGTAAAAAAATGCAGGATGTGACCCCGGCTTTGCCGCAGGGCGTGCAGGGCCCGGCGGTCAACGATGAGTTTGACGATACCTTTGGCACGATTTACGGCTTCACCGCTGACGGTTTTTCTCCGCGTGAGCTGCGGGACCGGGTGGACGATATTCGCCGCGATCTGATGAGTCTGCCGGATGTGGGTAAGATCCAGCTACTGGGCGAGCAGGAAGAGCAGTTGGTGGTGGCCTTTTCCCCGCGCCAGCTATCCGCCATGGGGCTGGATTTGCAGCAGGTAGCAGAGGCGCTGCGGGCGCAGAACGTCGTCGAGCCGGCGGGCAGCGTGCGCACCGCCACCGATAACATCGCCCTGCGCGTGAGCGGCGCGTTCAACAGCGAGGCGAGCCTGCGGGCGGTTACGCTGCACGTTAACGATCGCTATGTTCCGCTGACGGCGATCGCCACCATCACGCGCCGCCCCGCCGAGCCGCCTGCCCCGCTTTTTCGCGTTAACGGCCAGCCGGCCATCGGACTGGCCGTGTCGATGGCCGCCACTGGCAACATGCTGGATTTTGGCCAGGCACTGCGGGCGCGCATGGAGAGCGAAGCCAGCCAGCTGCCGCACGGCATTGAGATGACGCGCATCGCCGATCAGTCAGCGGTAGTACAACAGGCGGTCAGCGGATTTGTCGATGTGCTGGGCGAGGCGGTAATCATCGTGCTGGCGGTTTCGTTTGTCTCGCTCGGACTGCGCGCCGGCCTGGTGGTCGCGGCGGCGATCCCGCTGGTACTCGCCATGACGTTTATCGGCATGCATCTGGCCGGTATCGGCCTGCAGCGCATCTCGCTGGGCGCACTGATCGTGGCGCTGGGCCTGCTGGTGGACGATGCAATGATCACGGTGGAAACCATGGTGGCGCGGCTGGAGGCCGGCGATTCCCGCACCGGCGCAGCGACCTGGGCGTTCAGTACCACCGCCTTCCCGATGCTGACCGGTACGCTGGTGATGATTGCCGGTTTTATTCCGGTCGGCTTTGCCGCATCCAGCGCGGGCGAATATTGCTATACCCTGTTTGCGGTGGTGCTGATGGCGCTCATCAGCTCATGGCTGGTGGCGGTGCTGTTTTCACCGCTGACCGGCAGCTGGCTGTTGCCGGCCACGCTAAAGCAGCACCGCGCCGGAAACGGGCGCCTCAGCCAGTTCTATCGCCGCCTGCTGAGCAGCGTGCTGCGCCACCGCATGCTGACGCTGGCGATGGCGTTGCTGGCGCTATTGCTGGCCGGCGTCGGTACCACGTATATGCAGGGCGAGTTTTTCCCGGCCTCCGATCGGCCGGAGCTGCTGGTGAGCCTGGCGCTACCTGCCAGCGCGTCGCAGCAGGCCACCCTGCGTCAGGTGCAACGCCTTGAGCGGATTGTCTCCGCCAGCCGGGATGTTGACCACTATTCGTCTTACGTCGGCACCGGTGCGATACGCTTCTACCTGCCCATGGATGTGCTGCTGGACGATGAAAACAGCGCTCAGCTGGTGGTGGTGGCCAAAAGCCTGGCCGCCCGTGAACGACTGCAGCGCTCACTGGATGCGGTGCTTGCCCGGGATTTCAGCGACATCACCACCCGCGTCGCGCCGCTCGAGCTCGGTCCGCCGGTAGGCTGGCCGATTCGTTATCGCATCAGCGGTCCGGATTATCGCCAGGTGCAGCAGCTGGCAGAGCGGCTGGCCGCCGCGCTCGGCAGCTCAGCGCTGACGCGTGACGTCAATCAAACCGCCGGTGAGCCCGAACGCGTAATCACCTTGCAGGTGAATCAGACGGCAGCGCGCGCAGCCGGCCTCTCTTCTGACCTGATTGCTCAGTATCTGCATACGCTCTGGTCAGGAACGCTGATCACCACGGTACGCGATCGCAACCGGCTGATTGATGTGGTGCTACAGGGCAACGCTGCAGCGCGCCATGACCTGAGCAGCCTGTCCGGACTGCTGCTAACCGCGCCGTCGGGCGCAAAAATTCCGCTGACGCAGGTCGCAACACCGCAGTGGGGGCTGGAGGATCCCGTTATCTGGCGACGCCAGCGCCTGCCGTTTATCACCGTACAGACCGATACGGCGCCGGGTTTGCGCGCGGAAGCCGTCTCCGCCGCCCTCACGCCGCTGATTGCCACCTTCAGGGCCAGCTTGCCGGCCGGTTACCGCCTGAGCGAGGACGGGGCGGTAGCAGAGTCTGACAAGGGCAACCAGTCGGTGTTCGCCATCCTGCCGGTCACGCTGCTCTGCATGCTTCTGCTGCTGATGTTACAACTGCGGCGGATTTCCCGCATGCTGCTGGCCCTGCTGATGGCGCCCTTTGGTCTGCCGGGCATTGTGCTGGCCATGCTGCCGACCGGCACACCGATGGGCTTTGTGGCGCTGCTGGGTGTTATTGCTCTGGCTGGCATGATCATTCGCAACGCGGTGATCCTGATCAGCGAGGCAGATAACAACGTTGATGCAGGTATGCCGCCAAATGCCGCCATTGCGGCTGCCGCCGAACACCGCGCACGGCCGATTGTGCTCACCGCCAGTGCAGCGATTCTCGGTATGATCCCCATCTCGCGTCAGGTTTTCTGGGGACCGATGGCGCTGGCGATTATCGGTGGGCTGTTAGTGGCGACGCTGGTGACGCTCACGGTTTTACCCGCCGCGATGAGTCTGGTGATGCAGGCAGCAGCCCGTCGTGACAAACTGAAATCGCTGCGCTGGCGGCCGTTCATAAAATAACCGCCTGCTGGTCAGCCCTGCTGGCACGGGGCAACGAAAGGTTTATCCACAGGGTTTCGGGCGGGATATGCACGCCAGATGTGGACAGTATCAGGAGAGAACGCGCAGCATCGGCTGCGCGTGGTCACGGGCTATTTCACTACCGGATGCTTCTCCTGCTGTAGCGCATTCATAAAGGTGTCGCTGAGATGCAGATGCTGACGCACCAGCGCCGGTGGCGTGCTGGCCAGCCACTGGTTAAGCGAAATATCCGCGTAATAATCGCTTTTAAACAGTTCCAGAAAGCGCAGCGGCTTGTCGCCTGTGTTTTCGATATAGTGACCCATGGCAAAGGGCACATAGCCGACATCACCGGCGCGGAAGTCAAACGTACGCGCCTGACCCGACGAGGCAAACACGCCCATCCGCCCCTGACCTTCCAGATAGTATTGCCATTCGTCGTTATTGGGATGCCAGTGCAGTTCGCGCATCGCGCCGGGAGCCAGTTCCACCAGCGCGGCGGCGATGGTTTTCGATACCGTAAAATTACTGGAATCAGTAATGCGTACCGTGCCGCCCGGCAGCGTCAACGGCTTCTGCGCCAGCATTTTATGCGAGAAGACCTGCTTCGATTTCACCCCGCCGCTCACCGCCGAAGCCGGCGCGCCGTCCGGTGCCTGCCCGGCAAAGATGTACTCCTCTTCCGGCGAGGGCAGCGTGTTAAACACCTCAGCCGGCACGCCAAAGTTTTTTGCCAGCACTTCAGGCGGGATATGTTTGAACCAGTCGCTGAGCAGAAAGGTACTGTCTTCATCGAAATTGCCGTTGTCGAAGGCCAGCAGGAATTCGCAGCCGTCCGGTCCGAGCCCCTGAATCGAGTGCGGCACGCCCGGCGGGAAATACCATAAATCGCCCACGCCGACGTCATCGACAAACCAGCCACCTGCGGTATCCAGCGCGGTAATGCGCGCATTGCCGTACAGCATGTAGGCCCACTCGCCCTCTTTGTGCCAGTGCAGTTCGCGGATGCCCCCCTTATCCAGCCGCATATCGACGCCAGCAATGGTGGTGGAAATGCCCAGTTCGCGCTGCGTCACCTGGCGCGTCCAGCCGCCGCTGCCCTTGCGCACGTGCGCATCGCTAAACGAAAAGCGCAGGTTGGGTAATGTGCCGCTGTCGGTTGCTGGCGGATCGACCAGATCCGGATTCAGCGCTTCGCGCACCGGATCGTGCGGGCCAGGGTCGCGCGGATGGTTGGGATCATTCGCCGGATAAGTCGCCACCTTGCCGTCGTGGGCATGGACTTTGCCGGCGGCCAGCGCCACGGTGCCACCAGCCGCGAAGGCCATAAAGCTTCTGCGAGATAAGTTTTCCAGTTTCATACCTGCCGTCTTCCTCAGTTTCTTATGGTTTGTGTCATGCCCCTTAACCATAATCAAACTGTGGCTTTCGCCAACCTTGTGTCACCGCTGAAATCAATAGAAAACCTTTATCATCGCGTAATCCCGCTCTTCACCCGCCTCACGCCATTTACGCTTCGTTGAGATCGCGTTGACGTTCAGGTTATATCAGCCGACAAATAAGGCACAAAGTGATTAAATCCCCTCTCCGATTAAGCAATTTTTTTAATGATAGCTCGCCGCAAAAGTTAATTTAATGTTACAAAAGCATCGCAATTGCAATAATTACCCGGCTACGTTTTTTTTCCGGCGAGACGTGGCCGTTCCGGGCGGAAGCCCATGCCAATCAACCGGCCAAACAGATGGCGTAAAAACGGATAGCGGCTGATGAGCTGCGGAACCTTACTGGGCGTGGTACGCGGGCGCTTGCCGCTGCTCATTTTGATCTGCAGGAATTGCGTCGCCACGGTCGGAAACTGCCGCCGCCGCTGCACGTTCTCTAAATCGCGCAGCGTGAGCGTGCCGTTTTGCAACGGCTGCGTCAGATAATTGGCGCTGGCCACCGCGTCCTGAATCGCCAGGTTCACGCCCACGCCGCCAATCGGTGACATCGCATGTGCGGCATCGCCAATGCACAGCACGCCGGGCTTCATCCATTTATCCAGCCGATCGATACGGATGGATAACAGACTCAGCTGCTGCCAATCCTGCAGCTGCGCCATGCGCGCCACGCTGAACGGCGCAACCTCTGCCATGCGATTTTTCAGCGCGTCGAGCCCGGCCTGCTTCAGCGCCTCGAATTCGCCTTTCTGAATGGTGAATCCACACTGCCAGTATTCGCCGCGGTCAATGACGATGAAGTTTTGCTTCGGCCCCTTGTGGCCCATCCCCAGCTCGGGGTCGTCCGGCTGTTTATCCAGCCGGAACCACACCACATCGCGTGGAGCACCAAAGCTTTTACCTACCAGCCCGGCTTTCTGCCGCACCGCCGAGCGACGGCCATCAGCGCCTATTACCAGCGGCGCGTGAATTTCGTGACCTTGTAACGTTTTTACGCCTGCGATTACGCCATCCTGATAAAGAAAATCGTCAAAACCGGTGGATTGCAGCAGCGTGAAACCGGGATAGTGCGCCGCCTGGGCGGCGAGGAAAGTGAGGAAATCCCACTGCGGCATGAAGGCGATAAAACGGCAGCGCAACGGCAGACGGGAGAAATCGGCCATGGTGATCTCCTGCCCGCCCACTTCCGCCTGTAACTTCTCCGCGCGCTGATGCGGCAGCGCCAGCAGCGCGTCGAGCAGACCCAGCTGGTGCATGATCTCCAGGGTTGAGGGATGAATGGTGTCGCCGCGAAAATCGCGCAGAAAATCGGCGTGCTTCTCAATCACGACCGCGCGCAGGCCGGCGCGCGTCAGTAAATAGGCCAGCATTAAGCCGGCCGGACCGCCGCCGACGATACAGCAGTCGGCGTTTATCACCTGTGGAGACGGCATGATGTCCTCATCAATCGCTATATATGATAATTGTTATCATTTATATAGCATCTGCGCGTCACCAGGGTGATGATAAATGCCGCAGTCAGACTAGTGGTTTGCTACCAGCCCCAGCGCAATCAGGCTGCGCGCGGTGGCAAGAATGGCCTCCTGCGGACTGCGCGGGTGCCAGTTCAGTAACCAGCCGGCTTTAGCGGCGCTAACGTTCATATCAACGCCCAGCAGTTTTACCATTCCCGTCATCAGCGGATTTTGCGCTGCCGCCGCCCGCACCATGGCGTCACTCATTGGCTGCAGCGAAACCTTCTCTGCTTCTGCTGCCAGATGGGTTTTGAGCGTGCGCGCCACCTCAATAAGCGGCAGACTGTGCCCCGAACTGGCAAGGAAACGCTGACCCTGCGCGGCGGCGTGGATCATCGCCAGCACGTGCAGACTGGCCACGTCACGCACATCAACAAAACATGAGTTGATGTCAGGACAGCCTGGCTGCCCCTCCAGTAGCTCCTTCACAATGCGAATCGAATGTGAATAGTCGGCACCCAGCACCGGCCCCAGCACCGACACCGGGTTCACCGTGGCCAGTTCCAGACCGTTACCCTGCTCAGCGATAAACTGCCAGGCAGCGCGTTCCGCCAGGGTTTTCGATTTCTGATAGGGCCATACATCGCCGCTGACATCGCTCCAGTCGCGCTCGGTAAAGGGGCGCGGATAGTCCGCTGGATGTCCGATACCGACCGCGCCAAACGCCGAGGTCAGCACCACACGTTTAACGCCTGCATCGCGCGCGGCGCGCAATACGCGCAGATTTCCTTCAATCGCCGGATTCACCCAGTCAGCTTCGCTTACCTGGCTGCCGGTCGGGGTGGGAGAAGCGCCATGCAGCACGAAGCGACAGCCCGCCACCGCGTCTTCCCAGCCCGCGTCTGCCGTTAAATCGGCAACGACAAATTGCAGCGCCTCGCCTGCGGCCACCCCGGCCTGCAACAGATGCGCCCTGACTTCAGCTTCACGTTCGGCATCACGTAAGGTGGTTCGCACCTGATAGCCCTGCTGCAGCAGCGCAATAATGCAGTACTGGGCGATAAACCCGCTGCCGCCGGTAACCAGAACCTTTTCATTACTCATTTTACTTCCTCATCACAAGCATCGTTCATTCGACGCGCTTTACGTTAAGCGGCGGAAGGCGGATTTTGAATGCTTGCCAATGCACTTTACTTGCGTGATAGTACAGAAATGAGCCTTGATCCCTTTTCCGACATTCTGCGATTCGTTCGCGCTGAATCATTGCTGACCGGCGGTTTTACCGCGGGCGGACGCTGGGCGCTGCGTTTCCCTGCACCCGATAAAATTAAATTCTTCGCCATTATCAAAGGCAGTTGCTGGGTCATACTGGAAGGCGAACCTGAACCGTTCCACTTTGCCACCGGCGACGTCGGCTTGCTGAGCGCTAAACGCGCCTTCGTGCTGGCCAGCCATCCGGACGAGTCGCCGGTTGACGCCATGAGCGTGTTTTATAGCGCAGGAAAAGGCCATGCGCCGATTGGCAGCGGTGATGATTTTGTCCATATCGGTGGCCATGTACTGCTTGATCCTGCCAGTGGTCGTTTACTGACGCACGTATTACCTCCCTGGATTCAGGTACCGGCGGCGTCACCGCAGGCGGCGTCATTCCGCTGGGTGCTGGATCAACTGGTGCAGGAAGGCCAGCATGTCCAGCCGGGATCGCAGCTGGCAACGGCCCAGCTGGCACAACTGCTGTTCATCCAGATTCTGCGGGCGCATTTGCAAACCAGCAGCGCACTGCCCGCCAGCTGGCTGCGGGCGCTGAACGATGCGCGATTGGCACCGGCGTTACAGCGGCTGCATGGCGATCCGGCGCGCAACTGGCATCTGGACGAACTGGCGCGTGCCTGTGCCATGTCGCGCACCCGTTTTGCCCAGTATTTTCGCCAGGTGGTCGGCATCACGCCGATAGCCTATCTGACGGCGTGGCGCATGCGGCTGGCAGAGCGTGCGTTGCAGGAGGAAAATGAGGCGGTGGCCGTGGTAGCGCAGACGCTGGGTTACGCCTCAGAGAGCGCCTTCAGCCATGCTTTTAAGCGTGAAACGGGTCAGTCACCCAATGCATTTCGCCGCGCCGTGCGGTTACAGCAGGCGCAGCGATAAAGCGCGCCGCGTTGCGCGGCGCCGGGCATTATTTAAGTTGAGAAGAGACGCGCCACATATCCACCCCGCCTTCGGTGGCGTAGCGATCAATGTACGCCAGTTCCTGTGCCGTAAAGGTCAGGTTGTCCAGCGCGCGCAGGGAATCGCTTAACTGATCAACCGTGCGGGCACCAATCAGCGCAGAAGTGACCCGCTCATCACGCAGCGCCCAGGCGATCGCCATCTGCGCCAGCGTCTGACCGCGCGCTTCAGCAATAGCGTTAAGCGCACGAATTTTTGCCAGGTTCTCTTCGCTGAGCATGGCAGAAAGACGCGGATCGCTGCCGCCGGCGCGCGCGCCCTGCGGTACGCCGTTGAGGTATTTACTGGTCAGCATGCCCTGTGCCAGCGGGGAAAAGGCGATGCAACCGCTGCCGAGCTCCGCCAGCGTATCGAGCAGCCCGTGCTCAATAGTGCGGTTTAGCATCGAGTAATTGGGCTGATGAATAAACAGCGGCACTTTCTCATCGGCCAGAATCGCAGCGGCCTGACGCGTCAGCTCTGGCGAATGGGAAGAGATGCCGACGTACAGCGCCTTGCCCTGACGATGCAGCTGTACCAGCGCGCCCATGGTTTCTTCCAGCGGCGTATTCGGATCGACGCGATGACTGTAGAAGATATCGACATAATCCAGCCCCATGCGGCGCAGGCTGTTATCACAGCTGGCAATCAGATGTTTGCGGGTGCCGGTCGGGCCACCGTACGGACCCGGCCACATATCCCAGCCGGCTTTGCTCGAGATGATCAGTTCATCACGATATGGGGCAAAATCCTGCGCCAGCCAGCGGCCAAAGTTCTCTTCAGCCGATCCCGCTGGCGGACCGTAGTTATTCGCCAGGTCGAAATGGGTAATGCCGTTATCAAACGCGTGGCGCAGGATCGCTCTGCCGGTTTCAAATACGTCAACGCCGCCAAAATTCTGCCATAGCCCCAGCGAGATCAGCGGCAACACCAGGCCACTTTTGCCGGTTTTACGGTACTGCATGTTGGTCTGATAACGCGCTGGCGATGCAACATAACTCATAACAGATTCCTCTCATTAAATGCCGCCGTACAGGTGCACAGAAGACATTGTTCTGCCTTCCTGCAAAACCGCGCGGCGAACAGGCGATTGCCGGACAAATTTTTACCGCGTATCGTTAATCTGTAAAATTCATTATTGTGATTAAATTCATCTTTTATGGAGATAACTGATGGAATTGCGCCAGATGCGGCACTTTATCGCCGTGGCGGAACATGAAAATTTCACCCGCGCCGCACAGAGTATGCATATTGTGCAATCGGCCTTGTCCACCTCGATCAAACAGCTGGAGGAGGAACTGGGCACGCCGCTTTTTATCCGCTCCACTCGCCAGGTGCGCCTGACCATGGCCGGGAAAGTGTTTCTCGATTACGCCAGAACCATCGGCGCCGTTGTCGAAAAAGCGTCACAGGAAGTGGCGGCGATCGTGGCGCTTAAGACCGGAACGCTGTCGATTGGCACGGTGCAAAGCGTGCCGCCGTTTATCGATCTGCCGCAATTACTGGAAACCTTTATTCGTCGCTTTCCGGATTTTGACGTCAAGCTGTGCCAGGGATCATCGGCGAAGCTCAACGCAAAAGTGCACAATCAACAGATCGATCTGGCGATTATGCCGGTGGAGGAAGTCTCCGACCGGCTGTCGTCGCGCATCATCGCCTGCGATGAAATCGTGGTAGCGTTCGCCGCGGATTATGCCGGATTCACCGCGATGCAGCAGGACGTCACCATGGCACACCTGGCGCAGCAGTCGTTCATCGATTTCGAAGCCGGCCAGGGCACGCGCAAGGTGAATGACAACAGTTTTGCCCTGCAGGGGCTGAGCCGCAAGGTGACGTTTGAAGTGAGCGATCTGGAAACCCTGCTGAGTCTGGTGGAGCGCAATATGGGGATTGCCCTGCTGCCCGAACAGGTAGTGAAAGCGCGCAGCACGACGCTGCATTATTGCCGCATCAGCGACGTTGATGTGTGCTGGGAACTGGCTGTGGCCTGGCTCAGCGATCGTCCCGGCAGTATGAACGTCTACGACCGGCCAGTGCAGGAGTTTATGGATATTCTGGGCAGCAGCGATTAGCGCCGGGGCGGGTAACGGCGGGATAGATACTAACAGGCATAAGATCTATGCCTGTTTTTCATCACTTCAGCCCAGCGTCACAGCGTGATTTTGGCTGCGGCGTCACGACAAATTCGTTGTGTCACGCAATGTCAGGCCACCTTATCCTGTGGCCACAAAAATTGATTAACGCAACACCTCAAGACCCTTTCTATCAATGAGGTTAAGCAGGCGCAGCGCAGCGCCATTTGGCTTTTTCTCCTCGCGCTCCCATTTCACCACGGTGGCCGGGGACAGGCCAATATAGGCGGCTAACATGGCCTGACTCAGACCATGACGCTCACGTAACTCACGAATAGCCTCGCCTGACATCAGTTGTAAAACCGGCAGAGAGGTACGCAGCTCACGTAATCTGACACGTGAATCGATTTTTTCGGTAAGCTCATCGCTAATCACCCCCAGCGGGTTAAAATCATGCGCGATTTCCTGCAGATCTTTTAGATGATCAACCATCGCATATTACCTCTCGCATTTTTCTCGCCTTTATCGCTGCTCTTTCCTGCTCAGTCGTCATGGCAAACAGTTGACTGGCTACCTGCCTGTAGAGATTAAGCTCATCCTCTTTAATCTCACGTATGCCACTCTTCGTGGTCGATTTAGCGTAACCATTAACAAAAAACAGATGTTTTTGCGATTTGAACGCGACAATGGCTCTGGCTCCGCCGCTTTTGCCGGCACCGAGCGGAATACGTTTTTTGTAAACACCACCCCCCAGGCTGGCCTCATACTGTCCGGCAATCAATTCGCGGGCAGCCAGACAGAGCTTGATGTCCGCAATCATGTCACCTTTGAAATTTCGGTCGAAGGGCTTCAATACATAAATGGCCATGCTGTTTCCCTGCTTTATGAAGAAGAGGACTGTCCTTGTCCTTGCCTGAACCATCTATACTACTAAGTACAATAGCAGTCTGCAACGCCAGCGCGCATTAAAGCGCTAAAGAGTGAAAGGGATGACACTCCCGCCTGTACAGAAGCGCTTTTGTTGTATAAGTTTAAGGGTGCTGTCGGGGAAAAATTTCGCTCAGCAGGTCACACATTTCCGACAGAGGAAGAGCGACACTATCAGTCGTTGATTAGGCTTTGGTTTACCTGCACCAGGCAATGCTAAACGCAACGCGGATACTGAGAGCTTTTATGTATAGAAGTGAAGATGAAAAACTGGCCGACATTGTCATGGGCGATGCCGTGCTGCAATTGTTAAAACAAGCCGGACCGGTAACCACTCTCGCGCTGCTGGAAAAACTGCGCGCGATGGCGGCATCAGAAACCGATCCGGCACGCCAGCGCGCGTTTCGCTATGCGATTGCTGAAGTGCAGAACAGCAAAAGTGCGCCACAGGGCGAAGCAGTGGCGTTAAAAGGTAGCGATAACGTGACCCATATTTTTCGCAACCGTGATAATACGGGCAAAAACACCCGACATTAGCCCCGCTCTGCCCCAGTCTGCTTATCAATAACGTAACCGCCCGCTTATGCCTGCGCCCGACAGGTGACGGCTACACAGCTGCACACTCTCCGGCTGCTGCTCATCCATTAACAGGGCGAGGAAGCTGTCGGCCCACCAGTGACAATCATAGCGGTGCAGATTATTCAGCAAGCGCGCATGACGGTTCTGACGGTCGCTGAGCGGCAGCCGCAACGCCGTATGGATGGCATCCGCCATTGCATCAGGATCGTAAGGATTAACGATCAGCGCGCCATCCATCTGTTCGGCCGCACCCGCGAACTGTGACAGAATCAGCACGCCGGGATTTGCGGGATCCTGCAGCGCAGCATACATTTTCGCCATCAGGCTCATGCCCGCCATCAGTGGCGTCACCAGTGCCACCCGCGCCGCGCGATACAGCCCGGCCAGCTCCTCACGGCGATAATCGTGGTTGAGATAGCTGACCGGATACCAGTTGAGCATACCGTGCACGCCATTAACCTCACCGCACAGATTTTCCAGATTGTGGCTGATCGCCTGCTGCCGGTGCGGGTGTCCGCTGGCAGCAGAAGCCAGCTGCAATAACATCATGTTGCCCGCATAGTCGGGATGATGGCGCAGCAGCACTTCCAGCGCGCTGATGCGATACGGCAGACCTGCGCTGTCGTCGAGATGACCGCCGCTCAGCACCGTGTTGGCCGGCAAATGTTCGCGGCTCTGCTGTTCCATATACTGGCAGCTGTTACTCTCAAGTAACGCCTGAACCTCAGCCAGATCGATCCCGACCGGAAACACGCCGGTGGTGATGATGTGACCGTGCACGCGCAGACGGTTCCTGCCTAAGCGTTCAGCGCGAAACTCGCTCTCCAGCCACAGCAGAAAGTTATTCATATCCTGCCCGGTCTGGAAGCCAATCAGGTCGCAGCACAGCAGCGATTCTGCCAGGCTGCGCCAGTCAGGGATCGCTTCAAACAGCTGACCGGACGGAAACGGCTGATGTAAAAATAAACCGATGCGGTTAGTTAAGCCGGTATCACGCAGCATTTTTACCGTTGGGATGAAGTGATAATCCTGCAGCCAGACAACATCGTCCGGCATGGCATATTCGGCGATGGCGTGGGCATAAGCCGCATTCAGCTGGCGATAGGCCTGGAAGCTGGCGCTGGTGAAACGTGCCAGGTCCGGACGCTGGTGAAACACCGGCCACAAGCCCTGATGGACGTAGCCGTGATAGCCCTCTTCGTATTCTGCGCGCGTCAGCGCAAACTGCAGCCTGTCGTATTCGTTACCCTGCTGAAAGCTAAGCGTGCGCGCCGCTTCCTGCGCAGCGACGGTACGTTGTCCATCCCAGCAGACCCAGAGGCCACCGCGTCGCGCCATCAGGCGATCGTAAATGGCTGCCAGCGTGGAAGACTGATGCTGATTATGTGTGACCAGAATAGTGCCGGGCATGATATTTCCCTTTGAGGTTGAGGCGCGCCACAGTGCCGCCTGCTGCGCTGATTTAACCGCCGGCAATATAAAAAAGGCGTAAAGAAAACCTGCGCGGATATAAAAATCCGGCAAAGATCAGCGCCAGTGTGTGGAAATCAACCCGGCGCCCAAGGGGGAAAGACTTGCAGCGATCAGTGACGGATGGCGCAGCCGCACTGCGACATTTCGCCAGGCACATATTTGCCGTGATGCGAATGGCGCACCTGCAACTCACCCTGCTGCCAGGCGCGGCTGTGGTCCGGACGCTGATCCAGTAGCCGGTTGAGGGCTTCCGTCACCAGTAAATCACGGCGCGGTGCCCAGCTGCTCAGGTGCCATGTGGAGCCGCGCGCCTCGTCAGCATCATCAAAGCCCACCACGGCGATATGCGCGCCCTGACCGAAGTCGCGCACGGCCTGCAGTGCGCCAAAAGCCAGCTCGTCGTATTCGCACATCAATGCATTGATGCGTTCTGCCGCACGGGTTTTCTTCAGATAAGCCATCATCGCCTGATAAGCCTGCTCACGGTGAAGGGCGCCGGCGTGCAGTGCTGCGTGCAGCGTCTTGTCTTCCACCTGCAGGCTGGCAATAAAACCCTGCACCTGGCGCGGCGGCGTGTCACTTGCCTGCACTTGCATAGCGCCCAAACGCTGATGGCCCTGCGACAGCAGCAGTGCGCCAAGCTGCTGCCCGGCGTGATACGCATCGGCAACCACCACATCAGCGCCCGCGCTGTCGTTCGGGCACAGATGCACCGCGCGCAGCGATGGCAGCAGGTGCGCGGCGATGTCCTGCGCACCCCGACACGGCGAGCTCAGGAACAGCAGCCCGCCCAGCGGCAGCGACGCCGCGTTCCGCAGCGCGACCTGAAAATCCTCGCGCGTGGCGGCGCACAGCAGCACCGGCAGCAGATCACGCGCACTGAGTTGACGCGTGACTTCTTTGAGCATGTGCATACTGTGCGGATGACTGACATCATCGCTGACGATGCCGATGAGCGGCGAATGGACGGACATAACTGACCTCTCCTGTTACGTAGGGTACGGGAAAAATTTTGACGTATTAGTATGAAATTCCACGTTACCCGAATAATCAGATATCGCCAATCGGTGGATGCGAAGGATTGCTGTTCTCCTTTCACCCGGTGCGTGTTGACGGCGGCAAAATGCGCAGCCGCTGCACCGGACGCCCGGTTAGCTTCGTTTTACGTTACACTGACGCCACGAATATTTTGCCAGCGGAAAATTTATGCGCATCACCCTCGATCAGGCCGATCAGCCTTTTATTCACCGCTTACTGGGCGAAGAGATCGCCAGTATCGATTCCACGTCTGACGAACATCTGCGCCTGCAACAGGCGTTGCAGGATGCGCGGTTACAGAGAAATCATGAAGCAGAGCTCGACTGGAAACGCAACGCGCTCTATCTGCTGCTGTTTGTGTTCCTGTATGGCGCACTGGGCTGCTCGCTGACGCTGGATTTGAGCGCGGTCGCACAAGCGTCAAGCCATAAAAGCATTGCCTATGCGCTGGAAGCGGTACCGGTCCTGATCGCCTTCTCTGGTCTGTTCCTGTCGCTGCTGTTTCTGTTCGCCGCGCGCGGCAGCGCACGCCGCCTGCACAACTGGGATCACACTATCGTGCTGCTGGAAAAATACAGCGGCTGCAACCTGAATCTGCAGATTAATGAAATGGGGGCGCGCACCACGCATTACTCGCAGTCGGCGATTACCGTGGCGCTGGCGATGTTTATCTGCCTCACCTGGGTGGTGATGTATAACTACTTCACCTTCACCACCAGCGGCGTGATTGGCAGTGTGATCTCGCTGTTTATTACCACTATGACTTACGTGATTCTGGATATTCAGCTGCTGAAATCCGGCAAATCGATCGCTATCGATGAGCCGGTGATTCCGCCAGAAGATGAGGTTGAGAAACGCCGTTAATCGACAGACCGGCAACGGCGTAAGGTTTTGCGCCGCGCCGGTTTCGCTATCCTTATCTATACTTCAGACAGGATTTTGAGAGATATAAAGGAGTTGCGATGAAAATCTGGCCGTTAGTCGCCATCACGGCGCTGTCTGTTACTCTGGTCGCCTGTAAATCCCCGACGCCACCTAAAGGGGTGCAGCCCATCACCCACTTCAATGCCGATCGCTATCTCGGTACCTGGTATGAAATTGCCCGCCTCGATCACCGTTTCGAACGCGGTAAAGATCATGTGACCGCCACCTACGGCAAACGCAGCGACGGCGGTATCAGCGTGCTGAATCGCGGTTACGATCCTGAGAAAAAAGCGTGGAGCGAGAGCGAAGGCAAAGCTTACTTCACCGGTAAACCTGACGTCGCCGCGCTGAAGGTCTCGTTCTTCGGACCTTTTTATGGCGGTTATAACGTGATTGCACTGGATGAAGATTATCAGTATGCACTGGTCGCCGGGCCGAACCGGGGGTATCTGTGGATTCTGTCGCGCCAGCCCACCATTCCGGCTGAAGTCAAACAACGCTATCTCGCCTATGCCCAACAACTGGGCTTCGCAACCGATCAACTGATTTGGGTTAATCAGTCACGATAAGTGGGTGCAGCGCCAGTGACTCCCGCGCGGGCTTCAGTGATTACCCTTGCACTAATAAGAGTAAGGTCAGTAGCAGGCACTGCGTAAATTGACGGCCTTACTTTTTATTGAAAAACGGGTGTTGATGATCTGTTAAGTCAGCAGAGATAAAACGGATGTTAGTGTATCTCTTCGTGAGTATTACCCGCCGCGGCAGCCTGAGCTGCCCGTTACGAATCGAGAGGCTACCAATGAGTAAGTATTTTCTGGCCTGCTTTTTGGCACTGTTCGCCTGCTCTGTCAGCGCTGGACAGGGAGGAGCTGGAGGTCAGGGAGGAAACGGCGGCTATGCGGGAGAATCCGGCGCTGACGGTGGAAACGGCTCAGATGGAGGTAATACTGATGGCTCTGCCGGCAGGCCGGGATGTCCCGGCGGCACCGATCCTGATGCGGACGGAAAATTTTATCTGCCAGGTACCACTCAGGAGTGCAATCCAGGCAAGCATGATTCGATGAAAGTTCATCAGCCGACGGTAACCGGCGCTTAATTCGCTAGCCTGTTGCCGGGGTAAGTGCATGTTCGGGCCAAGGTGTTAGTTATTTCCCCGTCATGTACGGTTTCAGTCACTCTTTAAGTGACAGCAGCAGGCTGGCGGTAAGTTTGCTCAACCAGAGCGTTTTGATATGCGGAATACAATGGACTGGCTGCGCACTGCCCGTTAGTCTTAGCCTCTGGATATGTGGAGTTGCTGTAAATGCCTGCTTTATGTCAGGAGCGATTAGTGAGCCTCGAGTGGAAAATAATGGTTAATACTGCAGCCTGTTGTCCAAACTTTTCATTTTGATTTAATTCTAAATGAATAAGGCATCTACTAAACTCAACGTGCAGGCAATTTTGATTTAATTCTAAATGAATAAGGCATCTACTAAACTCAACGTGCAGGCAATAGCGGTAAGGGCAATTCGTATTCTGGCCTCCTTTACTGAGCATTAGGAACCTGAACTATGTGTATGGGATGGTGCAATCTGACATAAGTTGAAAAAGTCAATGCAGCCTCACCGACCAGATTTTAAAATAGCGTGAGAAGCCTGAATCAAGACAGAAAGCTAACAGTAGCCGCCAACCTACATGGAGAAAATTTATGGCAGTAGAAAACCTAGAAAGACTTGACGAAATCCTTCGTGAACTAAAAGAAGGTATGTCTTCAAACCCAATATCAGTGCGAGAGTTCATAAGCTGGTTTGGCGCAGAGCGTCGAGGCAACATGGTTGCGTACAAAATTCGCAAGGCATTAGAAAGCTTGGGAGTTAAAACCAAACCTGATTTTGATAGTGTGCCGCTGGATGCAAAAATTACGATCTATGCACCTTCGGTGAATGACACTATGACTCTTGAAGCAGGTGAATGTTTAAACGAAGCAACCGAATCAAGTAACTCAGAATTGGCTACACCGGAAACAGTATTCCTGCCGCAAGTAGAACTAATTTCCGGTGCACTTTCTGAGCCAGCCTTCCGAGTCAGCCGACTTGAAGCATCGGATGTAAAGCTAGTGACCGTTAAACCTGACGCTACATTAACAGAAGCTATCACATTGATGTTACAACATGACTACTCTCAACTACCCGTAATGACCAGCGAGAGAGATGTTAAAGGTGTTATTAGCTGGGAAAGCATTGCTCCAAAACTAGCGTTGACCAAATCCGAATCTGCGGTAGTGCGTGATTATATGAAGCCACACAGGGAAATAAACGCCAGCGACTCTATTTTTTCTGCACTGCCTAGAATTATTGAGTATGCTTACGTATTAGTGCGATCTTCCGATCAACGAATTAGTGGAATTATAACAACTACCGATCTTAGTTCTCAGTTCAGACAGCTATCTGAACCTTTTCTTTTACTCTCCGAAATCGAAAATCATATTCGTAAGCTGATAGACGGGAAATTTACGAAAGATGAGCTTGTTAGCATCGTTAATCCATCTGACAGCGAGCGGGTTATAGAGTCAGTAGCAGATTTAACCTTTGGGGAATATATACGAATTTTTGAAAATCCAGAGTTGTGGAAAAAAACCGAACTTCAAATAGATAAAAAAACCTTTACTAAAGAGCTCGATAAGGTCAGGATAATTCGTAACGACGTGATGCACTTCGATCCGGATGGTATATCAGAGGAAAATCACGAGCTCCTCCATAACTTTGTAAGGTTTATTCATACTATACAAAGCTTGTCAAGAAAATAAGAGTGTTGTATATGACCTAATGTGGTAACAGGTTCGAATTGTGCGTTTGTGCTAGGTGGCTACACCAAATATCGCCACGCTTTAGTAGCTAATGACTTACACTGGGTGACCTGTAATCCGTTGATCAACAGGAAGCAATATGAGTATTGCGACTATTTGGCTGCGAGATCATCTGTGAACTTCGTTACTCGCATTTAGTGTATATACGCCTATTTGTCAGCCCGCTTTGTGCCAAAAGCGTAGATTATTATAACGGTTTATCCTCGTTAAAAATCTGTTGGTCAGAGACACTTATAATGGGTGAACAAACAAAATTGCATATAGAAGGAACTATAATATGAAGAGTGAAAGCAATAGTTTTTACCTAAAAAAGATAGTTGACGTACATGTTGATATTGAAAGCGAAATTATTTGTGCAAAGCTGGAATATGGTGATTTTGGGATCCCAACGTTAAGAATTGATACGCTGCCCGATACAACAGAATTTTATAATCACGTTCGTGATAACGAAGAACTTACATGCACCACGCTTTCGGAAGGAGAAATCATCACGCTGCATGGCATAACGCTAGGAGATAGTTGTATTTTTGCAGATTATCTTACCAAAGGAAAAATGCTGCCTAGATTCGATAAAATAGAACTGCATTTGACTGGATTATCTGTCTGGATAGAGGGGCGTAGAGGTTTTCAGCGTAACAGCGATCGACTGGAAAGGGATATCAGCACGGAAAGATTTAGTGAGCCGTTCTCTTTTCGCTCTCAAAGTTATTTTCTTACAACCAATTTTCACATAAACACTCATAATGAATCACCAGTTAAATGCCATTTTGAATTTGAACACACGTTAGTCATTCAAAAAAAAGAGGGGAATTTCTATTTTACAGAATGTAGAGAGTTAGCTCACGAACTACGCAACCTGTTTTCCCTATTGACTGGACACGCACTGTCAGTGCGTGATGTATGGGTTTTTAGTCATGCTAACCCAGCACAGTATCAATGGCTCTATTTTCCATCGGTATTATATGCAAAATATCCCTTACAATATGATTTTCATGCAGTCTGCGACTTCTCAAGCTTAATTGAGGGTAAAAAGTGGGAGGGTATACTTTCTAAGTATTTTGGCAATGATACTTTCAGGAACATCTGGAACAGACTTGTGCCTTCATATGGAGAAATGGGCGCATGGGAGTATGACATTTTATCCCGAGTTATAATATTGGAAATCTATGCTGGCGTGAAAACTGCCGACAGAAAACTCAAGCTAAGTAGAGTAATTAATCGTGATTTTATGAAAGCACTTCACGAAACAATCGAATCTTTCTCAGCATCAAGAGATTTATCCAGCGATGACCGTATTGTTTATGAAGGAATGGCAAAAGCGATCCTGAGCACGAAAAATACATCACTCCCTACTCTCAGAGAAAAGTATGACGCCCTGATGGAGCAACTCAGCACTAGCTTTAGAAAGGCCATCTCATTTACTGACAGTGACTTTAATAGAATAAAAAACCTCCGTGACAGTACAGCACATGGTGATGAATATGAAAGACACAGCCAAGGCAACGATATTAGTTACGAAATGCAGCTAAGCGACCGCTTGTTAGTTTTGTTGATGTGCTTCGTCTATTTGGAGTTGGGGTTTTCTGAGAATGAGATCGCTTCGTTCTTTCAGAAGTCTCACTGTTCATTCATTCGCAACGCAAATTTAAACATGCGCGAATTAGATCGATTAAGCGGCGGAGTTACGTTCATAAAACTTACTAAGCCACCTAGAGAAATAATTTTAAAAAATTATGATATGGTGATATTAGATCATTCTAAGGAAGATGGGAAATGGTATCTGAATGAAGAAATCACGGAGAATCTTCATGTGAAATGGCATAAGAGCGGAATACCTATCTTGCTTGATTATATTAAGAGTATCTATTCTCAAAAAGTTGATGAGGATTTTGAGATTTTGAATAAGGCATACATTGAAAGCGGTGGTATAGAGACTGAGCACTTTGGTGCAGTCATCATCAAACATTAGTACTTCTTGTTCTCTTATTTAAGAAAACTTGGAAACATTAACAATTATGTGATAATTTTTCTAACTCATTAATAAATGGCGAAGGTTAGTAATATCGTGCATTGCCTCTCAGAATAACTGCGAATGTCGCTGTTCGCTCACAACGAACGGTGGCCTACGCGTCCGCTTTGTGCCAAAAGCGGACGTCGTTAACTGCCGGATATAAGTATTAATGGGAAGCAGATCAGCCTGGCTACGGATATCTATTATTGAGTATTGAACTGAAATCGTTTGTACTGGATTTAAAATCGTTTGCGGGTGGGATGTATGAATTGAGCTTTTTACTGATTCTTGATACTTTCAGAGTACAAGCAGCGACCCAACACCATACTATAAAAGCCACAACAAAGACGAATAGAGATTTTAAAATCTCTATGCTATCACTCTGTGAAGAACCTCTGTATGCCTCAGCACCGATAAATAATAGCAACCATATTAACACAAAAGGTACTAACCACTTTTGGAATTTATGAGGGTATATATTCCCCTCAGCAATTGTATACATGCCCTGATAACGTAATACTGCCTTCAAGGACGGAGTTAATGACTGCGCATGGTCTGAGTGGAAGCATATGATTTTATAAGATAAATCCCGATCCCTGTGCAGTCCGAACGACTGTAGATGAAACTGCTGCTCCGCCTTAGCTAACGGATCGGACGTTGGTGCAGAAGAGGTTCTAAACCATTCGACTGCTTTTATCTGCTCGGAAGAAGAGCGTGAAAAAAAATCTCTACGATGAAACTGAATATACTTTTTTGTAATCGCTCCGATGATGGTAAGAATTACTGCGGATACAACCGGGATACTGAAGATGTCCTTTATTAACGCTATCATGGCTTTTCTCCTGCTCATCAACATTTCGAAATAAATATTATCTCATTTTTTAAAAGTTAATTAGAATCTGGCTCCTTAAAAATTAAACTCTATAGCGATTATGCTCCCTATCAAAAGTTCTCGGCCTAAAGAATGCCCGTATCTTCGACTGTAACTCTATTACTTGAGGATTAACACGAACCTTAGATTCATCTATCGAGTAATCCCGTTTCCGAACTTCCGCTCCTCGTCTAAAACGGACATATACTTGTGCACCGTCCGCTTTATGCCAAAGGCAAACATCTCAACATAACCAGGTTTTATTCGATGCGTTTCACATCGGGATGATGCTCGGTTGCAGCTTCATGAAAGATATCACCCAGCCAGCCTGCAATTTCGTCTTCTGGCATATCATCTGGAATAGCGATATCAAACATTCGTGAGAATTTTCTTTCTGTCACGTCGACGCGAAATACCTGCCAGCCATCCTCCTTACGCAGAACGCCAATGTGCCGGCCAAAAACGTCATAAATCAGCATATTCACTCTCCTGTGATATCAATCAGGCTTTGACGCCATACTATACCAGCGCCGATACAAATCGCTGGAAAAAGCCGCACACCGCCACTATTATCGGCTGACTTATTCACCTGCTGATAACTAAGGAGGATCCCTATGCCGTCGTGTGAACTGTTTGTTTACTCACACTTCTATGGTGACTGGACCCGCTCAGGTTTTACCGCACTCGTGCTGCGATAATCCGCCTGAGCGAAGTTCTGACAATCTAATCCCTTCTCTCCGGCTTACCGGGTTGTCGTCAGCGAAATTCTGACGTCAGGCTTTTTTGCGCCTGCAACTTGAGAGTAAGTAGATGAGCACACTCCTTTCCGCACATGCCGTCGGCTTCGACAATGCCTTTGGCCCGCTTTTTCATTCCCTGGATTTCAGCCTGAAAAAAGGCGATCGCATCGGCCTGATTGGCGACAACGGCAGCGGTAAAAGTACCCTGCTGAAAATTCTCAGCGGTGAACTGGCCGCCAGTCACGGTAGCGTCACGCCAGCCAGCCACTGTCTGCTGGCGCGCATCGAACAACACCTGCCGGAAACGTTATTCGGGGCCTCATTGCTGGATGGCGTGATCGCCCGGCTGCCCGCAGCACAGCGCAGCGGCGAGCGCTGGCGTGCCGAGGCGCTGCTGCATACGCTGGGTTTCAGCACAGCGCAGCAATCACAACATGCTGCGACACTGAGCGGCGGACAGCATATGCGGCTGTTGCTGGCGCGTGCGCTGATTCTGCAGCCCGATTTACTGTTGCTGGACGAACCGGGTAACCATCTCGACCTGCCGACCCTGCTGTGGCTGGAGAATTTTCTGATCGGCTGGCAGGGCAGCTTTGTGCTGGTGTCCCACGACAGCGCGCTGCTGGACCGCGTCACCAACTGCAGCGCAATCCTGCGCGATCGCACGCTGCATGTTTTCCGTCTGCCCTGCACGGCCGCCCGCGAGGCGCTGGCGCAGCAGGATGAAGCCGATGCGCAGCGCCACCAGGCACAGCAGCAGGAGATTGCCCGGGTTGAGAGCAGCGCAAAACGGCTGGCGATCTGGGGCCGGACCTATGACAACGAAGGTCTGGCGCGTAAAGCGAAACAGATGGAGAAGCGCATCGACTGGCTGAAAGCCGCGCAGACCACGCTCAGCGCCGGCAGTCCGTGGCAGCTGCAGTTACAGGGCGAAGCGCTGCAGGCGGATCGCGTGCTGGCGCTGCCGCCGATGTCGATTCAGCCTGCTGCCGGGGCGCCGACCCTTTTTTCCCTGCCGGCGCTGCAGGTGAAAAGTGGCGATCGCATCGCGATTGTCGGCCACAACGGCTGCGGCAAATCCTCACTGCTGCGCCAGCTGTGGCATAGCTGGCAGCAAGGCGACAGCCCGCTGTTTCATCCGCGCGCCCGCGTCGGCTATTACGACCAGAGCCTGCAACAGTTGCGTGACGACCAGACACTAAGCGCGGCATTGCACGGTTTCGCTGCGCTGAGCGATGAGCAATGCAAAATGGCACTGATTAGCGCAGGCTTTCCCTGGCTGCGCCATCAGCAGAAGGTTGCCTCACTCAGCGGTGGTGAGCGCTCGCGCCTGCTGTTTGTCGGCCTGACGCTGGCGCGCTACTCGCTGCTGCTGCTGGATGAACCGACCAACCATCTGGATATGGCAGGCAAAGAGGAGCTGTCGCAGGCGCTGCAGCAGTTCGCCGGCGCGGTGCTGCTGGTGTCTCACGACCGCAGCCTGATCGCCAGCAGCTGCAATCGCTTCTGGCTGATTGAACAGCAGCAGCTGAGCGAGTGGCACGACTGGCCGCTGGTGACCGCCAGGCTGGCCACCGCCCATGTGCCAGTCGATCACCCGCTTGCCGCTGCCGCCGTCGATGGCCGCCCGGGCGATGAGGATGCGCTGTTGCAGGCGCTGCTGGTGCTGGAAGAAAAGCTGCAGCAGGACGAAGCGCGTAAGGCAAAGCATCAGAAACCGGCGCAGCAGCAGCAGTGGCGCAGGGAGATTGCGCAGCTGAAGCAACAGCTGAATCTGCTCTGAACGGATTGACTGTCGGGGTATCGCAAACCCATAAACTGCGCCAGGGATGGCGCACTCCCCTGCGGCTGACAAAATTCCGCAGAATTTTTCTCCAGTTTGTCCCGCTTAGTGATTATTATTCTCGCTAAATTTAAGGGACGATGATGCACACAATGACGAAAAAATGGCTGTTTGCCGCGCTAACTGCGCTGGTGATGATTCTGGTTCTCTGGGCGTATTCGGCGTCACGCAGTAAACCCAATCCGCTGATGACCGCCGCGGTGCGCCAGGGCGACATCGAAAACGTGATTGCCGCCACCGGCAAAATGGACGCGATTGAGCGCGTTAACGTCGGTGCGCAGGTCTCCGGTCAGGTGAAAAAGCTGTATATCAAAGCCGGCGACAACGTGCGTAAGGGCCAGCTGATCGCGGAGATCGATGATCAGCCGCAGCGCAGCGATCTGCGTAATGCGCAGGCGGCGCTGAGCGTGGCGCAGGCGGATTTACAGACCCGTCAGGCTACGCTGGTACGCCAGCAGGCACAGTTTCAGCGCCTGCAGCAGATGGTTAAAACCAATGCCGTTTCCCGCCAGGATTATGATACCGCCGCCGAAGCGTGGCGCATCGCCCAGGCAGAGCTGACGGCGCAGCAGGCGCGGGTGATTCAGGCCCAGATCGAAGTGGATAAAAAGCAACTCGATCTCGGCTACACGCGCATCATGGCACCCATTGACGGCACGGTGGTAGCGATCGTCACGAAGCAGGGCCAGACCGTAAACGCCGTGCAGAGCGCCCCGACCATCGCCAAACTGGCGCAGCTCGGCACCATGACCATCAAAGTGCAAATCTCCGAGGCGGACATTACCAATATTCAGCCCGGCCAGCAGGCGTGGTTTACCACCTTCGCCAATCCGGATAAACGCTACAACGCCACGCTGCGCAGCATCGAACTGGCCCCTGAGTCGGTGATGAAAGATGATGCGCTGATGGGTAACAGCGAAAGCAATACCGTGAGCAGCACGAACGCGGCGGTGTATTACAACGCCCTGCTTGATGTGCCGAACCCGGATAATGCGCTGCGCATCTCCATGACGGCGCAGGTTAATCTGCTGCGTGACCAGGCGAAAAACGCGCTGCTGGTGCCGGTGCAGGCCACGAAAAAGGCCAGCGATGGTCGTACTTACGTCGAAATCGCGGATCAAAATAATCAGCCAGAGAAGCGCTACATCACCACCGGCATCAGCGATAGCGTTGACATTCAGGTGCTGAGCGGGCTGCGCTTAGGGGAAAAAGTGATCCTTGCCACGCAGCAGCCGGGCGCGGACAAGGTGGTGATGTGAATATCATCGAACTGCACAACATTCAGCGCAGCTACGTCAATGGTTCGCAATCCCTGCAGGTGCTGAAAAACATTAATCTGCAGATTGCCAGCGGCGAAATGGTGGCGATCATCGGCCCCTCGGGCTCAGGCAAATCCACGTTGCTGAACATTCTTGGCTGCCTTGATGCGCCGGACAGCGGTGATTACCTGATTGGCGGCAAAAATACCGCCACGCTCTCGCCCGATGCGCTGGCGCAAGTGCGGCGCGAGCACATCGGCTTTATCTTTCAGCGCTATCACCTGATGCCGGATCTCAGCGCGCTGAGCAACGTTGAAATACCGGCGATTTACGCCAATTTATCCGGCACCGCACGCCGTCAGCGCGCCGCACAGCTGCTGGCACGGCTCGGATTACAGGGGCGCGAACAGCATAAGCCGGGCGAGCTGTCAGGCGGCCAGCAGCAGCGTGTCAGTATTGCGCGTGCACTGATCAACGGTGCCGAAATTATCCTCGCCGATGAGCCCACCGGCGCGCTCGATTCGCACTCCGGTGAAGAAGTGCTGCGCATCCTCAGCGAACTGAACCGCGAAGGTCACACGGTGATTATCGTTACCCACGATATGAAAGTGGCGCAGCACGCGGAACGCATTATTGAAATTCAGGACGGCGAGATTTTTGCCGACAGCGGCAGCGCTGCCACGGCCGCAAAAACGCACTTTACGCCAGCGCCACGCAAGCGGCAAAGCCGATTCCGCGGTCTGCTTGACCGGCTGCGCGAATCATTACGCATGGCGCTGAACGCCATGAACGCCCACCGCCTGCGCACCGCACTGACAATGACCGGCATCATCTTTGGCATTGCCGCCGTCGTCACCGTGGTGGCGCTGGGCCAGGGCGCGCGGGAAAAAACGCTGGAGAGCATTTCCGGACTGGGTACCAATGTGGTTTCTATCTATGCCGGCGGCGATTATGTCGAGGACGATGCGCATCCGGTACAAACCCTGGTGATGGCCGATGCCGATGTGATTGCGCGCCAGCAGTTTGTCGCCGCCGTCAGTCCAGAAATCATCGCCACGCAGCCCATTCGCTACATGGCCAACGCCTCCAAAACTTCAGTTTCCGGCGTGGGCGTCGACTATTTTCGCATTCAGGGCATTAAGCTGGTGGAAGGCAGCAACTTCAGCGATGAGCGGCACGCGCGCCAGGAAATCATCATTGATATCAACACGCGCAATAAATTATTTGGCGAACAGGGCCCGAGCCCGATTGGCAAAATGATTGTGCTGGGATCGGTGCCGGTGCGGGTTATTGGCGTGGCCAATAATGAAGATGGTCTGTCGCCCAACCGTCTCAGCGTCTGGCTGCCGTGGAGCACGGTGATGTATCGCATCAGCGGTCAGACCGCGCTCACCAGCATCAGCATCAAACTTAAAGACGATGTGGTGAGCGGCGCGGCGGTGGAATCGCTCACCCAGCTGCTGACGGCGCGCCACGGCACCAAAGATTTCCTGATGTTCAACCGGGACAAGTATCGCAAAGCGATAGAAGGTGCGGCGGCCACGCTGACGCTGCTGATTTTACTGGTGGCTTCGATTGCGCTCATGATCGGCAGTATTGGCGTAATGAACATCATGCTGGTGTCAGTGACCGAGCGCACCCACGAGATTGGTGTGCGCATGGCGGTAGGTGCGCGACGCGGCGACATCATGCAGCAGTTTATGATTGAAGCGGTGCTGGTGTGCCTGGTGGGCGGATCGCTCGGCGTGGCGCTGTCGCTGGTGATAGGTCCGGTCATTTCACTGCTGGCTGGCGGCGTGCTGACCGCCATCTACTCATGGCAATCGGCTGGCGCAGCGTTTGCCTGCTCTACAATCATCGGCATGATATTTGGTTATCTGCCCGCGCGCAAAGCCGCACGAATGGATCCGGTCGCCGCGCTCGCCAGCGAATAAATCAACAACCGGACCGGCACATTATTCATGCTGGTCCGGTCATTTCAGGTCTAATCCGAAAGTCATTAAATCAATTAGCCCCGCAGGTCATCATCGGCGTAGACTGAACGCGTCTCTAATTTAGACACATCACCGATTATCTATTCGATGGCTATCACTCGCCCGAGAGTAAGTTATGTTAGAACCGCACTATTTTTATTTATGTCACGATCCGGACGCCGGCTGGGTATTGCATAAAAAAGGCTGTTACGTACTGGAATTTGAGGAAGAGAAGCGCTTTATCGGCTCTTTGTATACCGTGCATCAGGCGCTGACGGTAGCGCGTATCCACCATCCGCAAATAGCCTGTTGCCGCGACTGCCTGCTGGACAAAGGCCGGTCGAAAAGAACGCCGGTTAATAGAGAGAAAAATCTGATTCCCTCTCGCCATTTTGACGACGATCAGAAAAAATAACGGTGCAGATTACGCAAACGTAATGTGTTTTGAAATGGTGAAATAAACTCACCCGCTTCGCGTTTATTTAGCCGCAACCGGATTCATTTCTGACAAAATAACCGACGTGTAAGTCGGGAAATCCACTCAGTGTTTATCGCCTGACGGTCTGATATTAAAGCAGTTATCCACAACTGACGTGCAAAGAGGCTGGCTTATCCTGTGGATAAACGCCTGGGCTCCGCCTGTTGCGCCCGCTGAGCAGGATTGGTCAAATTTCGAACGCCAGCCTGCTGCTTTTGTTTGTTTCAAGCCTTCCGGAAACAGCAAAGCCGCCCGAAGGCGGCCTTAACGCAGTGAACCAGTCTGAACTTAGTTATACAGTTCAGCCGTCATGTGCACGCGGTTGTTGGTGTTGGCTTCAGTAATTTTATACTGAGCGCCCTGCTCTTGCGCCTGCGCGGCGATTTTAGCTTCTGCACCGTCCAGCGTAGAGGAAGTCACGGTTACGCTCTGGGCAAAGCTGGCAGCTGACATCAGTGAAAGAGCGGCAACAGCGGCGATTGACATAGCTTTAATGGTTTTCATGGTCTTATTCCTTCATGGTTGTGGCTGAAGGCTGTGTGCCTTCGATGGAACTAATAATAACTCAGGTTACTATACTGCAATTGATAATAAGTGCGGTTATCGTGATCGTGCTAATTATTTCTGATCGCCCGGTTGCGCCAGCTCAGCGCGCACCGTCGCGATAAATTGCGGCCAGTGGGCAAAACGAATCACCGGAACGTGAGCATGGCGTTGCGTGCGTAATGCATCTGCAAAAGCCAGCGCCTGCCGGTTGATATCCACGTTGTTCAGCATATTGCGTTCTCCTGCCAGACAGTCTGCGCTGCAAATTCAGCAATATCGCCTGAATGATTGATACGCTGCGAGCCTGACTGCACGACAAAAAAGGCCGCCCGTCAGGCGACCCGTTCTGGCACATCCCTGTGCAACCATCCGTTATTTGTAGAGTTCAGCGGTCATGTGCACCAGGTTGTTGGTGCTGGCTTCCAGAATTTTATATTGCGCACCCTGCTGCTGAGCCTGAGCGGCAATTTTCGCTTCGGCACCATCCAGTGTGGTGGAGGTGGCTGAAACGGTTTGCGCGAAGCTGGCAGCAGACATCAGGGAAAGCGCGGCGGCGGCGGCAATGGTCAGTGTTTTGATAGTTTTCATGGTCATATTCCTTAGTGTTTGATGAGAAGGCGCTGCGCCTTCGATGGGGATAATAATAACCATGTTTACTATTACAAAATTGATAATTAGTGCGAATACTATGATCGCACTAATTGTTAATGCATGATATTTAAATTTACTATTTATAATCAATAGGTTGATTGGATTTCAATATCCATAAAGCGGCACAGAGCGTTAAAGCAGCCATCATGTTGAAGGCGAATTGTCACTGAAACAGGAGACGAATGGTTGACGGGGAGATGGGTCTGAGCATGGGCGCGAAAATGTCGCGCCGCGGCTTTAAGGAGGGATGTCTGACCTCAGACTTTATTTTTATAATTGAAACTGATCTGCGAATTTTGCTCGCGTGGAAGTCGTCTGGCTTCTAAATATACCGATTTCCAGTACGGATTATTCAGTGACGAGCGCATCACGCCCTGGCTGACTGAGGCATGCAGGAACTGGCGATCGGTGTCGTAAAAGCCGACGTGCAGCTCATGCTTAATGCGGAAGAACACTAAGTCGCCAGGCTGTAAATGCGCCTGATCGACCGGCTTACCCATGGCAATCAGTTCACGCGTTGTGACGCGATCCATGGGAATATTGAAACGATCTTTTAAGGTGCGCCAGACAAATCCGGAACAGTCAACACCGGATAATTGCGTCCCGCCCCACTGATATTTGGTGCCTTCCCACGAATGCATTTGATCGTGCAAAGCGGCTATTACCGGAATTAAATCGGGCTGTTTACCACCGTCCTGCGAGGTATCAACACTTTCCTGCTCCGGTGCTGGCGAGGAGTGAGACGAGCAGCCAGCCAGGGTTAATAACATCAGGCAGGCAATCAGGTTGCGGGCCGCAGTAGCAATCATAAGGTGACGTTTCACAGTGGATAACAGGGATAGCAGATTTATACCGTAAAGAAGTTGCAGAAATAAAGCGTCTCCGCCCGAATTCTCGCTGTCTTCACTATTTTTACCTAAGTTTACAGAAAGGTAACGCTATGTATTTAGAATAAAAATCTATATCTTTTGCTGCTTTGCGCCGACAGCGCTTATTTATCCGGCAAATTGCGTTTAAATTTTATTCCGCAGCCTGACCGACGGACCTGCTGCGAAATAACCGGAAAGCTTATTTGCGCACGTTATCGCGCAGCGGCGACTCCGGCAGCAGCAGCGACAGTATAAACGCCAGCAGCATAACGCCGGCGGCCATTTGAAATGCGGCATGCACCGCATCGCTGAACACCAGCAAATAAGCCTGACGCAGCGCTGCAGGCAAATGGTTCACGGCGACCGGATCCAGCGAAGGCGGTAGCACGTTACCCTGCTCTATCAGTCGGGTCGCTCCGGATTTCAGCACGTGACTGAACACAGCGCCAAACAGCGCAACGCCGATCGAACCGCCCACCGAGCGAAACAGCGTAACCGATGAGGTCGCTACGCCGATGCGATCGGCCGTCACCGCATTTTGCACCGCCAGCACCAGCACCTGCATAGTCATGCCCATTCCCATGCCGAGCACGCTGGAGAACAGATAAATGTGCCAGAGCGGCGCATCCAGCGTCAGCGTGGTCATCAGCGCCATCCCGGTTGTGGCCAGTAGCGTCCCGGCGATGGGGAACAAACGGTATTTCCCGCTGCGGCTAATCATGCGACCACTAATGATCGAGGTGACCAGCAGCCCGCCCATCAGCGGTAACAGCTGTAGTCCGGCCTCGGTGGGCGTGGCGTTTTTTACCACCTGCAGATAAAGCGGCAAAAACGTCACGCTGCCAAACAGCGCCATGCCGATAATAAACGCCATCAGACTGGCGAGGGAAAAACTGCGATTGCGGAACAGATCCAGCGGAATGATGGGTTCCCACGCGCGTCGCTCCTCATAAATAAACCCCAACACGCCAACCAGCCCCATGGCCAGAATGCACCATAGCTGGGGATCTGACCATTCGCGCAGCGTGCCGCCTTCACTGGTAAACAGCGTCACGCCCACCAGCGCCAGGCTGAGAAACACCGCACCCGGATAATCGATTTCATGAGGTTTGCGTCGGCTATCCGCTTTAAACACCGCATTAATGATCAGCAGCGCCAGCAGGCCGAGCGGCAGATTAATGTAGAAAATCCAGCGCCAGGACATGTGCTGCACGATAAAACCGCCCAGCAGCGGCCCAATCACCGTCGCCAGACCAAACACGCCGCCAAACAGGCCCTGGTACCGGCCGCGATCGGCGGGCGGAATGACATCCGCGACCGCCGCCATGCTCACAACCATCAATCCACCGCCGCCCAGTCCCTGCAGTGCGCGGGTAAAAATCAGCTGCGGCATGTTTTGCGCCAGCCCACACAGCACCGAGCCCAGCAAAAACAGCACCACCGAGATTTGCAGCACCGTTCGGCGGCCAAACAGATCGCCAAATTTGCCATACAGCGGCACGACCAGGGTTGAGGCCAGCATGTAAGCAGTGACGATCCACGACAGGCGATCCAGCCCGCCCAGTTCGCCGACGATAGTCGGCAGCGCGGTCGAGACGATGGTCTGATCAAGCGCGGACAGCAGCATCACCAGCATCAGCGCGCCCATCAGCAGGCGAATGGAAGGCGGGCTAGTTGCCCCGCTGTCGCGCTGCGATGTGATAGATTGAGGTTTCATAACGACACCGTTTGAAATTAATTAAATGCACAATTAATATTAACCGAAGTCTGACACGAAACCCGTGAGTACGTAAAGATGACCGCACAAAAAGTGATGGAGAGCGAGACAGCGCCTTCTGATAAACCCCGCCGGCCGGGCCGTCCACGCGGCGGCGCAATCAATGCCCAGCAGCGCGAGCATCTGCTGGACATCACGCTCGCGCTGTATGCGCAAAACGGCATCGCGGAAACCTCGCTCAACGCCATAGCCCGTAAAGCTGGCGTCAGCCCGGCCATGCTGAATTACTATTTTCAGTCGCGCGAGTCACTGCTGGATACCGTGGTCGCGGAACGCTTTGTGCCGTTACGGCAACGGCTGGAAGCGCATTTTGTCGAAGAGAGTAGTGACCCTGTCGCTGCGATCAGCGGGTTTATTAAAGAGTTCGCGGATATCGTGCTGAGTCATGACTGGTTCGCACCGCTGTGGCTGCAGGAAGTCGCCAGTGGTCAGGGGCTGGGCGGCACGCTGAAACAGCGTCACGGTCATGCCGGACGCGAACGAATTCGCGCGCTGCTGATTCAGTGGCAGCAGCAGGGATTACTGAACAACCAGCTGAATGTCGATGTGCTGATGACCTCAATTCTCAGCATGGTACTGGTGCCCTTTACCCGCTTTGCCCACGAGCCGGGCTTTGATACCGAAATGATTCTGCAGCACACCCTGAGCATGGTGTGCCACGGTATACAGCCGCGCAACTGAGTCAGGCGTCGTCGCCGTGGGTCAGCGTCTCCAGCTGCTGCCAGAAATCTTCCGGCACCGGCTGCACCCGGGGAGGCGGCTCGGCAATGTGCTGTTCAAGGGAGGCCAGCAGCTGCTGGGTTTCACTGTTCTGTTTATCGCAAGACGTTGAAGACATATCTAAAACCTAAAAAAACATCAGGCGATTATTGTAAGGATTTCACGCAAAGAATAAATAAACGAGACGGGAAAAAGGGATCTGCCCTGCTTTTTTTTTGCCCTCCGCGCAACTTTTTACCGACTGCGGCGAACTGTCTGGCTGAACACCCCTAACCGGACCTCTTTCACCGCAGGAGCAGATCATGACAACTATCAGGCATCTCATCACTACCCTCACCCTCGGCACCACGCTGAGCCTCGCCGCCTTCGCTGCTGGCGCGGCGCTGCCCGTCGGGGCCAAAGCACCTGACTTTGAACTTCAGGGCGCGCTGGCCGGTAAGCCGCTCACTTTCTCGCTGCAGCAGGCGCTGCAAAAAGGGCCGGTGGTGCTCTACTTCTTCCCGGCGGCCTTCAGCGCGGGTTGTACCATTGAGGCGCACGACTTCGCCGAAGCCACGGATGATTTCAAAAAAATGGGCGCCACGGTGATTGGCGTCACTGCCGGTAACACCGAGCAGATCAGCGATTTTTCTAAGCTGGAGTGTCGTGACAAATTCGCCGTAGCTGCCGATCCGGGTGCCAAAGTGGCCGCCGAATATAAAACGCTGATGCAGATAAAAGGCAAAACGCTGTCTGACCGCACCTCTTATGTGATTGCCCCCAACGGCAATATTCTGCTGAGCTATACCGACAGAAACCCGGATACCCACATCGAAAAAGCGCTGGCGGCAGTGAAAGAGTATGACGCTGCACATCCGCAAGCGCAGTAAGTGAGAGGCCAGCCATGTTAACCGCGATGCTGGCCGCCTTTTTGGGCGGCATCATCCTCAACCTCATGCCGTGCGTCTTTCCGGTGATTTCGCTGAAAGCGCTTGGCCTGCTGCGCCATCAAAGCCAGGCTGCCAGCGCGCGCCGGGAAGGCCTCGGATTCCTGCTCGGCGTGCTGGTGACCATGATGGCGCTGGCTGGCATTCTGCTGGCCGCACGCGCGGGTGGCGCCGCGGTCGGCTGGGGCTTTCAGCTACAGTCACCGCTGGTGATCGCCCTGCTGTCGCTGGTGATCCTGGCTGCCGCGCTTAACCTGCTTGGCGTCTTTGAGGTGGGACTAACGGTGCAGCGCGTCGGGGCCATCGACATCCAGCGCGGCGCTTTTTTGCGTTCCGCGCTGACCGGAGCACTGGCGATCATCGTAGCCACACCCTGTGCCGCGCCCTTTATGGCCAGCGCCATCGGCTACGCGCTGGTGCAGCCCCCTGCGGTTGCGCTGGCCATTTTCTTTGCGCTGGCGCTCGGCTTCGCCGCGCCCTTTACCCTGCTGTCGCTGTTCCCGCCGCTGGCACGATTTTTACCGCGTCCTGGCGTCTGGATGGATATCCTTAAGCGCGGGCTGGCCTTTCCCATGCTCGGTGCCTGGGCCTGGCTGGTGTGGATTCTGGCCCAGCAGGCGGGCAGCAGCGCGCTGGCTGTTGTGCTGGCCGCCTCGGTGGTGCTGGCGTTTGCCGGCTGGCTGTATGGCATGGCGCAGCAGCGCCGCTTTGCCGGAAAAGGGCACAAAGCGCTGTTCAGCGTCACGGCGATATTGCTGATTGCGGTGATCGCGCCGCTGCCGGGGCTGATCAAGCCAGGCGCGGCGCTGCAAGCCGATGTGCAGGCGCATGTCAGCAAACAGACGTGGACGCCGCAGGCGGTGGCTGCTCAGCGCGGGCATGGCAAAGCGATTTTTGTCGATTTTACCGCATCATGGTGCATCACCTGCCAGGTGAACGAGAAGACCTCGCTGTCGACCCAGGCGGTGAAAACCGCACTGGCGAAAACCGGTACGCTGTACATGGTGGCAGACTCGACTAAATTTAACCCGAACGTTGATGACGTGATGAGTGAGTTTGGTCAGGGCGGTTTACCGATGTACCTGGTGTATCCGGCTGATGGCGGACCACCGAAAGTACTGCCGCAGGTGCTGACACCCGGCATCGTAGTGGATGCGTTAAACCAGGCGGCAGCGAAGAAGACGTAACGGCAACAAGGCAGCGTATGCACACAGGCGATAGCGCACGTGAAAACTGGCCCGGACTGATGGAACGCGCGCAGGCCGGGGATCAGTGTGCCTATACCCGGCTGCTGCGGGCGCTGGTGCCGGTGATACGTGCGCAGGTGCGGCGCAGGCTGAGCGATGAAGCCTTAACGGAAGATGTGATTCAGGATGTGCTGCTTACGCTGCATCGCGTACGCCATACCTACGATCCCGCTTACCCTTTTCTGCCCTGGCTGACGGCGATAGTCTCGGCACGCGCGATTGATGCCCTGCGCCGCCGCGGCCGCCAGCATCACTGTACGCTTGACGACGCTCAGGCCGCCGATCCCGCCAGCACGGCAGAACAGCAGCAGCTGGACACCCGGCAGGAGCTGGCGGGCTATCTCAGCCAGCTGCCGCTGCGTCAGCGCGAAATCGTTGAGCATGTTCATTTGCATGAAATGAGCCTGAACGAGGCGGCGGCACACCATAATCTGAGCGTGTCGGCGGTGAAATCGCTGTTGCACCGTGCGCTCATCAATCTGCGCCGCTTTGGAGCAAACCATGACTGACCATCATTTGCTGATTGAAAAACTGGGGCGCGATCTGCGCCCGGTGAAACGCCCGCCGGCGACCGGAAAACGCGTGCTGGGCTGGCTGGCGCTGGCGCTACCGGCGGGCATCGCGGCCAGTTTGCTGGTGCCACGCACTCTGACCGACTGGTCGCAGGCCGGCGCGATGCAGGCCGCGCTGCAACTGATACTGGCCTTTATCCTCGGGCTGCTGGCGATGCGCAGCGCCTTTGAACTCAGCATTGCAGGGCGGCGCGGCATCAGCGCAAAGCTACTGTTGCCGCCGGGCCTGCTGTGGCTGGGATTGAGCGCCAGCAGTCTGCTGCAAACGGCCACGCCGCTGCAGCAGCACGACACGCTGCCGTGCTTTGTTTTCCTGCTGGTGGTGAGTCTGCCGATGCTACTGCTGACCATCATCAGTCTGCGCCGGACGCGGGCGCTCTATCCGGCCCGCAGTCTGGCCATGGCGGGCCTGGGCGTCGCCTGCATGGCGGTAAGCCTGCTGGCGTTCTGTCATCCGGTGCACCTGCATGCGTTGGATTTGCTGCAGCACCTGGCGGCCATTGTGAGCATCATCGTGCTGACCGTATTGCTTGGCCGGCGCTGGGTGCAGATCGCCTGACGAGGCCGGCCAGTGACGCTATCAGGGAATGATGCGCTCCGCACGCAGCCGGTCGAACAGCTGGGTGAAGGAATCCAGCGTGGCGCGATAGCCGGTAAAGCCGGCTTTACGGCTCTTGCTCATATCGGTAAACGCCTCCATCGGCCGTCCCAAATCCGCATCGGTATGCCACCACGACGCCAGTTTATCGATGTCCGCTTCGCGCAGCTGATAGCGCGCAGCGATCTCACGCCAGGCCGCTGCGGCTTCCTGCATGCGTCCTTCCAGCGGCATCATCTGTGCCGGATAGTCTGCAGCTTCAATACCGAAATAGTCTGCCAGACGCGGCCATAGCCAGTTCCAGCGGAACACATCGCCGTTCACCGCGTTGAAATCCTGATTGGCAGCCCCTTCAGCACGGGTCGCCCACAGCAGCTGTTCCGCCAGTAAACCGGCTTCGGTGACATCGGCCAGACCGTTCCACTGCTGCGGCGAGCCGGGAAAGATAAACGGCCAGCCTTTTTCACGGCACAGCGTGGCGTAAACGGCCAGCGTCTGCCCCATGTTCATGGCGTTACCCAATGCATAACCGATGATGGTGTGCGGACGGTGCACGCTCCAGCTGTAGCCATATTGCTCTGCGCCGGCAAACACTTCGTCTTCCTGCGCATAGTAAAAGTTATCGACCGGCTGACGTCCCTGCTCTTCGCGGAACGGCGTCACCGGCACCGCGCCCTTGCCATACGCTTCGAACGGACCAAGATAGTGCTTCAGCCCGGTCACCAGTGCCACATGCGCGCCGTTCAGCCGCTCACCGAGCGCAGCAATGACGTTATGCACCATGCCGCCGTTAACGCGAATGTTCTCTTTTTCATTCGCCTGGCGTGACCAGACGCTAAAGAACAGCGCATCCGGTTTTTCCTGCGCCAGCGCATTGCGCACCGCTTCTGCATCGGTCAGATCGGCCGTCAGACTGCGGCAACCTTCCGGAATGGCACCGCGTCCGCGCGACAAACCGGTTACCTGCCAGCCCTCACTTTGCAGCCTTTCCGCCAGCGCACGACCGATAACCCCGCTGATCCCCACGATTAACGCCTGTTTTTGCATGTCGAATCTCCTCTGTTGCAGTTATCCTTAGCGTAATAGAGAATTAAATTCTTAGCCGTGGCATTAATTCACATCATTCCTGAACTGGATTCACCAATACATGCACGATCAGCGTCTGAAAGACATCGTTCCTTTTGTCGCCAGTGTTGAAAGCGGCAGTTTTGCCGCTGCTGCTGAGCGTCTGCACCTGACCGGTTCCGCCATCAGCAAAAGCGTGACGCGGCTGGAAGCGCGGCTCGGCTCTCGCCTGCTGGAGCGCACCACCCGCAGCCTGACGCTCACCGACGCCGGCAGCGCCTATTATCAGACCTGCCTGCGCATTATGGAGGAGCTGGCGGAAGCCGAAGCGGTACTGGCGGCGCAGCGCACCATTCCTTCCGGGCGATTGCGGCTGGCGGTGCCGAATACCTATGGCCGCCTCGGCGTCATGCCGCTGCTGATTCCGTTCTGTCAGCAGCATCCGGATGTGGAACTCAGCCTGACCTTCTCGGATCGCTTTATTGATCTGTTTGATGAGGGCATTGATGTCGCAGTGCGCATCGGCGGTTCGCCCGATCTGCCCGCCTCGCTCGGCTACCGGCCGATGGGGCGCGAGCGTATGGTGTTTTGCGCCGCGCCGGACTATCTGGCGCGCGCAGGCAGACCGACCAGCGAGAGTGAGTTGCTGCAGCATCGGGCGATTCTGTACGAGCGAGTTGACGGCAGTACCAAGCCGTGGCTGTTCACCACGGAGGATGGACATCCGCACTGGCGTCAGGTGCCGTCTCGCATGGCGCTGGGCGACGTGGATGCACAAATGCAGGCGCTGTGCGCTGGCCTTGGGGTGGCGCAGATGCCGTCATGGCTGGTGCGTGACGCGCTGGCGAGCGGCGCGCTGGAAGTGATTGTGCCGCAGCAGCAGCCGGACGGTCTGCCGCTGTCGGTGATTTGGCCGCGGCGCAAACAGCTGCTGCCGAAGGTCGACGCGTTGCTGGCGGCGCTTGACGGCCTGCAGATCAGGTAAAACGCCTTTAGCGATGGTTCAGCCGGCGTGACAGCCGGTCGCCACACAGCTGCAGCAGCGTGACCAGTGCCACCAGCACCACGATCACCGTGAGCATGACCTGCATATCGAAACGCTGGTAGCCGTAACGATAAGCCAGATCGCCCAGCCCGCCGGCGCCAATCGCACCGGCCATCGCCGAGGCATTAATCATCGTCACCAGCGTAATGGTAAAACCGCTGACGATGCCAGGCCGCGCTTCCGGCAGCAGCACGTGCCAGACAATATGCCAGCGCTGAAAGCCCATCGCCTGCGCCGCTTCCGTCAGCCCTTTATCCACTTCACGCAGGCTCACCTCCGCGATGCGGGCAAAAAACGGCGTCGCCGCCAGCGTCAGCGGCACCACGGCCGCCCAGACGCCGTAGGTGGTGCCGACAATCCAGCGGGTAAACGGGATCAGCGCCACCATCAGAATCAAAAACGGAATCGAGCGGAACAGGTTCACCAGCCAGCCCAGCAGCCGGTTGAGCAGCGGATTGGGGAACAGATCGCCGCGCCCGGTCACCACCAGAATCACCGCCATCGGTAAACCGATCAGCAGTGCCAGCAGCGACGACACGCCGACCATCAGCAGCGTATCCAGCAACCCCTGCCATAAACGATCAATAGCCAGTGACATAACCTGCAACCTCCAGTTGGTCCGCCAGCGGATGAAGCGCGGTAAGGGCTGCCGGCGCGTCGTGCCGGGCATCCAGCAGCAGCAACAGCTGGCCGGTGGGTTTGCGATCGACCCATTCAACCGCACTATACAGTAGCGTCAGCTCGCCGCTGACCTGTGCGCTGATCGCCGCCAGATCAGGCTGCGCGCCCTGCCCGCTGTAGCGCAGCCGGACCAGCAAACGCGAGTCCACGTCCTGACGTTGTGGCGTCAGCAGCGGCTGGATGGCCTCCGGCAGCGCGCCGAATTGCGGATTAAGCAACTGCCGCGTCGTCTCATGCTGCGGATCGCTGTACACCTGCCACACCGGACCGCGCTCAATGATTTCACCCTGATCGATCACCGCCACCTGGTGACACAAGTCGTGCACCACGTCCATCTCATGGGTGATCAGCACAATAGTGATATGACGCTGTTGATTGATTTTTTTCAGCAGCGCGAGGATGGCGCGCGTGGTTTCCGGATCCAGCGCCGAGGTTGCCTCGTCGCACAGCAGCAGTTCCGGATCGTGCACCAGCGCGCGCGCAATGCCGACGCGCTGCTTCTGCCCGCCAGAGAGTTGCGCCGGCCAGGCATGCTGGCGCGCTTCCAGCCCAACCAGCGCCAGCAGCTCATCCACTTTTTGCCGCCGTTGCGCCGCCGGTATGCCGGCCACCTTCATCGGCAGCTCAATGTTTTGCCGCACCGTTTTAGCGGACAGTAAATTGAAGTGCTGAAAAATCATGCCGGTGCGGCGCCGCCACTGCACCAGCTGGCTGGCGCTCAGTGAACTGAGATCGATACCATCAATCACCACCGCACCCTGCGTCGGATTTTCCAGCCGGTTCAGACAGCGGATCAGCGTCGATTTGCCCGCGCCGCTGCGGCCAATGATGCCAAAAATCTCGCCGCGTTTAACCTGCAGGTCGATGTGCTTCAGCGCATCCTGCGACTGGCCGTCATAGCGTTTGCTCAGCCCGCGGATCTGCACATGCGCACGGCCCGCAACCGGCGTCGTGGTGTGCAGCGCCGTCTGCTCGCCAGGAAGAGTCAGGCTGACCATGATTACTGGCTCCAGCCCGGCTGATACAGCTTGCCGTAGAACTCATCCAGCTTCGCGCGCACCACCGGCGAGTGCTGATAGATATCAACAAACTGTTTCAGTCGCGGATCGTCCTGATGTCCGTCACGAATCACGAACTGAATCACATATTCCGGATGCTCAAGGCCATCAAATAACAGGGCCTTGTTGGGGTCGATGGTCTTCGACAAACGCAGATAGTGCGGATATCCCTGCGCCAGGTCGACCTCATCCAGCGAGCGCGACAGCTGCACCGCCTCCACTTCGATGATTTTCAGGTGTTTGGGATTGCTGGCGATATCATCCACGGTGGATTTCAGCCCGCTGCCCGGTTTTAACGTAATCAGCTGCGCTTTTTGCAACAGCAGCAATCCGCGCGCACCGTTAATCGGGTCATTGGCAATCGCCACCGTGCCGCCGTCCGGAATCTGATCGATTGCCGTATGCTTCTTCGAATAGAGCCCGATGTTATTGATGATGGCGGGCGCATACGGCACCAGATGGAAACCGCCCTCGCGGTTGGCATTATCAAGAAACGGCTTGTGCTGGAACAGGTTGACGTCAATGTCGCCATTTTCCACGCTCACGTTCGGCGCAGTCCAGTCGGTGAACTCCACCAGCTCCACCTGCAGTCCCTGCTTTTTCGCTTCAGCCACGGCGGTTTCCAGCGGCGGCGCGAAAGCCGCCGTGGTACCGACTTTGAGGGCACCGCTGTAGTCACCGGCGGCAAACGCGCTGGCGGTTAATATTGCGGCGCTCAACGCCACTAATGAGGCAAATTTCATCCTGACTCCCTGAGGTTAAATTAACGAACGTCAGCCGCAGGCCGCCAGCGCGCGGCCGGGTGGCGCGCGGGCAGACGATCCTGCTGCTGAAAAATTTTTTGCCGGAGCGATCCCGGCTGATAGGCGGTTTTGAAGCGGCCGCGCTGCTGAAGTTCCGGCACCACCAGCTCAATAAAATCGCGGTAGCTTTGCGGATTCAGGATGCGCGTCAGATTGAAGCCGTCGATGTCGCCTTCATCAATCCAGCGGATCAACTGGTCGGCGACCTGAGACGGGTTGCCGACAATCACCGGATAGCGGCTGCCGAGCGCATGCTGCTCCAGCAGCTGGCGACGCGTCCAGCCGTTATAGGCTTTGCTCACTGATTCAATGGCGCGCGTGTCGCCGCTGTGAATCGGTTCATCGAGGCCAAACGCGGCGAGATCGACGCCAATTGAGCTGGAGAAGTGCGCAATGCCGGCTTCGGCACTGGCGTATTCCAGATAGCTGCGGTGCTTCTCCTGCGCTTCGCGTTCGCTGGCGGCGACGATCACGCTGACACCCATAAAGATGCGTAAGTCGTCCGCCTGGCGACCCACCGCCACCGCCGCGTGGCGCAGACGCTGCGCCTGCTCGCGCAGCGCCGCCGGCGAGCTGGCATTCACGAAACTGCACTCGGCGTGCCGCGCAGCAAACGCCACGCCGCGCGCGGATGAGCCTGCCTGGAACAGCAGCGGCGTGCGCTGCGGCGAAGGGCTGCTCAGGTGATAGCCCTGCACCTGATAAAATTCGCCCTGATGATTGATCGCGTGAATCTTCTGCGCATCGGCATACAGCCGGCGCTGTTTGTCGGCCAGCAACGCATCGTCCTGCCAGCTGCCTTCCCACAGCTGATAAGTGACATCAAGAAACTCATCGGCCTGGTCGTAGCGCCGATCGTGCGCCAGCAGTTGCTGCTGCCCCATGGCGCGCGCCGCGCTGTCGAGATAGCCGGTCACGATGTTCCAGCCGATGCGGCCATTGGTCAGATGGTCGAGCGTCGACAGGCGGCGGGCAAAAGGATAAGGGGCTTCGTAGCTCAGATTGGCGGTCACGCCAAAGCCCAGGTGCTGCGTCACGCTGGCCATGCCGGAAATCAGCATCAGCGGATCGTTCACCGGCAGCTGAATGGACTCGCGCGCCGTCAGGTCGATACCCTGCTGATACACATCGTAAACGCCGAGAATATCGGCAATGAACAGTCCGTCGAACAGGCCGCGCTCCAGCAGACGCGCTAAATCCAGCCAGTACGCCAGCGAATTGAACTCCACTGAGCGGTCCTGCGGATGGGTCCACATGCCATGGTGAATATGCCCCACGCAGTTCATGTTAAAAGCATTAAGCAGAATCTGTTTGCGGCTCATAGCGTTCCCCGTCGCGGTGGCAGCACGCCGTTAAGCAGATAGTTGCCGATGACCGGATATTTCCAGCGTACCGGGTCATGCAGCGTATGGGTACGCGCGTTGCGCCAGTGGCGATCGAGATTGTGCTCGCGCAGGCTGGCGCGCGATCCGCCCAGCTCAAACAGCAGGTTGCCGGCTTCCAGCGCCACCTCAGTGGTCCAGGCACGGGCTTTCGCCACTTCAACCGATGCCAGCGCGACGTGTTCAGCGCTCGGGTTGCGTTGGGCGACATCGACCGCCTCCCCGGCGACATCCAGTAACGCATCACCGGCGCTGAGTCGTGCGGCGAGCCGCCCGGTGCGATCCAGCGTCAGCGGATCGTCACAGGCTCGCTCGACGCCGCTGTCCGGCCATGGCCGCGCGCGCTGCTGCACAAAAGCCAGCATGTCGTTGAAGGCCGCGCGGGCAATGCCCTGGTCGATGGCCGCATGCATAATCTGGGCAAACGGTCCGACGGTGGTCGGCCGCTCAAACGCGCTGTGAAACGGCACCACATCGTCCGGCGCGATCGCCACATCACGAAACTGCACGCTGCCGCTGCCGGTGGTGCGCTGGCCGAAACCGCTCCAGTCATCAATCACCGTCACGCCCGGCTGATGGCGCGGCACAAATACCAGCTGTTCTTTGCCGTCATCGGCGATGGCCAGCGTCGGGATGCGGTCGGCAAACAGCGCCCCGGTGCAGTAAAATTTGTCGCCATTGAGGCGCAGCCCGCTGGCGGTCTGGCTGAAGGCGGTGGTGCGCTGATGCGCCGCCGCAGAGCCGAACTCCGCCAGCGCGTTACCATAGTGAACGCCCGCCAGCACTTCGTTGTACAGCCGCTGCTGCTGGACGTCGCTGCCGTTAACGCGCAGCACTTCCAGCGCGTAGAAGTGATTTTGTGGCACCTGACCGATCGATGCATCGGCAGCGCTGAGAATGACAAAAATCTGCGCCAGTTCTGCGCTGGAAATCTCAATACCGCCCCACGCACGCGGCACGGTAATGGCACCTAAGCCGGACTGGAAATAGTGCTGAAGTTCAGCATGTGGCAGCTCACGCTGCCGATCGCGCTGCGCTGCGCCGCTGCGAAAGCGTTCAGCCAGCTCTTCTGCCACCTGCAGGGCCTGCTGCGCGCTGCGGATGCGTGCTGCCGGCTGTTTAGCGAAAACCTGCGTCATCATCGCTCCTTAAATCCACGCATGACGCGCGGGCAGAACATCATTGAGGTAATAGTTGCCGATGGCGTGCGTTTTCCAGCGCACCGGATCGTGCAGCGTATGGGTGCGCGCGTTGCGCCAGTGGCGATCCAGCCCATGCTTCAGCAATGTGCCGCGGCTGCCGCTCCACTCCAGCAGCTTTTCACTGGCTTTCAGCGCAATTTCGGTGGTCAGCACTTTGGCTTCTGCAACCGCGATGGAGGCGCGTGCGCAGTGCGCAGCGGTAAGCGCGTGCGGGTCAATGCTGTCCAGTACGCGCGCCGCGCGCACCAGCAGCGCGTTGGCGGCGCTCAGTTCGGTGCTGATACGCCCGACATCGGCGAGAATGTAAGGATCGTCAGCGTTGCGGCTCACGCCCGCGTCCACCCACGGACGCGAGCTGCTGTGAATAAACGCCAGCGCCTCATCCAGCGCGCCCTGGGCGATCCCGGCGTCAATCGCGGCCTGGATCAGCTGCGATACGGCACCGCGCAGCGTTGGCTTATCGGGCGACGGTAGCGCGATGGTCAAACCGGCGTCGACCGCCACCTGCTGGAGCTTCACCGTGCCGCTGGCGGTGGTGCGCTGACCGATACCCGACCAGTCATCGATAATCTCCACCCCTGCCGTCGGCAGCGGAATGAACGCCATCACCGGCTGGCCCTCCTGCTGCGCGGTGGTCACCAGAATGTCGGCAAACAGTGCACCGGTTGAATAAAACTTTTCACCGCTGAGCCGTAACCCCTCCGGACCTGACACCAGCTGCGCCTGCACATCACGCGTGTGTTTGCTGTTCTTTTCCGGACCGCCGTTGCCGAGCCGCTGGCCCTGTACCACCGCGCTGAGCAGGCGCTGCTGCTGTTGCACGCTGCCTTCCCCCAGGATGAACTGGATCAGCCCGAAGTGGTTTTGCGGAATCTGGCCAAGCGACGGATCGCTGGCGGAGATCAGGCGGAACACCTCCGCCACAGTACCAAACGACAAACCGCCGCCGCCAAACTGGCGCGGCACGCTGATACTGCCCAGCCCCAGCTGGGTGAACTGATCGAGCAGTTCACGCGGATAGATACGCTTTTGGTCGCGTTCGGCTGCCCCGGCTTTCGCCTGTTCCGCCAGGTGGCGGGCAGCGTCGATTGCCGCCGCGTCAGACGTGATCACCGCCGCGCGCTGAAGTTGTTGAGCCCTGATTTGCGTCATCGCTGGATTCACTTTTTATTTTGCTGTGATTCACAGGCTCATTCTGCCAGGGCAGAGAGCCGTAATTTAATAACAGATTGAGCGCGATGATAATCAGCGGGAATAACAGCGGTAAAGAGCGCGGTTATGCTATATCCGGCAAACGGCATGCAGAAAGAGAATAAAGAATTTATCAGGGATAAGAAGGCGTTAGCGGGCGCGGAGATACAAGGTTATTACGCTGAGTGACACGGGTGAATAATCTTAAGTATTAATTCCGCTATCGATAGTGATAAATGACATTATTGTTTTATTGCGCCATGGGCTGGCGCAATAAAGTGGGCATTACGTTATCCTGGTATTACGCCTGCGCCAGATACATCGCCGGGGAATAGTGGCGCGTCGATTCACTCTTCTCACTGTGCGGTGTGCTGGTGCTGTCAATCAGCTTCGCCAGCTGATAGGTCTTCACCGTTTCCTGCTGCGTCAGCTGCCGGGCGAAACGGGCGGTGAGATTGCCCTGCGCATCCTGCGTCACCTCAGTGGTGCTGCGCGTTTCATCGTGAATCTGGTGGTAGTGATAGTTTTGTGACTCTTTGGTTTCATTGAGCGCCAGCGGCGAACTGGCGCTCAGCGCGGTATGAAAACTGGCGTTCAGCTTAAACAGGGTTTCCTGCGTCATGCGCTGCGTATCGCCGTTCTTCTGCTGGCTGCTGCGCTGCGCCACATCCAGAGCGAAAGTATCTTCTTCTTCCGGCTTCAGCGGATTGCTGGAGCGCGCCGTCTGGTGATAGCTGGCCGAGAAATCCGCCAGGCCGCTGATAGCACCGGCCTGCGCCGCATGCGCGCCTACGGTGATCGCCTGCGGGGTGCGCATCGCCAGGCCGGCCGCCGCGCTGGTGCTGTTTAAGCTCTCGAAACCCTGCTTAAACAGTGCCAGCGCCGCGCGATCGCCGTGACCGCGCGAAGCGGCCTGATCAAATTTCGCGCTCCACTGCGCCAGGGCGCTCTGCTGCTGACCGGCGTTGCTGGCCTGCGCCAGGCTGCGCATGTCCGTCGTCAGTTTGAAACTGGCGTCGGCATTATGGAAACCCAGCCAGCGTGAACCCGGGTCGGCATGCAGATTCAGCGACTGCATCACTTCGCCGCTGCGACGCAGGTCGGTTTTCAGATCTACGCTGGCCAGCTGGTTACTGTCAAAACTGAGCAGGTCACCGACATCCAGTTTACCGTTGCCGTTATCCAGCCCGCTCAGGGTTTTCTCCAGCGCGCCGGAAAGTTTGGCAATTGCCGCAGCTTCGTCATCGTTCAGCTTACCGTGAGTGGTTTTCAGCGCCACCGCTACGCCATCCTGCTGCCGCGTCATCTGCAGGGTGAGGCTCACGCCGGACTGAGTGGTAATCTCCAGCGCCACCGCGCTCTGCGTGTCAGTTTGCGCGCCGCCGCTGGCCGGTACGCTGATGGTGACATCGTCACGCTGCTGCGTCAGTGCGCTCAGCAACGCGCTGCCAATGCCGTTCATGCTGACGCCCGAGCTGCGCAGCGCACCCATCGCCTGCGTCTGCATATCAGGCGAAAGAGGCGTGCTGGCGGTGACGCGCGCCGGCGTCATCTGGTACACCGCAGAGATGGCGTCGGTGGCTTCGCTAAAGGTGACTTTCGCTGAGGCGTCTGCCGTCAGACTATTTTGCCGGGTCGCATTGCTTGCCGTGCTGCTGGTCACGCGTGCGCTGGCGCTGCTGAGATGGAGCGGTGAGAAACTACCCGGTCCGATACCGTTAATCACCCTGACTATCCTCGCTGGTATTATACCGCTACGTTATCGGCAATCCTGACGAAATCTTTACACTTCCGCACGGCGCGTGACGGTGCAAAATGGTTGTTGAAATTAATAATCATTATCACTAATCTGTCTGGCGCTTTCGCTGTGACACGGAAGTAATTGACTCGCCAGCTAGTAAGGAAGCGCCATGATTTATCGCCTTATCATTCCGCTGTTCACCCTGCTGAGCCTGCTGCTCAGCCCCGCTGTCGGTTTCGCCCGGCCTGATATGACGCCGCTCGGACCCAACATTGCCGACAAAGGCTCTGCCTGGTATCGCTTCACTGTTAACACGTTTGATTCCGCTGACGGCCAGCGCCACTACAAGGTGTGGACGGCGGTGCCACGTAACCCGGCACCGGCCAACGGTTACGCGGTGCTGTATATGCTGGATGGCAACGCGGTGATGAACCATCTCAGCGAAGCACTGTTGCAGAAGCTGGCGGCAGGCAACCCGCCGGTGCTGGTGGCGGTAGGCTATCAGACCCCGCTGCCGTTCGATCTCGCTGCGCGCACGCTGGATTACACCCCGCCACAACAGATGCAGGATCGTCGCGGCCGGCCAGCCGGCGGCAGTGCCGCCTTCCGCCAGCTGCTGGAACAGACTATCGCGCCGCGTGCCGAACAGAATCTGCCGATCGATGCGCAGCAGCGTGCGCTGTGGGGCCACTCTTACGGCGGGCTGTTTGTGCTGGACAGCTATTTGACCTCCGGATTTTTCCAGCGCTATTTTGCCGCCAGTCCTTCCCTGCGCGGCGACGCAACGCTGTTGCAGCAAATGGCGGCGGTGACGCCCACATCGTTTAAGCAGAAGCAGCTGGTGCTGATGGAAGGCAACGGCGAATCCCGTTCTGGCGTCAGCGATGTGCTGAGCCGGATTCGCACCACTCTCGACGGCATGCAGGAGAACGGCCTGGCGGCTCGCTTCCAGCTGTTTCCCGGGCTCAGTCACGGCCAGATGTTTCCGGCTTCGCTGGAAAGCGCGCTGTCGGCTATGGCGGAAGACGGTGCGCCGTCACGCGCACCGGATGAGTGAAAGGGAAGTTAGTTAAAGAATTTGATGTCGGTTGGCGTTGCCAGCTTCGCCGCCACACCGCGCGCGCTCAGCTTGCCGCTGTGCGCATCAAAATCAAACAGCGTAATGGTGTTGGTAAACACGTTGGTGACATAGAGGTGTTTACCGCTGTTATCAAACGCCAGCGCGCGCGGCTCAATACCGTCGGCGGCATAGCGCTGTGGATCTGTCAGGCTGCCATCGGCGGCAATCTTAAACACCAGCAGATGATTGTCAGATCCGCGGTTAGCGGCAATCAGGAATTTACCCTGCGGGCTGAGAATGATGCCGCCACCGCTTTTATAGGCGGCACTGCTGTTTTGCGTATTCAGCGCTACCTGTGCCTGCCGTTCCAGCCGGTCATCAGTGACGCGGAACACCACGATTTCGCCCGCCATTTCAGTAATCACATAAGCGTGTTTACCGTCGGCGGAGAACACCATATGGCGCGGGCCCGCACCTGGCGCAAAGCTCACATCACGGCTGGTATCCGCCTGCAGCGGCTCTCGCCGATCCGCGTGGTAGCGATAGGCATGCAGTTTGTCGTCACCGAGATCGGCCGCATACAGATAGCGGCCATCATGGGTAAAGGTGGTGGAGTGCGCATGGCCGCCATCCTGCCGATCTTTTACCACGCCGCTGCCTTCGCTGAACGCGAAATGCTGGACCTGTTCGCCCAGCTTGCCGTCCGACGCAATCGGGAACACCGTTACCCCTGCTCCGCCTTTCGCCACCGAATAGTTGGCGACAAACAGGAATTTGCCGTCCGGGCTAAGAGTGGCGTGCGTCGGCTGCTCGCCGTGGCTGTCGACCTGATTCAGCACACGCACTGCGCCCTGTTTATCGATCGCCAGCGCGGTAACGGCACCGGCATTCTCTTCATTGGTGGTATAAGCAAACCGCCCGTCGCGTGATTTAACGATCCACGACGGGCTTTTCATCCTGATCACCTCCAGCGGCTTGAGCGTCCCGTCGCTGTTGACCTGCATGCGATACAAACCTTCACTGGGTCGATCCGGCTTTTGTACCGCAGGGGCATCCGGAATACTGGTCCAGGTGCCGACTAATGCTGTTTGATGATGTTCCGTGTTCTGCGCCATAGCACTCCCCGCCAGCGTCAATAGAGCCAGTGATATTGCCACGGTTAAGTTTGTTGCTAAACCGCCAGTTGCCGGTTTTGGGTATCCACTCATTGTCTTTCCACCATAATCGGAATTTTCACGGGCCTGCGCCCAAACCAGGTTGATTTTTTTGTATTGAAACGGACGTTGTTAACGTCTCGTTAACGACTATAGTGGCATTCCCTGCGCGCAAATCAGCGCAGGCCGATCGGCTTCACAAATCGGTTTATTTAATTGTGCCTTTGCTAATAGGTCATAGCGTTTGGTTATGGATGGCAGGAAGCAGTGTAAAAAGCCCCGGCACGCATGCTTTAATCTTTCCTTTACCGAACTCAGGGATGGTCACGACGTTATGCTGCCGTTTTCTAATGGTTTTTTATTGAGTTTATCGCTGTGTCTGGATATCGGACTCGCCAACATCGCCATGCTGACGCTGGCGATGCAGCGCGGTTATCTGCACGGTTTCTGGCTGGGCATGGGCACCTGCGTGGGCGATTTAATTTACGCCTTGCTGGCGATGGCTGGCATGGCGGTGGTACTGCAGTTTACGCCGGTGCGCTGGTTGTTATGGATTGGCGGCGGCATCTTACTGTTGTGGTTTGCCGCTAAAATGCTTTACGCCGCGCTGGCCAAAAAAATCGATATTCCCACGGCTGAAACCCAGCCTTATCGTTCACTGCTGCGCGAATTTCGGCGCGGCATCGTGCTGGCGATGTCGTCACCGACGGCGATTCTGTGGTTCGCCAGCGTGGGCGGCGCGCTGATAGCCCGCATCGGCCACAGCGATGCCGGTGCAACCTCATGGTTTCTAAGCGGGTTTTTCCTCGCCGGGGTGGTGTGGACCTGTGTGATCTGCCTGATCGGCAGCATGGGCGGAAAGCTGTTAGGCGAGCGCCTGCTGAAGTATTCGTATCTCGCCTCAGCGCTGATTTTTTGTTATTTCGCGGTGTATGTGATTTGGTCGGGATACCGCGAGTTCGTGGCGGTTTGAGTCACCACGTAATCGTTAAAAATCAGCGATTATCCAGTAACGACAGCGCAAGCGTTGTAAGGTCGCCATGGATGGCGACCTGAAAAACGCCGCGCGGCCGTGAAATGCACCACTTAAACGCCGGCAATCCGCCTCAGCTCCGCCTGTGCACCCGGCGCCACCGCCAGCACCTGCGCGCCTTTCAACAGCCGGTCGCCCTCAGTATTAAACGGGTGATACCAGCCGCCGGCCTCTTTCACCAGACAGTAACCGGCCAGGCAATCCCACGCGTGCATGTAAGGTTCGAAATAGCCCACCACGCGTCCGGCTGCCACCCACGCCAGCATCAGCGCACCAGATCCGATACGGATAAAGTTGCCACCCGCTGCCAGCAGTGACGCCAGCAGGCGGCCTACCTCTTCCGGGCTGACATAGCTATTAGCGCCAAAGCCGGTAACGTGATTTTGCAGCGTACGTGATGGGTCCACCTGCAAACGGCGGCCATTCAGCGTTGCGCCCTGGCCGAGCGCGGCGACGTAGCACTCCTGATAGGTCGGCGCAAAGATCACGCCAATCACCGGTACGCCGTCATGCAGCACCGCAACGGAAACACACCAGTTTGGCATACCGTTGAGGAACGGGCTGGTGCCGTCAATCGGGTCAACCACCCACGTATAGCCTGACGTGCCCGGCTGCAGGCCGTACTCCTCGCCAAGAAAACCGTCGTCCGGGAAGCTGGCGCGAATCTGCTGGTCGATCATCTGTTCCACCTCGCGGTCAGCGCGTGATACCACATCCTGCAGGTCGTGCTTGGTTTCGACCACCAGCGTGTCACGCTGATTGAAGTAGGCCAGCGCCTTCTCCCCGCCCGCCCGCGCGACGCGTTCGGCCAGCAGCAGACGCGATTGCAGCGCGTCATTTTTCGTATCACTCATGCGTTATCCTTAAATTAACCGGCAATCAGGGCCAGACCCTGAGGTTTAAAATCAATCGCCACCCGTGCGGCCAGCGGCAGCTGCTGCTCCATCTGCGCATCGACGATAAACAGCGAGCCCAGTTCCGTGTTGACCTCGTATTCGATGTGATCGCCCAGCCAGGTGGCATGCGTCACCTCGCCGCGCAGTGCGCCTTCAGCACCGCTGTGCAGGGTAATGAACTGCGGTCTGACCGACAGCTGCGCGGAGCCGGTCGCGACGCCGTTACCGCGCACGCGATAGCGCTGCCTGCCGAGTCGCACCAGCGCTTCGCTGCCTTCTACCTGTTCGACTTCGCACGGCAGAATATTGGCTTCGCCCATAAAGTCAGCGATGAACACCGAATTGGGCGCGTGATACAGGCTTTCCGGCGCGCCCTGCTGAGCAATATCGCCCTCTTTCATGACAATAATTTTATCCGACACCGCCAGCGCCTCTTCCTGGTCGTGCGTGACATACACCGCCGTGAAGCCCAGCCGCTGCTGCAAATCACGAATATCCGTGCGCACCCGGCGACGCAGGCGCTCGTCGAGATTGGAGAGCGGCTCATCCAGCAGCAGTACCTGCGGCTCCAGCACCAGCGCGCGCGCCACCGCAATACGCTGCTGCTGCCCGCCAGAGAGTTCGGACGGCAGCCGCTGCCCCTGACTCTCCAGCCCGACCAGTTTCAGCCCTTCGCGCGCACGATCCTGCGCTTCCTTTTTGCTCATGCCGGACGATTGCAGGCCGTACATGATGTTGTCGAGCGCACTCATATGCGGAAACAGCGCGTAGGATTGAAACACCATCGCCACGTCACGCTCGTTGGCTGGCAGATGCGTCACGTCTTTGCCACCAATCAAAATGCGCCCCGAAGTCGGATGTTCCAGGCCGGCCAGCAGGCGCAGCGTGGTGGTTTTACCGCAGCCGGAAGGCCCCAGTAGCGTCACCAGCGTACCCGGCTCCACCGTCAGCGATAAATCCGGCAGCGCGGTAAAACCGGCAAAGCGTTTTTCGACGTGTTCAAACACCACGGAACCAGCAGTAATCGCGGTCATACGGCACTCTCCTGAGTTAACGAAGGGGAAGCAGGTGGCGCGGCGACGTCCACCGGGCGCGCCACGCGGCGCAGGCGACGCTCGCCCACCAGCCACTGGAACACGCCAATGATCAGCAGCATCACCACAATCAGTACTGTCGAATAAGCAATGGCGACGCCGTATTCGCCATTCTCTACCAGCCCGACGATGTAGGACGTCGCCATGTTGTACTGGGCGCTGACAAGGAAGATCACCGCGCTGATCGAGGTAATGGCGCGGACAAAGGCGTACACCAGCGCCGCGCTGATCGCCGGTTTCAGCAGTGGCAGCACCACTTTGCGCAGCGTGCGGAAACTGCTGGCGCCCAGCGTCAGTGACGCTTCATCAAGGCTCTTATCCAGCTGGCTCATCGCTGCGATACCGCCGCGCACGCCGACTGGCATATTGCGGAACACAAAGCAGGCAATCAGGATCATTGCCGTGCCGGTAATCTCCAGCGGCGGCAGGTTATAGGCCATCACATAACTAACGCCGATCACCGTGCCGGGAATGGCAAAGCTCAGCATCAGCAGAAACTCAAACGTCTGACGACCGGCAAATTTCTGCCGCACGATGAGCCAGGCGGTCAGCAGGCCCACCACGGCGGTGAGCGGTGCGGCAATCAGGGCAATTTCCAGCGTGGTCCAGAACGAGTTCCACGCCACGCCGCTCCACAGCAGATGACCGTCACTGACGCTGACGCGGAAAGCGCGCACATAGTGCTCGATGGTCAGCGCATCGTTCAGGCCCCACGACTGCACAAAGCCGCCGACCACAATCATGCCGTAGATCACCAGGGTAAACAGACCCCACGGAATCACCATGCCGTATACGCCGTAGCGCAGCAGACGCGGCAGCTGACCATGTTTGCCGCCGTCGCCCTTGCCGGTCACCGTGGCGAAGTTTTTGCCACCCAGCCACAGCCGCTGCAGCACAAAGGCGGCCAGCGTGAAGCACAGCAGAATCATCGCCAGCACCGCGGCGCGACTCGGATCGTTTTGCGCGCCTACCACCGAGAAGAAAATTTCGGTCGAAAGTACGCCGTGACTGCCGCCCAGTACCATCGGATTACCAAAATCGGCCATGCTTTCGATGAAGCTGATCAAAAAGGCATTAGCCAGACCCGGCGCCATCAGCGGCAGCGAAACGCGGCTGAAGGTGCGCCAGCGGTTGGCGCGCAGCGTTTGCGACGCCTCTTCCAGCGACGGACTGACGCCCTCCACCACGCCAATCAGCACCAGAAAAGCAATCGGCGTGAACGACAGCACCTGAGCAATCCAGATACCGGTCAGGCCATACAGCCAGCGGCCGGGCTCGATGCCAAACAGCGCCGCCAGATGCTCCGTCACTACGCCCGAGCGACCGAACAGCAAAATCAGCGCCAGACCAATCACGAACGGTGGCGTGATGATTGGCAGAATGGTCAGCATGCGCAGCGCTTTCTTGCAGGGCAGCGGCGTGCGCGTTGCCGCCAGGGCAAAGGCCAGACCCAGCAGCGTCGAACCGCTGGCGGTCATCAGCGCCAGCCACAGCGTGCGCCACGCGGTGCCGCAGGTGCCGCCTTTCAGACAGGCAAGGCTCCAGATCGACGGATCCTGTAAATTGCTGATCAAACCGTCCGGTTTGAAACTGCCGTCAACGTCCTGCACCGACACCACAAACATGCTGAGCACCGGATAGAGTACGAAGATGCTAACCAGCGCAGTCAGCAGCACCAGCGACGCCACCACAAAGGCATCGCCTTTCAGCACGCCGCGTTCGGCCAGCGCAAACGAGAACAGCAGCAAAAACACGGTCAGCAGCAGGAGCGCGCCAGCGCCCATCGCTGGCTGTCCCTGCGGCAGCGCGCCGAAGCGGTTTTCCAGCCACAGCCAGCTCCAGCCGCTGTAGCCAATCGCGTGCCCTTCCACAATCAGGAAGATCACGCCCAGCGCGCTGAACAGCAGCAGCAACCTGCTGCGTGCGCTGCCGGGCAGTAAACCGCAGGCGGCGCACAGCGCCAGCAGCGCCACGGCGAGCGCCAGCCACGGATGGCTGCCGATCTGCCACAGCGCCGGCGCGCTGGCTTCATCACGCCACAGGTTAAGCAGCCAGCCGCTATCGAAAAAGCCTGCTTCCAGGCTGTACCACGGCAGCAGCAACAGCGCGACGGCGCCCAGCAGCAGCGCGCCTGTCAGACGGCGATTATTTGCGTTCATGTGTTACCTCAATGCGGGATCATCGCGCCATCCTTAGCGCTGTCGGAACCGGCAAGCCGCCGTCAGCGGCAGCGTCCGGCGATGCGGCATTACTGCGCGCTGGCGCCGATCTCTTTATCCCAGCGGCTCAGCAGCGCTTTACGTTTGGCGGAATCGCCGTAGGTTTTGAAGTCATAATCGATCAGTTTGATGTTCTCGAAGCGCGGCGCGTATTCGGAGATCTCTGCGTTGCGGTTTGACGGCAGCTGGAAGGATTTGGCCTCTTTCATGTGCGACTGCGCTTCGGCGCTAAGCGCCCAGTCGTACCACACTTTGGCATTGGCCAGATTGCGTGCCCCTTTGACGATCGACATTGAGCCAATCTCGTAGCCGGTGCCTTCACAGGGCGCGACGGTTTTGATCGGGAAGCCGTCGACTTCCATCGCCACCGCGTCGTGCATAAACACGATGCCCACGGTGGTTTCGCCGCGCGCCGCCGCCTTCACCGGCGCCGAGCCGGATTTGGTGTACTGGGAAATGTTGGCGTTGAGCTTTTTCAGGTAATCAAACGCTTTGTCCTCGCCCATGATCTGCACCAGCGTCGCCAGGGTGTTATAGGCGGTGCCGGACGAGTTCGGATTGGCAATCTGAATTTCGCCTTTGAAGGCCGGATCAAGCAAATCAGCCCAGCAGGCTGGCGCTTTGAGCTTTTTATCCGCCAGCAGTTTGGTGTTGTAGCCCCAGCCGAGCGCACCGGCATAAATCCCGACCGTGCGGTAACCTGAGTTTTCCGCCTGCTTTTGCGCCCAGTCCTGCTGCTGGTCGAGCAGCGGCGATTTATACGGCTGCGTCAGCCCCTCTTCCGCCGCCTGCATATGCGGATCGCCGGTGCCGGCCCACCAGATGTCGGTGCGCGGGTTACGCGCTTCGCTGCGCAGGCGGGCATAGGCTTCACCCGCTGACAGGCGCACCATGCTGACTTTAATATCCGGATGTGCCTGGCTGAAAATGCGCGTCATGTGTTCGCACACCACCACGTCCGCCGAGCAGACCATATTGAGATTGCCAGCGGCCGTCGCAGCAAACGGCAGCGCGGTGCAACTGAGGGACAGCGCAGTGGCCAGTGAGGTGTAGCGCATGATGTTCTCCTTGGTTGGCAGGGTTCCGTGCTTAACAGAGGTTTTTATTTGCACGTGTGTGCAAATTAGTAATGAACAGAAAATAGCCTGTCAAATAGCGCAATCTGTAATTGACAGGATGTGTCACAAAAATGCAACAAATGTGATCGCAGACAAATTGCACAGCTTTGCAATTTACGGCAGACTGCTTTTCAGCCGTAATTGTGAGGAGTTGAAGATGCAGAATGACAAAGCCGGGGTGAGCGCACAGGATGTGGCCGATCGCGCGGGCGTGTCGCGTTCGGCGGTGTCGCGCGCCTTTACGCCCGGTGCCAGCGTTTCTGCAGCCACGCGTGCCCGGGTGATGAAAGCGGCGCAGGAGCTGGGCTATCACGTTAACCACCTGGCGCGCGGGCTGGTGCGCAACCGCAGCGGCATCGTCTGCCTGATCGTCTCTGAAATCGCCACGCCTTACCGCGCCACGCTGGTGCGCTGGCTGACGCAGTTTTTACAGGAAGCGGGCAAAGTGGCGATGCTGATTAATACCGATCGTTCCGACAACAGCGTTTCCGCCGCGCTGCTGCAGGCGATCAATTTTCGCGCCGACGCCTCCATCATCCTTTCCGGCATGCCGGATCGCACCATCACCCGCCAGTGTTATCAGCACGGTCAGCGCATCATCCTGATCAACCGCGACGAAGCGCTGCCGGGCTCGCTCAGCATCAACCTCGACGCGCAGGCGGCGGCCGAAACGGCGGTGATGGCGTTTCAGCGCGCCGGCTGTCGTCAGCTGGCGTTCGCCAATTCGCTGGCCGGTACGCCGAGCCTGATCAAACGCGAAGCGGCGTTTATCGCCGTGGCGGAGCGCGCCGGACTGACGGTCAGCGTGGAGCGGTTTGGCACCACCTCGTATGAGAGTGGTCAGATTCTGGCGCATCGCCTGTTGACGCGTCATCAGCGCCCGGACGCAGTGTTCTGCGTCACCGACCTGATGGCCTGCGGTTTCATGGATGAAGCGCGCCACCGTTTCCAGTTGCGCGTACCGGAGGATTTGTGCCTTATCGGCTATGACAACATCGCGCAGGCTGGCTGGTCCTCTTACAATCTCACCACCTTCGCCCAGCCGGTGGAGCGCTTTGCCCGCGACGCCATCGCCTGGCTGACGCAGACGGAACAGGCGGAGAGTGGTTTTACGCCGCAGAGTGAGCAGCAGCACGACACGCTACTGTATCAGGCTGATGTGGTATGGCGCGGATCGGTGCGCGGCGGCTGATCTAAGCGCGGCATACCTGCCGTACCGTGTCACGCAACCAGCGATGTGCGGCATCCTGCTCCAGTCGCGGATGCCATAGCTGTGACACCGTCACCTCTGGCGTGGCAAACGGTAATTCAAATATCGCAAATGCCGGATTATCTTTGATTAACGGATGGTGCAGGCACAGCGTATGCGGCACCAGCGCCAGCCAGTCGCTGTGCAGCGTGAGCGCGACGGCAGTGGAAAAAGCGGGTACCACGGCGGCCACCTGGCGGGTAAAACCGGCGGCGAGCAGCGCCTCATGCACCGGCCCGCCCAGCTCACCACGCCTTGACGCCACGATGTGACCATATGCGGCCAGCTGCGCCAACGTCACGTCCGCGAGTAACGGATGCCCGGCGCGCACCACGCCGACGAAGCGATCGCGAAACAGCGCCTGCAGCCGAATCTCCGGTCCCATATTGCCCAGAACACCAATCTCCAGATCGACGTCGCCGCTGCGCAGCGGTCGATCATTTTTCTCTGCTTTCGGCATGAAGCGCAGCTGCACGCCAGGCGCCTGTGCGCGGACTGCGGCGATCAGCGCGCTGCCAAACGCTTCGACAAATCCTTCGTTGGTACGCAGCGTGAAGTGGCGCTGCAGCTCAGCGGCGGCAAAGCGTTGCGCGGGTGGACTCAGCAGCGCCTGCGTGTCCTGCAAAGTGGCATGCACCTGGCTGCGCAGCGCTTCGGCGTGTGGCGTCAGCACCATCACGCGCCCGGCGCGCACCAGCAGCGCATCGCCGGTGGCAGCACGCAGTCGCCCCAGCGTGCGGCTCATTGCTGACTCGCTCAGCCCCAGGCGACGCGCAGCGCCCACTACGCTGCCTTCACTGAGCAGCGCGTCCAGCGCAGGAAGTAAATTCAAATCGACGCTATTCATCGCATCATCCTTATCGATTGAGCGCCATCTGGCAAGGCGTTTGCTGCAGGTTATCTATGCAGATGCTGCGCGTTCCGCCTGTTGTCATGCAAGGGTAGACTTTTCACTCACCCCAAAACCAGGAGAGGGTTATGAACAAGGCTTCCCGTGCTTTATTAATTGGTGCTTCGCGCGGCCTCGGCTTCGCGCTGGCGGAGAATATGCTGCAGCGTGGCTATCAGGTGGTGGCGACCGGCCGCCAGCACTCCCTTCACGCGCTGCAACAGCTGGCGCAGCGCTACCCGCAGCAGCTGACGGTGGAGAGCGTGGACATCACCGTGCCAGCAGAGGTCAACGCCCTGCATCTGCGGCTAAGCGGCCAGCAGTTCGATCTGCTGCTGGTCAATGCGGGCGTGAAAAATGACGATCGCGAAACCCTTGCCGATGTGTCGACGGAAGAGTTTATTCGCGTAATGGTCACCAACGCGCTGAGCCCGCTGCGTGTGCTGGAAACCTTCAGAAACAACGTCAGCGCGCGCGGCACGCTGGCGGTGATGTCCTCCGGCCAGGGCAGTCTCACCAACAACACCCATGGCAACTACGAGGTGTATCGCGGCAGTAAAGCGGCGCTGAATATGTTTATGCGCAGCTTCGCCGCGCGTCACGACGATGCACGCACGCTACTGCTGCTGGCCCCCGGCTGGGTGCGCACCGACATGGGTGGTGCCGGGGCGCGACTGAGCATTGAGGAGAGCATCCCGAATCTGCTCAACACGGTGGAAAGCCAGACCGGACGCGGCGGCCTGCACTATCTCGATTACCTCGGCCGCGTAGTGCCGTGGTAAGCGTTTCACGCCAGCTTGCGTTCGATCAGCTGACGCAGCGTGGCGCGCAGCCAGCGGTGCGCCGGGTCTTCGGCCCGGGCGTTATGCCACAGCAGCGAAAGCGCATAATCCGGCATGCCGATCGGCACCGCCGCCGTACTCAGCGCATAGCGCTGTTGCCATGCCTGCACCAGCCCCTGCGGAACGGTCGCGAACAGCGGCAGACGCTGCAACATTAGCGGTAACACCGAGAAGTGCGGCGTGACATAGCGTACGCGGCGCGTCAGTCCCTCGCGGGCTAACGCGGCGTCCAGCGCACTTTCACTCACGCCGCGATAGGAGACCAGCGCATGCTGATACTGCACGAACTGCGCCAGCGTCAGCGGTGGCGCAAGGTCAATTTGTCCGCGATGCCATACCGTGCGGAAGCCGGCGCGCGCAATGTGCTCCCGCGTAAGATCGCGGCTGGTTTCCTCTCCGACGGTCACCACCACGTCAGCCTGCTGCTGCTCCATCAGCGGAATGGCCTGCCACGGATCGGCAGCCACCACCCGGATATCAATATTCGGAGCCGAGTCGGCCAGCTGCAGCAGTAAATCGGGCATCAGCCAGTGCTCGAGCCAGTCGCTCATGCCGAGCGTAAAACTGCAGCTATCGTGCGCGGCATCAAAACGATCGGCAGTGAAAATAACGCGATGGACGCTCTGCAGCAGCGGTGCGATCTGCCGCACCAGCTGCTCTGCGCGTGGCGTGGGCGTCATGCCTTGCGAGGAACGCACGAACAACGCATCGTCAAACATTGCCCGCAATCTTTTTAATGCCGCGCTGACCGCCGGCTGCCCCAGATAAAGCCGGTTTGCCGCCTGGGTTACGCTGCGCACGTCATACATCACCATCAGCACAATCAATAAGTTAAGGTCGATTTTGCTGAAATCATTTTCATTGATGCTTTTCATGATTTTAATCGATTTAAATAATGACATAGCCCTCAGTATAGTGACCTGCAGTAACAGGCACCACGCTTTAAGGAGGCAATATGACCCTGCACATAGGTGAATGCAGCATTGATAAAGTGATCGAGCAGACCAGCTCACTCCCCTTCGCTGCGCTGTTTCCGGCACACCGCGAGACGATGGGCGACACGCTGGCACAGCAGCCAGCAGAGCTATCCATCCATAGCTGGGTGGTGCGCACCGCTCGCGACACCATCGTGATTGATACCGCAACGGGCAATGGCCGTAACCGCGATAACAAGCCGCTGTTTCACCAGCTGCAAACCGCGTGGCCGCAACGTCTGGCCGAAGCGGGCGTCGACCCTGATGAAGTGACGCTGGTGCTGATGACGCATATCCACACCGATCACGTCGGCTGGAATACCTGCTGGCGCGCTGGCCGCTGGCAGCCGATGTTTCGTCATGCGCGTTACATCTGTTCAGCGCGTGAACTGGCACAGTGCCGCAGCTTGCCGTCGATGCAGGCGCTGTATCACGATAGTTTTGCGCCGCTGCTGGCGAGCGGCCAGCTGGAAACCATTGATGTGCAGCACTCCCCGCTGTTTGCCGGTGTGCTGCGCTATATGCCGACGCCGGGCCACAGCGTCGATCACGCTTCAATTGTGCTGCAAAGCGCCGGTGCCCACGCGGTATTTAGCGGTGATGTGATGCATCATCCAGTTCAGTTTGCACATCCGCAATGGAACTCAGTTTTTTGTGAGGATTTACCACGCGCCGTAACGTCACGTCAGTTACTGATAGACTGGTGCATCCGCCATCAGGCACTCTGGTGCAGCTCACACTTTGCCGGCAATTCGTGCGGCCGGGTTTCGCCAGAGCGGCAATGGATTCCTGTGGAGGCCTGAACCATGCAATACGTTGATTACCTCACCGCGTCGCTGGGGGATATGCAACAGGCGCTGGCCCAGCGCCGGGTGAGCGCACGCCAGCTCACCACATTTGCGCTGCAGCGCATTGCTGACGTAGATCAGCCGCGCTACAACGCCATCAGCTGGCTGTTTGCCGATGACGCGCTGGCTGCGGCCGCTGCCAGCGATGCCGCACGGCAGCAGAATGCGCCAGTTGGCCCACTGGCCGGTATTCCGCTGCTGATTAAAGACAACATTGAAGTCAAAGGCTGGCCGACCAGTGCCGGTTCGGCGCTGCTGCGCGATGTGATTGCCAGCGAGGATGCACCGCTGGTTACGGCTCTGCGTCAGGCTGGCGCAATCCTCATCGGCAAAACCACCATGCATGAACTGGCGGCAGGCATCACCGGCGCGTCGTCGCTGAGCGGCTTCACCCATAATGCCTGGCAGCAAGGCCGTTCTCCGGGAGGTTCAAGCAGCGGTTCAGCCGTGGCGGTGGCCGCAGGCTTCGTACCGCTGGCGATAGGCAGTGATACCGCCGGTTCGGTGCGCATTCCGGCCGCATTTAATGGCCTGTTTGGCTTACGTATGACGCGCGGTGCACTGAGCAGCGCTGGCATCGTGCCGCTGTCGCCTACCCAGGATATCCCCGGACCGCTGGTGCGCTACGCGGCTGATTTGCGGCTGATCAGTGAAATACTCACGGGCCAGCATTTTTCCCGTCCCGACCGGCCGTTGCGTATCGGCATCTGGCAGGAAGGATTTGCCGTAGAGGAAACGGAGATTAACCAGGCGGTGCAGGATGCTGTGGCACCGTTTCAGCCGCGCATGCTGAGCTGGCCGCAGCTGGAGACGCTGGCGACGGAAGCCAATATTATTGCCTATGAATTTGCCGACGCGCTGGCCGCCTGGCTGGCGGATAAACCGCAGGCATCGCTGCGCACGCTGGCGGCGATTGCCGCGTCAGGACGCTATCATCCCCAGCTGGAGGCCACCTTCAAAACCCGCGCGCAGCATCCCGGCATGAAGAGTGACGGCTATCGCGAGGTGCAGCTGCGCCAGCAGAGGCTGTATCAGCAGCTGGCGCAGTTTTTTCAGCAGCAGCAGATCGACCTGCTCGCTTATCCGGTCGTCCGCCATCCGCCGGTGAAGCATGGCGAGTTACAGCCTGGCAGCAACGCGCTGATCTCAGCCGTCACCGGCGCACCGGCAATCAGCATTCCGGTCGGCCTGAGTACGGAAGTATTACCCATCGGCCTGGAGCTTCTGGCGCTGCGCGACCGGGAAGATGTGCTGTTAATGGCGGCAGAACAGATTGAACAGGCGCACCCGCCGTTCAACCATGCAGCGCCAGCCCTTTAATGGCTTTATCCACCGCCTTTTTCGGGCCGCGCAGCGCGATCCCCACCAGGTTGAGATTATCGGCGTCTTCGGCCAGAAACACCGCGCGGTTGGCGGCATCGTGGCCGGTGGAAAACATCGCTTCGACGTAAGGAATCAGCGTTAATTCACGCTCTACGCCCTGGCGATGCGCCCGTTGCAGGCCGGCTAAATCGGCGGCAAACACCAGCATCGGCTGACCGGCCATGTTGCCGTACTGACGACCGAGCGCGTCGACGTAGGGTTCACCCATCATCTCCGGCGCGGCTGCCGCAATGCCGGTCGCCAGAAAAGCCACCACATTCAGGCGCTGCCAGGTGGCTAAATCATCACGTACGATCAGGGCAATTTTGGTATCAAACATCTGTCAGAACTCTCCGCTGAGGATTAAAAATCCCATCATCGGATAGCTGGCAGAGAGCGGTATAGAACGTTTGTGCACTGGCGCTGATAGGCGGCGGGCGTGAGGCGATAAGCACGCTGGAACCAGCGGCCAAGGTGGCTTTGGTCGGCAAAGCCCACCTGCGCTGCGACCTGCACTGGCTCAACGCCCTGTGCCAGCAGCGCACGCGCGCTACGCAGCCGCAGCCGCACCAGATAGGCATGCGGCGACTGACCAAACGCCTGCTTAAACTGGCGCGTCAGGCGGAAACGATCGATGCCGGACAAGCGCGACAGATCGTCCAGCCCGATATCATGCGCCATAAAATCGTGCAGATAGTCACGCAGCAGATGCATCTGCCGCTGGGCGTCACTGAGCTGCACGCCGGGTTTATTTTCCAGATGCCGGGACAGCAGCGTGAGCAGATGATCCAGGCTCTGATCGCGCGCCAGTCGCCCTTCCTGCTGATGCACCGCAAACCATGCCTGCTGAATCGCGGAGGCCAGCTGCGCATCATCGGTGAGCGTGGAGCGAAACGCCCCCTGAATATTCGCCACATCGCCCAGCCCGCGGCGCTGCATCATCTCCGCCACCCAGGGTTGCGGCAGATAAAGCATCACATAGGTAAAACCGGCGGCATCGGGCGCGTGACCATCGTGTACCGCGCCCGGCTCAATCAGAATAGCGCGGCCCGGCGTGCTGGTGTGCAGCGCGCGGTGACAGTTAAAGCGCTGCAGCCCCTGCTGCGTCACGCCGACCAGCAATTCGTCGTGGTCGTGCGGATCGTAAGCGTGGCCGCAGAAGTGCGCGTTAACACTTTCGATGCCCGTCTCCTCATCGCGACGGAAATCAACCCAATCGTTAGTAGCTGACATAGCGAATTCGTGACCTCTGACGGCGTATCAGGCATAGCCTAGCAGCCGGAACCACAGATAATCCAGCGGTAACAGCAGCAGCGCGCTCAGTACAAACACCAGCAGGCACAGCTGCAGACCGGCTCTGGCAGGCACATTCCCCAGCCCCATTGCCACCACGATGGGCGACGCCTGATATGGCAGCAGCGGGGTGGCGTAGGCAAAAACCTGCAACATCACCACGCTCAGTAGCGGAAAGCCCGAAGCGGCAGCCAGCTCCTGCGCCATCGGCGTGACCATCGCCGGCACGCCGTTGGCGGTGAGCACAAAATTCAGCAGCGTCACCAGCGCATTGAGCACGGCAAAATTACTGAATGACGGCGAATCATGCAGCGGCAGCAGGTGAAGCAGTGCATTGGCGATGAGCCGCCCCAGGCCAGAGTCCACCACCACCGTGGCGACGCCGAGAATGCCGGCGATGTAGATGCAGGTGCGGAAATTGACGCCGCTGGCAAAATCGTCACCCGAAAGAAAGCCCACGCGCGGTAACAAACACAGACAAGCCGCGGCCAGTCCGATCCACGCAGCGGATAAGCCATGCAGGCTGTCGGTCATCCACAACAGTAACGTGACGGCCAGTAGGGCAATCAGCCGCCATTCGCGCCCGCTGAGCGCCGGCAATGCTTCCCGCGTTGCCACCGGCTGCGGCTGAGCGCGGAACAGTAACGTAATGCAGGCAACCAGCAGAATACCTTTGCCCAGCCCCACCACCGGCATGTGCAGCAGCCACCACGGCAGCCATTGCAAATGCAGCTGATACGCGCTTTCCGCCGCGCCGCTCAGCACCAGGTTTGGTACGTTGGCGGGCAGAATACTGGCAGAGAGTTGAAAGGTGCCGAAGCCCACCGCCAGCGCCAGTCCAATGCTGCCGCGACTGCCCGGCCGGATACCGGCCCGCTCGCCCAGCGCCAGCACCACCGGCATCAGCAGCGCGATGCGTCCCATGTTCGACGGCATCACCAGCGCCAGCAGATAACTCAGCAGCACCGTGCCCGCCACCATCCGCGGCCAGCTCTGGCTGAACGGCACCACCAGCCAGTTGGCCCAGCGCTGGGCAAGGCCCACTTTGCGGATCGCCGCGCCCAGCACAAAACCGCTCAGCACCAGCCAGAACGCTGAGGAGGCAAAACCGCTGAATACGCTGCTGGCTGGCGCTATGGACAGCAGCATCGCCGCCGCAAAAAAAAGCAGCGCGGTAAGGTATTCCGGCAACCGCGCCAGCGCCCACAGCAAAATTGTGATGCTGACCACCAGCGTGGTCAGCCAGAATGAGGTATCAATCATCGTGCCTGAACTCCCTTTCTTCGCAACTGCGCACAAAGCGCATCAGCATAGGGCAATCCCTGTCGCAGAACGCTGCGGCAGTTAACAGTTTGTTAACTCGCCAGCTGCGTCAGCCACTGAATCAGCGCCTCGCTGCCGGGCTGACTGCGGGAGCGCTGTGGCCAGGCGAGGAAATAGGGTTTGCTCAGCGGCAGGCTGAGCGGATCCACCACCTGTAGCGCGCCGCGCGTCAGTTCGCCGGCAATCAGGCGACGCTGCCCCAGCAGCACACCGGCCCCGGCTACCGCCGCGTCTATGGCCAGGGAAGTGAGATTAAAACTGAATGCTGGCTGGGCCGCCGGCTCCATGCTGCCTTTGGCCTGAAACCAGCTACGCCAGTCGGGCAGAAAGCGGCCTTCATTGCCCCAGTCCAGATGGATCAACGGCGCCTGGCTGAGCAACGACTCGCCCGGGTAACGCTGTATCAGCGCCGGACTGGCGACCGGCAGCACCTCGTCACAGAACAGCCGTTGCTTGTCGAGTTGCGGGTAGCGATCCTCACCAAAGCAGATGACAAAATCTGCCGGTGTGGCGCTGAAATCCACCGGCGCATGAGTGCCGTGCAGGCTGAGATCGCAGTCCGGGCAGTGAGCCCGCCAGGCGGTGATATTCGGCAGCAGCCATTTCGACGCCAGCGCCGGCAGTGAATAGAGCGTCAGCTTTGGCATGCTGGCCGCATGGCGCAAATTTTGCTGCCCCAGATGCAGAATGTCGAACGCTTCACTGACGTAGCGCAGATACTCTTTGCCGGTTTCCGTCAGCATCACGCCGCTCTGGGTACGCACAAACAGTGCGCTGCCCAGCTGCGCTTCCAGCTGACGAATTTGCTGGCTGACGGCAGCCGGCGTCAGCGCCAGCTGTGCGGCGGCTTTCGCCAGGCTACCAAGTTCCGCCGCCACTTTGAACGACTGAATCACGCTGATTTTCGGCAAACGCGACGCGGGTGCAGGCATTAAGGTTTCCTTAGCAAGGCGTTAAATATTTATCGTTAGGCATCAACATATCAGGCCGTTACAGTCTCTACACCTGCCAACTCAGAGAACCACCGCGATGTCTGCTTTGATTCGATTTGATTTGCACCCACTGGCCGACGCCGACTGGCGTCGGCACTGTCGCCAGCAGCTGGAGCAACACGGCGCGCTGGTGCTGCGTCAGTTTTTGCAACCGGCTGCGCTGCAGGCGATCGTGGCTGACGGACTGGCCCAGCGCCATCTGGCTTACCACACCGTCAGCAAGCACAACGTCTATCTGCTGAAGCCGGACGAGGCGTACCGTGCCGATCATCCGCGCAATCGTGACGTGATCAGCACTAAAGGCTGCATCACCGACGATGTGATTGCGGCGGAATCGCCGCTGCGTCAGCTGTACAATGACGAACTGTTTAAACGCTTTCTGTGTGATGTGCTGGACGAAGACGCGCTGTATCCGTATGCCGACCCGCTGTCGTCCATCAATCTGCATTACGCACCTGACGGTCAGGAACTCGGCTGGCATTTTGACAACTCCTCATTCGCCATCACGCTGCTGGTGCAAAAACCGCGCGGCGGAGGTGTATTTGAGTATGTAAAAGATTTGCGCGATGCCGATGCCGGCGAGATGAACTACGACGGCGTCGCCGCCGTGCTTGATCAGCGCCAGCCGGTTGAGGCGCTGGAGATCGATGCCGGCGATCTGGTGCTGTTTCGCGGCCGCAATTCGCTGCATCGCGTGACACCCACCGAAGGTGATGTTACGCGCATGCTGGCGGTGCTGGCCTACAACACCCAGCCCGGTATCGCACTGTCCGAAACCGCGCGCATGACCTTTTACGGCCGGTTGTAAGCCACCAGCGCGCGCCAGCCGCGCAGGAAAATCTGCCGGGTACGAAACGCAGTTAAGGCGCGCCAGTCCTCATCGGCGGGCCAGAACCCCTCCACCAGCTGCTGCTTCAGCGCGCGTCCGGCGTGGCTTGCCGGATCGCCCTGCAGATGCAGCCAGTGATCGTCGCGCACCCGGCGGTGCATCTCCTCACCCGGATAAGTGCCACACTCCACAACCAATGGCAGCAGCTGCGTGTCAGGCAGCGACGTCAGCAGAAACTGCGAGACATAGCCCGTTGCCGTGGCGGTCACGCCGGTGTCGCTGTCGCGCCCGGCGCCGGTAAACAGCAGCGTCAGCCACTCAGCGTATAACGACTTGCCCCAGTCATGCGCCGGATAGCGCTGTTCAGCAATCGCCAGAAGCATCGGATGGCCCCACGCGCCGGCACCGGTGTGCAGGTCGAAACTCAGGATGACCTGCGCCTGACGCAGATGCTGTTCGACAATGGCGTGCAGCGTGCGGTGCGACCAGGCCGGTTGCTGCCCGCCATAAAACAGTCCATCTGCTGCCTGATATTGGCCCGCTTCCACCACCCGTTTTAGCGCCGGCCAGCCTGACTGCTGCAGCGTCTCCGCCAGCAGCCGATCGGCATGTGCGCGGTCGCCATGGTACAGATCGTGCCATAGCGCATAGTGCGGATTAGCGGGTGCGGGCTGGCTGAAATCGATGAAATTCCGGTTGAGATCGATATTGTCTTCATTGACGCGCCGCAGATGCGCAGCGCCCCACGGATTCAGCAGATGGACCAGCACAAGGGCGCAGTCGGGCGGTAACGCGGCGACATCGAAGCTATCAAGCCAGGCGATCTGGCTGTCTGAACCGTAATAGCCCTCCACACCATGTGTGCCGGAGAGAATCAGCATGCGTTTGGGAGCCACCGGATCGCCGATCACCGCGACGTCGGTGTACAGCGCGGCCCCGTCGGGCGCGGTCAGCGGATGGCGATAGGCAGTCAGCGCGCCGTGCTGGCGCGTGACGGCGGCCAGGAATCGTGCCCGCTGCTGGGTATAATCAGGGAGTAAAGACATGATTTTCCTGTGCGTAATGAAGGCAAATCGCCCTGCGATTAGGGATAAACCTTAACCTTAAAGTATTTCTGCGCCAGCCGGTCGTAGGTGCCATTGCTGTGCAGCGCGGCCAGCGCATTGTTAATTAAAGTAAGATTGGCCGTATCGCCTTTACGCAGCCCGATACCCACGCCGTTCCCCAATAATGCTTTATCCACCAGCGTGGCTTTATTGACATAACCCTTGCCTTCCGGCGTGTTGAGAAAGCCCTGCTCGGCCGAAACCGCATTCGCCAGGCTGGCATCGAGTCGACCCGCTACCAGATCCGGATAGATCTCCATCTGATTCGGATACGAGACCACGTTGACGCCCTGCGGAGCCCATTTCGTTTTGGCGTAGGTTTCCTGGATGGTGCCCTGCGCGACGCCGATATTCTTCCCGCGCAGCGTGCTGACGTCCGCCGTCAGCGTGCTATTGGCAGGTGTCAGCAGCGCGCTGGGCGTGATATACAGCATATCGCTGAACGCCACCTGCTCGCGGCGCTTCTCCGTCATCGACATCGCCGACAGAATGGCGTCAAATTTCTTCGCCTGCAGCGCCGGAATGCTGCCGTCAAAGCCAATCTGCACCCACTGACATTTCACTTTGGCCTGCGCACAGATGGCATTGCCCAGATCAATATCAAAACCCTGCAGCGAGCCATCGCTGGCTTTGGATTCGAACGGTGGAAAAGTGGGATCGACGCCAAAACGCAGCGTCTGCTGCGCCGCAGCCAGTTGGCTGAGGGCGCTGAGTGACAACAGTAAGGCAAAAGACCAACGCTTTTTCATGATGCTCTCCGGCAGGCTATCTCACAGGTTTTAACCTTGTAATAACACGATGCCGCTGACGCCACCATCAAAAGCGCGCAAAAATGCAGAGCAAATTCTTATATATGTTAATGAGTTAGCGAAATTTGTCGCGCCATTAAGTTTTACTTAACGCTCTGTCATGATTTTGTCATCAGGGGCTCATGCCGCTGTCAGCCTCGGTTTTCTATGCTAACCCGCGTTATACTGCCCGCCATCAGCAAGCGGCCGCCACTGCCGGGAGATCGCATGAAAATATTGGTGATAGAAGATGAAGCCGGGGCGCGTGATTACATGCGCAAAGGATTGACCGAGGCCGGTTTTATCGTCGACGTGGCGGAAAACGGTCAGGATGGCCTGTTTTATGCGCAGGAGCACCATTACGATCTGATTCTGCTGGATGTGATGATGCCCGGCATCAATGGCTGGGAGGTGATGGCGCAGCTGGATAAGCAATTGCAAACGCCGGTGATTTTCCTCACCGCCAAAGGCACGGTGGAAGATCGCATCAAAGGGCTGGAACTGGGTGCCGATGACTATCTGGTCAAGCCCTTCTCCTTCGCCGAACTGCTGGCGCGCGTGCGCACCCAATTGCGGCGCGGTAGCCAGCAAAAGCTGCCCGACATCCTGACGCTGGCCGATCTGCAGCTGGATATTGCCCGTCGCCGGGTCGAGCGCGCCGGACAGCGCATCGACCTGACCAACAAAGAGTTCAATCTGCTGCATCTGTTTCTGCTGCATCCCGGCGAGGTACTGACACGCACGGTGATTGCGTCGCGCGTCTGGGATATGAATTTTGACAGCGACACCAACGTGGTGGATGTGGCGGTAAAACGGCTGCGGCAGAAAATTGACGGCCCTTTTACCCGACCATTAATTCATACCGTGCACGGTGTCGGTTATCGCTGCGAAGCTGAAACATGAAACCCCGCTCGCTCGCCGTCCGCCTTTCGCTACTGCTCAGTGCTACGGTGGTGGTCATTTTTACACTCAGCGGCATGGCGCTGTATCACGCACTGGCAAAGCAGATCGGCGTGCGCGATGACGCAGCCCTGCTGACGCGCATCGATCAAATGCGCACGCTGCTGCGCGATGAAGATGCGCTGACGCTGATTGAGCAGAAGCCGCGGCTGTTCGCCAACATGCTGGGCAATACCGAATCGTTGCTGGTGCTGCGCTTTCCCGGCCAGCCGCCGCTGATCGTGATCAATCCTGGCGGGCGTCCGGTGCCAGCCATTACGCCGGTCGCCGCCGATCAGCCGTTAACCCTGCAATCGGTCCACCATCAGCAGGCGGCGGACGGCACGCCGTTTATTGCCGCCGCCGCGTTAACGCCAACGCGCGATGGCAGCGGCCAGATCGAAATCATCACCGGTCGCCTGATGAGCGACCGCACGCAGACCCTCACCGGCTATCGCCACCAGATTATCCTGTGCACCGCGCTGGCGGCGCTGCTGGTCGCCGCGATCAGTGTGCTGCTGGTGCGCCGCGGCCTGACGCCGCTGCGCCGGCTGGCAGCGGAAGCCGGGGTGATCGACGTGCGGCGGCTGTCGCATCGCATTGAACTGACCAGTGCGCCAGGCGAGCTGCTACCGCTGCTGGCGGCGCTCAACCAGATGCTGAGCCGGCTGGAGCAAGGTTATCAGCAACTTAGCCAGGTCTCAGCGGACATGGCACACGATCTGCGCACGCCGATTGGCACGCTGCTTGGCCAGACGGAAGTGGCGCTAAACCAGCCGCGCAGCGTCAGCGAATATCAAACGCTGCTGGGTTCCAATTATGCGGAGCTGGAGCGGCTGGCGAAGATGATTGATAACATGCTGTTTCTCGCCAAAGCCGCAGACGCCAGCCAGGCGTTGGACAGGCAACGCATCGATCTGACCCCGCTGGGTGAGCGGTTGAGTGACTATTTTGAGGGCATGGCGGAAGAGCATGGCATGAAGCTTGTCATCTCGCTTCACGGCGAGTTGCACGCCGATCCACAGTTGTTACAGCGCGCGCTGGCGAATCTGATCGCTAACGCGCTGCATTACGGCACGCGCGACGGCACCATTCACGTCTCCAGCATCACGCAGCCAGACGCCGTGCTTTTGGTGGTGGAGAATCAGGGGCCGACGCTAAGTCAGGCGCAGCAGGCACGCCTGTTTGACCGCTTCTGGCGCGCCGATGCGTCACGCCAGCAGGGCGGCAGTGGACTGGGTCTGTCGATCGTGCGCGGGATCATGCAACTGCATCAGGGCAGTTGCACGGTGAGCAGCGAACACGGCATCACCCGTTTCTGCCTGCGGTTCCCACGTTAAGCGCGCAGGTGCGCAGGTGCGCACCTGGGTAAGTCCCTCAGATAAAGGTGAAAATTTCGTCCTGCGGCAGTCGCGATTTCGGCAGCGTGGCGTTGAAATCTTCCTCACTGCGATAGCCAAGCGAAACCAGCACCACGCTGGTAAAGCCCTGTTCACGCAGGCCCAGCGCCTGGTCAAGTGCGCGCGCATCAAAGCCTTCCATCGGGGTGGCATCAATGCCGAGCATCGCTGCGCCCAGTAACAGTCCGCCCAGCGCCAGATAGACCTGTTTCTCCATCCACTGCGGCACATCGCGCAGCTCATAACGGTGCATATCCACGTAGCTGCGGCGGCTCTTATCCTGCCCGGCTTTGGCTTCGGGTTTGGCAAAACGCCCGTCTTTCTCTTCCTGCGCCAGCACATTTTGCAGGTGCGCTTCATCCAGATCGGTGCGCATGCACAGCGCAATCACGTGTGAGGCGTTCAGCACTTTAGGGTTGTTGTAAATGAACGCGCCACTGGTGGATTGCGCCATCTTTTCCCGCCCTTCCGCAGTCGACGCGACAACAAAGTGCCACGGCTGCGAGTTAACCGATGACGGGCTGTTGCGCAGCAGGTTAAGCAGCGTGTCGATCTCCTGCTGCGGCAGCGTTTTGCCCGCAGAGAAAGCTTTTACGGTGTGACGGCGGGCAACCGCATCATTAAGGGTCATGAGAGTCTCCTGATTGAAGATTGCGCCAGAGCGCAGATAAATAGCAAAGTCGCTAACATAACCGCCCGGGCTGACGGACGGTTAACCTTACGTGTTTTAATGACTTAAAAGCCGCTGAGGACAATCTTGCCGCGTGCGCGACCGCTTTCAATCAGCGCATGCGCTTTACGCAGGTTGGCCGCGCTGATGCTGCCGTGATGCTCGCCAGCGGTGGTCTGCAGGGTTTGATCGTCAATCAGCTGACTCACCTGCTGCAGAATCTGATGCTGGCGCTGCATATCGGCGGTATGGAACAGCGAGCGGGTAAACATCAGTTCCCAGTGCAGCGAGATGGCTTTGCGCTTCAGCGGCACCGCATCCAGTGTTTCCGGATCGTCAATCAGCGCCAGTTTGCCCTGCGGAGCCAGCACATCGATCAACTGCGGATAGTAGCTGTCGGTATGGGTCAGTGAGGCCACGTAGCGCACCTCTTTATGGCCAATCGCTGCCAGCTGCTCACCCAGCGGACGCTGATGATCGATAACATGATGGGCACCCAGCGAGCGCACCCAGTCAGCGGTTTCCGGGCGAGAGGCGGTACCAATGACCGTCAGTCGGGTCAGTTTGCGCGCCAGCTGCGTCAGCATCGAACCCACGCCGCCGCCCGCGCCGATGATCAGCAATGTGCCTTCGTCGGCAGCATCAATTTCTAGGCGATCGAACAGCAGTTCCCACGCGGTGAGCGACGTCAGCGGCAGCGCGGCGGCATCGGCGTCGCTCAGCGTGCGCGGCTTGAGTCCGGCGATGCGTTCATCCACCAGTCCGTACTCGGCATAGCTGCCAGCGCGTGTGATGTCGCCGGCATAGTAAACTTCATCGCCGGGCTGAAACAGTGTGACATCGCTGCCCACCGCCTCGACCACGCCCACCGCATCCCAGCCGAGAATGCGCGGCGTGTCCGTCGGGGCGCCAGCACGCACTTTGGTATCAACCGGGTTAACCGCAATCGCGCTGATTTTTACCAGCAGATCGCGTGCGCCTGGCTGCGGTTTCGCCACGTCCAGTTCATACAACGCATTTTCATCTGAAATCGGTAAACCGTTTTGGCTATAAACAATCGCTTTCATGCAACAGGCTCCAGGTGAATGAATATTTTCAGGGTGTTGACAGCAGCATAGCCAGACATCGCGCCGGGAAAAATGCCTGTTGCAGGACAACACTTTCACTCGTAGAGTGAAAATCCCGATAATGGCGAGAACGTCGATGATTCGTTTAGAAGATGTCACCCTGTTTGTGCGCTCTGCCGCGCTGGGCAGCTTTTCCCGCGCAGCGCGCGAAGCCAACCTACTGCCCGGTCAGGTCAGCGCCGCCATTCAGCGGCTGGAGCGCGATCTCGATCGCCGCCTGTTTGCGCGATCGACGCGCAGCCTGCGTTTAACGGCGGAAGGCGAAAAGTATCTGCCGTTCGCGCAGGAGATGCTGGCGCTGATGCACGCCGGTGCGGAAAGCCTGCAAAGCCATGACGATGCCCTGAGCGGCGAGCTGAAAATCGCTCTGCCGTCTGACATCGGCCGCCATATTATCCTGCCGCTGCTGACAGAATTTTGCCGGGCGCATCCGGCGCTCGGGCTGCGTCTCTCGTTTTCCGATCAGGTGAGTGACGTGTTCCGCGATCCGGTGGATATCGCTATTCGCTACGGTAAGCTGGAGGACAGCAGCTATGTCGCGCTACCGCTGGCGGAAGAAAACCGCCGTGTGATGGTCGCCGCACCCGATTATCTCGATCGACATGGCCGTCCGGAAAAACTCGAGGATCTGGCACAGCATCACTGTCTGCCGTTTGTCATGGGCGGTCACGTGTATGATAAATGGACTTTTCCGCAGGAAGGGATGCGGCGACAGATTACGGTGAAAAGCCGGCTGCTGTGCGACGACGCTGAAGTGGCGCGCCGCTGGGCGATTGCCGGAATGGGGATTGCTTATAAATCCTGGCTTGATGTCTGCAACGATATCAGACACGGCCGGCTGGAACGGGTGCTGCCGCAGCTGCCAGGCGAAAGCACGCCGCTGCATTTAATCTGCCCGCATCGCAAACAATTCTCGCCGGCGATTCGCGCTTTACATCAATTACTGCGTGAACATTTACGCACTCTGACGGCGCAAATCTTACCGGCAATTTAATCTCACCGCTGCGCCTCAACGCCATCAGCCACGCAATCCGGGCCAGCCATCAGGCGAATGCCCCTGCGATTTATCTTTAAAATTAAGGACGCGCGGCCGCAAGCAAATGAAATGCTGCGCCTTCTGAACCCGCGCATGAAAACGCAGCCGTCCGGCACCTCTGATAACCGTGGCACAGCATAGTAATCTTATTCTTAACAGGTAATATTTAACGTTACTTCACTGTATTCACGTTAATTATTCAGGACTGATGATGTCTCAACCCAAAGCGATGTCCGTTAATGCCCTCACCCACATTATCCTGTTCTTCCTGGTCATCAACGCGATTGATGTCGTGTATGCGTTGATGCACTGATGGCTTATTGCGCTTTACCGCTGTTTTTGCGAGCCAGATTCGAAGGATGAGATAAATTCCCCGTCACGGATTTTTTAATCCGCGAGCCTTGATAGACTGCAGACGATAAAATAGACTACAGACTATCAAGGATGGCATCGTGTGGCAGGTTGAAGCAACAGATCGGTTTTGGAAATGGTTGCAGGCTCAGGATGAAGCGTTGCGTCTCGATGTGCTTGCCGCCATGAAGCTTCTGGCGCAGGACGGTCCGCACCTCGGCCGCCCTTTCGTTGATACCCTGATGTTATCGCGGGTGCCCAATATGAAAGAGCTACGCGTGCAAAGTAAAGGTCGTCCCATCCGCAGCTTTTTTGTTTTCGATCCGCGCCGCCATGCGATTGTGCTGTGTGCCGGCAACAAACAGGGTAAAAATCAGAAGCGTTTCTATCAGCAGATGCTTCGCATTGCCGAAACCGAATACCATTATCATCTGAACGCAATCGGGGAAACTCATAATGAAAACCTTGGATGAGATGCTGGCGGCGCTGACGCCCGAACAGCAACATCAGGTCGATGAACGCGTCAGCCAGATGCGTCTGGAATACCAGCTTTACCAATTACGTGAGCAGATGCAGCGGACTCAGCGTCAGCAAGCGCAGGCCATGCACATTGCCCAGTCATCTGTGGCGGCGATGGAAGCGCGTGGCGCAGAGTTAAAAATTTCCACGCTGAAGCGCTACATTGAGGCACTGGGTGGAGAGCTGACGCTGGGTGTAAAGATGCCGGGTGGCCAGCATGTCGACTTAATTATCTGACCGTTCAGGCAGAGCGCATTACGCCCTGCCCCAGACTCCGATCAACGGTGCCGACATCTGACCCGCACCGCAGTCAATCAGGAGTTGTTTGGCGTGGCAGCGCTTTCGCTGAACTGCGGTTTTTGCCGCGTAACGGAATAGACCACGTTTTTCGGGCCATTGGTGTCTGTGGTGACATCGACCGCAGGAATGGTCACTTTGCCAAAACCAAACAGGGTTTGTACGTAGCCGCCAATCTGGTGTTTACCGGCCGGGACGCGGAGCTCTTTACTTTCGCCCTTTTGCAGCAGTCCGGCTTCCTGGCCATCCACCGTCACGTACACGGATGAGCCATCGTCGGTGCGCGTCACCAGATGGGAGACATTGATGACGGTCGGTCCGCTGGCAAACGGCGAAGCGCTGTCGTTGTTTTCGACCGGAGCGGAAGCAGTAGCCGGGGCTTCTGCGGCGGCAGCATCAGCGCTGCTGTCGCTGGCAGCATGACGCGCGCAGCCGGTGAGCAGGAGTGTGGCCGTTAACGTGGCCAGTGTGAAACGCGAAAACATCGTGACGAAAAACCTTCTGCTAAATGAGAAGTATTTATTTTAGCGTTACCCGCGCAGTGATAACAGTCACAGAAATCCAGTATTTTCCGAAAACCGGGGATACGGGTCTCCGTTTGTCCCCCGGCCGCACACAATGTCAACGCGCGCCGTTCTCCCGGCCCGGGAAAACGGCGCAAGCGGACGGATTACAGTGAATAGCGCGCCAGCGGCGCCACGGTGGTGATCAGCCCGTTGGCTTTCATATATTCACCAAATGCCTGATAACGCGCCTGATTAAATTCCGCACTGTGCGTTGCAAAATAAGGCAGCGTCGCCTGCCAGGCCTGATGATTGAGCGGCGTATCCAGTTCAGGATAACGCTTAATGAACGCCTGCCACACCTGTTGCGGGTGAGCGCGCAGCCAGGCGATGCCCGCATCCAGCCCACGCAGAAATGCCGGGATGCGGGGATCGTTTGCCGCCGTGTTGCTGTTGGCTAGAATAATCAACTCATCGTAGGCCGGCACGCCGTAATCTTCCGGTTTAAACGACACCGGCTTTGCGCCTTTGTCCTGCAAATCCAGCAGCTCGTAGTTACGGAAGATGGTCAGCGCGCCGTCAATTTTATGCGTCAGCAGCGCGGAGACGGCGTCCATATTCAGATTTACCAGTTTCACGCTGTTAACGTCGACGCCCTGCGATTTCAGCATATTGCGGATAGCCACATCTTCCGCGCCGGGAATCGCATAGCCAATCGATTTACCGGCGAAATCTTTAATACTGTGGATATCGCCCGATACCGCTGTCAGGGTGTTCAGCGGCTGGTTAATCAGGGTACCAACCCGGATCACCGGCACTTGCTTGTCCACCAGCGTATAGAGTTGAGGCTGATAGCTAATCGCCAGATCCGCTTTGCCTGCCGCCAGCAACAGCGGTACCGACGCGGAATCCGCCGGTGCGATCATCTCGACATCCAGCCCCTGCTGTTTAAACGCCCCGCTGTACTGAGCGGCAAAGATCGCCGCGTGGTTAGGGTTAATGAACCAGTCGAGCAGCAGCCGCACCTTTTCGGCTGCCTGCGCGTTGATGGTGGCCAGCAGCAGTAACGAAGCGATGGCACGAAGAAGTCTATTCACTCAAGTTCCTTAGTATGATTGCCAGAGAAATTTTTTACGCACCAGCGCTACGGCCGCTGAGAGCAGCAGCGCCAGGCTCATTAACAGCAGCAGTGCGGCAAAACTGGTGGCCGTTTCCAGCCGCGCGTTGGATTGCATCATCAGGTAGCCTAACCCTTCGCTGGCACCGACCCACTCGCCGATCACCACCCCAATGGGTGCCAGCACCACCGCCATCTGCAGGCCGGCGAAAAACTGCGGCAGCGCAGCCGGCCAGCGCACGCGCCAGAAAATACGCCAGCGCGAGGGATACAGCGTTTGCGCCAGCTCCAGCCAGCCGGCAGGCGTACGGCATAAACCGTCGAACAGCGACAGGCACAGCGGGAAAAACAAAATCAGCGCCGCCACCACGACTTTTGACGCGATGCCAAAACCCAGCCACAACACCAGCAGCGGGGCCAGCGCAAATACCGGGATGGTCTGGCTGGCTGTCACCAGCGGAAACAGCACCCGACGCAGTAGCGGGCTGGAGGCCATCAGTACCGCCAGCACCACGCCACCGCCGACACCCAGCAGCAGCGCCAGCACAATTTCCGCCAGCGTAAACATTGCGTGATGCGCGAGCAGCTGCCGCTTTTGCCACAGAGCCTCCAGCACCGCCTGCGGTGCCGGCAGCAGAAATGCCGGTACGCCGTTGTGGCGCGCCAGCAGCCACACGCCCAGCACCACCGCGATCAGGTAGATACCACTACTCAGCTTTTTCATAGGAATTCAGTCGGGAAAAGAGTTCGGCCTGCGCCTGCAGCAGTCCGGCATCATTGAGCGCGCGCGGCACCGTACCTGCCGGCACAGGCCAGTGCGTCACCTGCAGCGGCTGGCCGTGCAACAGCAGAATGTCATCGGCCATGCGGCAGGCTTCCAGCGGATCGTGGGTCACCAGCAGCACCGTTTTGCCGCGCAGCAGCGTCGCGGTCAGCGTTTGCAGCTGGTGTTTGGTCATCACATCCAGCGTGGCGAACGGCTCATCCATCAGCACCAGCTCGCGCTGCGCATACAGCGTGCGCGCCAGCGCGACCCGCTGCCGCATGCCACCCGAGAGCTGTGAGGGCGCGGCTTGCGCCTCGTCTTCCAGTCCCACCTGTGCCAGCAAGTGGTGCGCCCGCACGCGGTCCGGCTTCGCACCGCTCAGACGCGCCGTCAGCATCACATTCTCCAGCACCGTTAGCCACGGATAGAGCAGATCCTGCTGCCCCATCCATGCCACGTGCTGCGCAATACCGCTCAGGCTGCCCTGCTGCGGCTGCACCAGGCCGGCCACCAGACGCAGCAGCGTGCTTTTACCAATGCCGCTGCAGCCCAGCAGCACCGTGGTTTTGCCGCCGCGCAGTTGCAGATTGAGCCGATCGCATAGCTGTTTTTCGCCCCAGGCAAAGCTCACCTGCTCAAAGCGGATGTCCTGCGTCATGGCCGGCGCGCCGCCAGAATCGCCAGCTGATTAAAGCCGCGCTGCGCCAGCGCGCTGGCCGCCCGCGCTGCCCGGATGCCGCTGGCGCAGACCAGTACGATGCGGCGATCCGCCGGTGGCTGCCAGGCGTCCAGTTCGTGCGGCAATACGCGCTCAACCCGATCGGCCACGCTGGCGGGCGCCTCTTCGCAGCTGCGCAGCTCCACAATGCAGTCTCCGGGTTGTAACAGGTGAGCATCAATAAACGGCACGCCGGGCTGGGCCGGTTCCTGTGCCGCATCAAAGCGGAACGAACGAAAGTGCCAGCTGACGAAGTCACAGTTGACCATGCAGCCGAGCGGTGAGGGTTGCAGCCCGAGCAGTACGCTGAGCGCCATCTGCGCCTGCATCGCCCCCAGCGCCGCCACGGCTGGCCCCATCACGCCGGCGGTGTTGCAGTTAGCTGCGGAGGCGGGCAGCTGCGGAAACAGCGCACGGTAGCTCGGTGCGCCGCCGCAAAAACCGCCAGCATAGCCCTGACGACCCAGCACCGAGGCGCTGATCAGCGGGATGCCTGCCTGGAAACAGGCATCCGACAGTTGGTAAGTCACCGCGAAGTTATCGGCGGCATCAATCACCAGATCGCACCCCGTCAGCGCCTGCGCGATATTGCTGGCGCTCAGCGCCTCGGGCACCGCTTCGATTTGCACCTCAGGATTACGCTGCTGCAAAGCCTGCTGCGCCGCCACAGTTTTGCTGCGCCCCACATCCTGCAGGGTGAACAGCGTCTGGCGATGCAGGTTATGCAGCGCGACCTGATCGTCATCGTACAGACACAGCTGACCGACGCCCGCGCCCGTCAGTTGAGGCAGCAGCGTGGCGGCCAGCCCACCGCCACCGGCTACCAGCACGCGGGCGCGAGCCAGTTTCTGCTGCCCGACGACGCCAATCTCCGGCAGCATCATCTGGCGTTGGTAGCGTTCCATTGCGCGCTCCTTAGTTCAGGTTAGCGAGGCCGAAGATCGGCGTTGAGGCCATGGCCATATCACGCTTCTCCATCAGCCCGGCTTCGCGCGCCCCCTGCCCGGCAGCAATCGCCTGGCGGAACGCGCGCGCCATCGCCACCGGATCGCCCGCTTTCGCCACAGCGGTATTGAGCAGGATGGCATCGAAGCCCATCTCCATCGCCTGCGCTGCCTGTGACGGCGCGCCGATGCCAGCATCAATGATCAGTGGAATATCGCTGAACCAGGCACGCATCGCCCGCAGCCCGTCAATATTTCGCAGTCCCTGGCCGGAGCCGATGGGCGCCCCCCACGGCATCAGCAGTTCACAGCCGGCGGCCAGCAGTTTTTCACCGACAATCAGATCTTCCGTGGTGTAGGGAAACACCTGGAAGCCGTCGGCGCACAAAATGCGTGCCGCTTCGACCAGCGCGAACGGATCGGGCTGCAGCGTGTCGGCATGACCAATCACTTCCAGCTTGATCCACGGCGTGTTAAACAGCTCGCGCGCCATGTGCGCGGTGGTGACGGCCTCTTTGACCGTGTGGCAGCCAGCAGTATTGGGCAGCACGCGCACATTCAGGCCTGTCAGCAGCTCGCGAAAAGCCGCGCCCGCTGTGCCTTCGCGGCGCAGGCTGACAGTGATAATTTCACTGCCGGATGCGGCGATCGCCTGCTGCAAAATCGCCGGTGAAGGGTAGCCTGCGGTGCCAAGCAGCAAGCGTGACTGCGGTGTAAAATCGTAAAACATCGCTCAGCCTCCCTGCATCGGTGACAGGACTTCCAGCTGCCAGCCTTCCTGTAACTGCAGGCTGGCATACTGACTTTTCGGCACAAAATCGCCATTGCAGGCGGTGGCAACACAGGCCGCATCGATTTGCTGTTCGATCAGCAATTCGCTGAGGCTGGTGGCCTCAGTGCTGATGGTGCGGCCGTTAAGCTGAATATTCATGGCTAACCTCCCCGGACAGGCGCTGCATCAGCTGTTCTGCCATCATTGGTGCCAGCAGAAAACCGTGACGATACATGCCGTTAAGATAAAAAATACCGTTGTGATAGTGGATTTCCGGCAGATTAGCCGGCCATGCCGGACGCAGACCGCTGCCGCTTTCGATGACGCGCGCTTCCGCCAGCGCCGGATGCAGGGTGTAGGCCGCGCTGAGCAGTTCCATCATGGCGCGCGCGCTGATAGCGCTGGCATCGTCGCTTTCGATCATGGTGGCACCGAGCATGAAGTGGCCGTCGCGACGCGGCACCAGATAACAGGGAAAACGCGGATGGAGCAGACGAATCGGCCGGGAAAATGTCACCTCATGACTCTGCAGGATCAGCATTTCCCCGCGCACCGCGCGCAGGCCGGAGAGCTGCGCTCTGGCATGGATACCGCGACAGTCGATGATCCGGCCCGATGGCTGGCGCGCATCAAAGCGGACGCCGCGCTGCAGCAGTTTGTCACGCAGTTCAGCCAGCGCACGGCGCGGATCGAGATGTGCTTCGCGCGGGAAAAACAGTCCGCGCGCAAACCGGTTTTCCAGCGCCGGTTCAAGCGACGCCGGATCAACCCATTGATGCGCCGTCGTCATGCGCGCGAAGCGGTTTAACTCCGGGTTATCACGCGGCGGTGCCAGCACTAACGTACCCTGATGCACCACGCTGCTGACGCGCGTTTGCCACCAGGCCGCAGCATGCTGGCCGAGTGTAATCACCTCCGCTGGCGCGCTTTCTGCTTCACACCACGGCGCCAGCATGCCACCGGCAAACCACGAGGCAGGCTGACGCGCTTCATCATCAATGACCTCGACGGTTTCGCCGCGCTCAGCCAGCAGCGTGGCGACACAAAGTCCGGACACGCCGCTACCGAGCACGCTCCAGCGGCTCATGAACAATATTCCGGTAAATAATCTGGGAAATTCACATCGGCCTCTCAGTGATAACTGAGACCCGCAGATACAGGTGAAGGGAATCGACGCCAGCGATCGGGCTCGCCTTTGCGCCAGACGGCTTTGCACATGAAGCCGTCAGTCTTCCTACGCCAGTATCAACTGGGTCAGGTTCAAAGGGTCGCTAAGCCGCGCAGTGCGCTATTAGCCTCTCAGTCTCTCAGGCGAGACTCCCCCGACGCGTCTATTTGTATTGCAGGCGCTGGCTGGCGTCAAGCAGCACGTTAACCGCGCTGCCCGCGTTGTGGATCAAAATTGCAACATATGGTATACCAGACGGATAGCGGACAGATGATAAAAAAGACTTTTTTATTATTCACTTATAAATTTTTCAGCTAATCATGGAAGCATTATGAATAAGTTTCGTGTGGCTTTTATCAAAGCAGGATGGCATCAGGCGATCGTGAACAACGCGCTGGTAGGATTTGAGCAGGAACTGGCAGAACAAGGCGTCGAAAATACTTTAAAAAGCTATGACGTACCCGGCGCGTTTGAAATGCCGCTGCTGGCCAAACGCCTGGCCGAAACCGGCAAATTTGATGCGATTGTCTGTGCCGCGCTGGTGGTCGACGGTGGCATCTATCGCCATGACTTTGTCGCGCAGGCCGTCGTCGATGGCCTGATGAATGTGCAGCTCGCCACCAATGTTCCGGTGTTTTCGGTATCACTCACTCCGCACAATTTTCAGCCGGTCGATGCGATTGAAGCGTTTTATACCGAACATTTTATTAAAAAAGGCAAAGAAGCCGCACGCGCCGCTCTGATGATTCATCAGCTTCAGATCGACTGAACCTCAAACGGATTGTTAACTTTTCCACTTTTAACAATCCGTTTCCTGCAGTGTGCTCCCTCTTACCTCTTGCCTCTTGCTTACTTAAAGCAGCACCGTCAATGCCATTGCAAGTTATTCGAGATATCTTTAAAATCAGATAACCCAAATAACCTTGCGGGAGTAAACTGATGGTTAGCAATAAAGATCACACCGGGGTTTCTGCACTGACAGGTACCCCGCAGGAGATTCAGGGTCGGCTGTCAAAATCACATGCCAGTCACGTTGTTGCCATTACTTTTGACCATCCAGGCGATGCGCTGACGCTACGCAACCTGTCAGAAAATCTTTCCGCAATCGCTTCATCCATGTTTGCAATTTTTCAACAGCGGCAGCGGCAGGAATCGCTGGAGCAACTGGCCAGTGCGATGTTACCGCGCGTGCCAGCTTCGCCTCATTTACTCAAAGAAGCGGCGATGTTACTAGAGGCGCGCAATGCCGTACTGGAGAGCGGAAACTGGCTCAGCGCCGCAGAAGTGGCGCAACTGGCAGGGTTGAGTTCCACAAATCCGAGCGCTCAGCCGAATAAATGGAAAAAAAGCGGCCAGATATTTGCCATCAATCACAATGGGATAGATTATTTCCCCGATTATGGCCTGGATCGCGACACGCACTTTCGCCCGGTTAAACCACTGGCTCAGATACTCAGGATTTTTGCCGGACACAAAGACAGTTGGGCTATCGCATTGTGGTTTCTGTCGAATAACAGTTTCCTTGCGGGCAAACGGCCACAGGATCTACTGCTAACCGAAGCGCAACGCGTCATCGACGCCGCTCTGGATGAAATGGAAGGAATAACGCATGGATAAGCGCAGCACTGCGGCGCAACCTGATGATTTATCAACTCTGCCTGTTATTACTGCCGAAGAAGGTGCGCCATTGCCAGGCGCTTTACTTCAGCTTTCATTTATTACGCTTTCAGCAGGAAGCATTCTGCACCGGGTCCATCTGTCGCGTTATGCCGCCAACCAGTTCAATCCCGGAGTGAAAGGGAATGCCCGCTTCAGTCCGATAAAAACCAGACATGGGCAGCCAATACCGACCCTTTACGGCGGTTCGACCAGAGACTGCGCATTAATGGAAACGGTATTTCATGACGTGCCCTTCGCACCCGGTCTTAAGACGCTGGATAAGAACAAATTACATCATCAACTTCATTCCTGTCTTAAAGTTAATGAAGATATGCTGCTAATCGACCTGAGCAGCATCGCATTGCGCAAGTTAGGTATCACGCGTAAGCAGCTTATTGATACAGAAAAACATCACTATCCCCTCACCCGACGCTGGGCAGCCGCTCTGCATCATCAGAGCGAATCAGCGCAGGGCCTTTCATGGATATCCCGTCAGGATGATTCAGCGCGGGCAGTGATGTTATTTGGCGATCGAATTTCACCGGGCATGCTGACGCCACTTAATAAATCATTAAGCCTGATTGATGATTCCGATACTTATGGCGAGGTTTTACATCTCGCATCGCGATTAGGTGTGTTTATCATTGCAGCCAAATAAACCACGATGCTATCCGGCGATGGATAAAAGAGAAAAGTGGACGAATAAGGATTTAAGAATGAAGTGGTTTAAAATTTCGCCAGCATTCCGGCTGGCGAAATCCTGAGTAGCGGTGAAATTAACGGCTGACTTCGTGACCAATCAGGCCGCCAATAGCCGCGCCCCCGAGGGTACCGAAAGTGCTGCCGCCGGTCAGAACGGCGCCACCCACCGCACCCACACCCGCACCGATGGCGGTGTTGCGACCACGATGAGACATGCCACAAGCCGTTACAGAAAAGGCTAAAACCAATACCACTGCGATATTAAAGCTGCGTTTTAAAACCATCAAAATCCTCATTACCATTAATTCTAATGGAATGTAATAGTGTTAACTTTGTTTGTTGTTTAGCCGCCTAATACCTGGCGTAGCGTGCTTATCCTGGAGGCAAATTTAAGGGGCTTTGCATTTTTGTGGAAGGTAAAAATTCCTATTTTATGCCGGACCTGTCAGGTGCTGGTTATTATTCGTACCTTAAGCCAAATAAAAAGGCATGGCGTGAAGGTTCACGCCATGCCTCGCTGACTTACCGCGCAATGAATTAACGCTGCGGGTGATTAACTTCTACTGGTCGTAAATCAAACACCAGCACTTCAGCATTGTTACCGTTAGCGAACTGTAGCGCCGTCTCATTGCGTACGCGCGCGCCGTCGCCGGCTTTAAAGCTCACGCCATTCACTTCAATGCTGCCGCGCGCCACGTGAATATAAGCATAGCGATCGTTAGCCAGTTCCAGCGTCTGCTGCTCGGCACCGTCAAACAGTCCCGCGTAAATACGCATATCCTGACGTACGCGCAGCGAGCCGTTGTCGCCTTGTGGCGAAACAATCAGGCGCAGCTGACCGCGTTTGTCGGCTTCTGCCACTGACACCTGCTGGTAACCTGGCTCGGTACCGCGTTCTGCCGGCACGATCCAGATCTGCAGGAAGTGCACATTATCCTGTTTCGAGTGGTTAAACTCGCTGTGCGTTACGCCGCTGCCGGCGCTCATCAGCTGCACGTCACCGGGCACGATAACCGAACCGGTACCCATGGAATCTTTATGCTCCAGCGCGCCTTCCAGCACGTAAGAAATAATCTCCATGTTGTTGTGCGGATGCGCACCGAAACCGCGACCCGGTGCTACCTGATCATCGTTAATCACCAGCAGATCGGAGAAACCGGTCTGTTGTGGGTCCCAGTAGCTGGCAAACGAAAAGGTATGGCGTGAATGCAGCCAGCCGTGATCGCCTAAGCCACGTTGTTCGGACAGTCGTTGTTCAATCATGGTCTGCTCCTTAAATTTTTAGCTGGAGGGCGAAGGCCCTTCCCGTTGCTGACCAGTATACGTAAACTGATTTGCCCAACAATGCGCTTGGATGACAATGACTGTCACAGATAAGTGGACAATATGCAGATTGAAGATCTCCGGATTTACGTCGCCGTAATCAAAGCGGGCAACTTTACCGCTGCGGCTGAACAGCTGATGCTCTCCAAGCAGTACGTCAGCCGGCGCATCGCCGCGCTGGAAGAGTCGCTCGGGGCGCGTTTACTGAATCGCAACACGCGCAAACTGTCCGTAACCGACAACGGCCAGCTGTTTGCCCAGCATGCGCAGCGCATTCTGGATGATGTGCAGGAAGCCGAACTGGCGGTGTCTGGTCGTCGTCAGGTGCTGCGCGGCAGTTTTCGTCTCAGCGTGCCGATGTCGTTCGGCATCAGCCATCTTTCCCCTTATATCGCCGAATTCCTGAGCCAGCATCCCGGTATCCAGTTCCAGGTGGAACTGGCCGATCGGCATGTGGATATGGTGGGTGAAGGTTTTGATATGGCGATCCGCATCGGCACGCTGCCGGACTCCAGCCTGATCGCCAAACGGCTGGGCGAATTCCGCCGCGTGATCTGTGCCAGCCCGGCCTACCTGCAGGGCGCCGGCGCACCGCGTGAGCCGGAGGATCTGCTGCAGCATCTCTGTCTGCGCTATGGACGTGAAAGCCAGACCGGCTGGGAGCTGTTTCAGGGCGACACGCGTAAAGTGCTGGCGGTCCAGGGACCGATGGTCAGCAATAACGGAGAAATGCTGCGTGATGCGGCCGTCGCCGGGTTGGGGCTGATCCTGCTGCCGGAGTTTATCGTGGCTCCGGCGCTGGCGCGTGGTGAGCTGGTAACGGTACTGGATGACTGGCATCCGGCCTCGCTGCACCTGAATGCGCTTTATCCGCAGCATCGCCAGCGCAGCGAGATCAATCGGGTATTTATGACGTTCCTGCAGGCAAAGCTGGCAGGCAAATGAATCAGCCCACTTCGCTGCCTATCGCAGCACGCAGTGCCGGTGCGGCTTCGCCGCTCATCGGGCTCACCAGCGCATAGTTATAGTGGCGATCGCTCCAGTATTGCGCCACCAGATTGTCCGCCTGGCGCGACCCCTTTTCCAGCCGCACGGTTTGCGGGCGGATGTACCAGCCAACGCGCGTGCCGCTGGCGGTCTGATACAGCACCAGCGCCGAGGCGCCATGCTCATTCGCCATCAGGCGCGCGCCGATGAGCTGATAGCCAAAGCGCTCCAGATTGGGCGGCAGCGGGCCGTTGATAAAATAGCGGCCCAGCCAGCTGGCCAGCTGTGTTGTCTGATGGGTGTTAATGTCCATCGTCGCCTGCTGCGCGCCATCGCCGAATAACCGGTAAGCCTGTACCGCATCCTCCATCGGTAACGGATGATTCTGTAAGCGTTCAGTCATCTGCCAGCCGGACAGGCTGCCGATCCCCAACGCCAGCACCAGCGAGCAGGCCAGCGCCAGCCGCTGATAACGCTGTCGCGCACGCCGCTGGCGCAGCTGTGCTGGTTGCAGTGGCGTAAAGGCGGTTCGCGCCATGTTGCGTTGCAGGCTTTGTTGCAAGCGCAGCTTGTCCTGACGCCAGCCCTCAACCTGGGCGGCGACGTCAGGATGCTGCGCCAGCCAGACGCTGACGGCCTGATGGCTGGCGCTATCCAGTTCACCATCCAGCCAGGCGTGCAGCTGGTTCTCATCGGGCGGGATATTCATTTTAATCTCCTCAACGTCACCGGGGCCGGCAGGCCTTCGGTCATGTGCTGCAACTGTTTTCGCGCCCGCGACAACCGTGACATCACGGTGCCCAGCGGAATGTCCAGCGTGTCAGCCGCTTCCTGATAACGCATGCCTTCAACGTTAACCAGGAGCAGCAATGCGCGACTGTCAGCCGGCAGACGGGCGAACAGCGCCAGCATCTCATCGGCGATGGCATGATGCTCAGCCGACTCGGCAAAGGGCTCGGCGCGGCTGAATAGCGTCATAATCGCCTGCCAGCGCTTGCGGCGGCGTTCGCCATCAATGAACTGATGCCAGAGAATGGAAAACAGCCAGGCACGCAAACTGCGCGTGTCATCGCGCGCCGCGTCCAGTGCTTTGACCAGCGTGTTTTGTACCAGATCCTCAGCGGCCATGCGCTCACGCGTCAGCCCCAGCGCAAAACGCTGCAAATGCGGCAGTAATGCGCGGATTTCGTCATCGCTCAATGCAGACATTATTTTTGCTCTCGCACCCGGCGCAGGCCGGTCATGCTACTCAGCACGCCATCACGTAAAATCAGACCATGCAGCAGTGCGGCAGCCAGATGGGCCAGGATCAGCGCGAACAGACTAAACGCCAGCAGCGAGTGTAACGGGCGCAGCACGGCATAACTTTCCACGCTAACCGGCAGCAGCGGCGGCAGCACCAGACCTTCGCCAATCGTCACCGGAAACCCGCCTGCCGACAGCATCGCCCAGCCTACCAGTGGTTGCGCCAGCATCAGTAAATAGAGCGCCAGATGGGTCAAATGTGCCACCGTTTGCTGCCAGCCCGGCACCGACGCGGGCATGGCGGGCACACCATAGTAACGCCGCAGCCCGATACGCACGACCACCAGCAACGCGATTACCACGCCGAGCGGTTTGTGTATCGCCAGCAGCAGTGAATGGGCAGCCGAGATATCCGCCACCATCGCCACGCCGATAAATAGCATGGTCAGCACGGCCAGCGCCATCAACCAGTGTACGATGCGCAGCAGCGGATGAAACAGGGTTGTCTGGTGACTCATGATTTTTTCTCCTGCTGGCGCGCCTGTTCAGCCGTGCGCAGATTGAAAGATTTCGCGTAAGCGGCGGAGCGCGCGTTGAGCAGCGGATCGTCCGAACCGCTGATGCCCTGCGGCAAAATCAGCGGATCGTAATTGATGTCATTGCAGCTGCCGCCCTGTTGCGGGCTGCTGTCGCGCAGCGTCAGCGTACCGGCGACAACCTGTTGCCGATCGGCTGGCCACACCTTGCTGGCATCGTTCACCGCATCGCCGGGCTGAGCCACGCTGATCACCAGATCCCACTTCAGCGGTGCGGTCGCCAGCCGGTCATGCAGGTCGCTCTGCAGATAATCCGGCTGCTGCTGCTGAGCGGCGCTAATCGGCTGCCATGGCGTACGCGGCACCAGACTCCAGCGCACAAAGCGCGTTTCCCCCTGCGCATTGGTAAAGCGGAAGGCATTCAGGCTGTTGTACTGCTCCTGTGCCCAGCTGGCGGCCAGTACGTGGGTTTTTACCCAGGCAAAGAAAGGTTTAACTTCGGGATGGGCAACGGTAAACGCCATCAGCTTTTGCGCATCAGGCTTGCCGGTCTGCGGCAGCGGTCGGCTGGCCTGCTGCTGATCGTAAAAAGCCTGCGGCGTACTGACCGGGAAAAACGGCAGCGCGTTCATGCCGGTACGCCACTGCTCGCCGTGCGCCAGCTGAAATTCCAGCGCCAGGCTGCGCACCGGCACGCCATAATCAGGCGCGTGCGGATTACCGCCGGCAATGGCAAAGCGGCCAATCACCGGCACCGTACCCGGCTGGAAAACGCTGGCGAGTGACAGAAACGCCGCGTTGCCGCTGGAGGTAAAATCGCCGGTAACGCACACGCCCTTGGCATGATTGCGCCGGTATCCCGGATGCACACCGCTGTTTTGCTGCAGCGACTGCACCAGACTTTGCGCACTGAGGCGCTGCGGCGTCAGCCAACCGCCTGCAGCAAGAAACAGCACCAGCAGTAATCCGGGAATAATGACCACCAGCAGTAACAACGGCAGATGTCTGACCATAGGTTTAAAGTTCATCTTAGCCAACTCAGTAAGGAAAAGTGGGCATAAGACGAACCAGCGCGGCGTTTATTCCCGCGCGGTAAAAATTATTTTATGGCGAGCGCCGGCGTCCGGCGCGCATCGCGCACCGCAATGGCATGAATCAGCAGTCCCAGCACGGACAGAATGGCCCCAACCCAGCCGGTGGACTGCCAGCCCAGCCCGGCGGAAATGGTGATGCCGCCGAGCCACGCCCCCAGCGCGTTGGCAATGTTAAACGCTGAGTGATTAAGCGCGGCCGCGAGGGTTTGTGCATCACCGGCCACGTCCATCAGGCGGATCTGTAGTACGCTTCCCAGCGCCACCATGGTACCGACCAGCATCACGTTAAGCGCCCCCGCCAGCGCATAATGCGCCGCGAAGACAAACGCGCTCAATACCAGCAGCGACCACACCAGCACAATGCGGATGGTTTTCTCCAGCCCGCGGTCGGCCAGACGTCCCCCGACAAGGTTGCCGATAATCATGCCAAGACCAAACAGCGCCAGTATCGCCGGTACCAGATTCTCCGGCAGGTGGGCCAGTTCCATCATGGTGGGTTTAACGTAACTGAATACCGAGAACATGCCGCCGCTGCCAATCGCGCCAATCGCCAGCGTCAGCAAAACCTGCTTGCGCGTCAGCGCCGAGAGCTCGCGCAGTGGACTGGCCTGCTTGTCACCGGCCACATTGGGTACCCAAAGCCATACCAGTAGCAGCGTCAGCAGCGCCAGTCCGCCAACAATGGCAAACGCATCACGCCAGCCAAACCACTGGCCGATGGCGGTAACGGCAGGTACGCCAATCAGGTTGGCGATGGTTAATCCCAGCAGCACCATCGACACCGCCTGCGCGCGCCGTGCGCGCTCCACCAGTCCTGCCGCCACCAGCGCCGCAACGCCAAAGAAAGTACCATGCGGAAAGCCCGCCAGAAAGCGGGCCACCAGCATCGCAGGGTAGCCCGGCACGACAGCGCTTAGCAGATTACCCAGCGCAAACAGGCCCATCAGCGTCATCAGGAAATTACGCCGTGAAGCCCGCGCGCCGAGAATAGCCAGCAGCGGCGCGCCAATCACTACGCCGAGGGCATAAATGCTGATGAGATGGCCGGCCTCAGGAATGGTGACGTTCAGGCTTTTCGCCGCATCGGGCAGCAGGCCCATGATGACAAATTCACCGGTGCCGATGGCAAATCCACCGGTGCCCAGCGCGAACAGCGCTTTTGGCACGCTGTGACGCGGCAGCGAGGCCTCGTCCGGAAGCTGAGAAAGTTGAGGTTGTACTGATGACATGTTTTTTTCCGTACCGCAGGTGAAAAAAACAGCAAAGAGGCTGGCGACAGTGTCTGTTCACCAGCCTCTTTGCTGCGGGTTTTAGCGCGTCAAGCTTAGCGCATTTAAGGTTGAATCGGGTTCAACGAAGTCTTGAGCGCAACACGGTAACCGAAAAGCGCCTGCAACGGGCGAAAGGGCAAAAGCTCAGGACGCGCTGAGCGCCTGCCGCGCCAGCAGCGCCGCGCCCACCATGCCGCCCTGGTGGGCAAACTCGCCCGGCACCACCAGCGCATGCGCTGTGCTGCGCAACACACAGCGCTGCACCGCATCATTAAGCGCAGCAATCAGCGGGGTGACCGAAGCCAGGCCGCCGCCTACCGCCACCCGCGACGCGCCGGTAATGTTAATGGTGTAGGCGAGCGGCTCGCTTACCAGTTGCAGCCAGGCTTCTATCGTCTGCTGCGCCCGCGCTTCTGCCTGCTGCCAGCGAGCAATGATTTCCACGCTGCTGGCGCTTTCAGCGTGCAATACCTGATGCAGCGTTTCCAGTCCGCGTGCGCCGCCGTAGGTGTCCAGACACCCTGTCTGGCCGCACGGACACGCCTGGCGCGGCACGCGCACGCGACCATGCGCCAGCGTCACTTCCGTGAGGGTAATCGGCCCGTGGCCCCATTCGCCGGTCAGGCCGTTTTGTCCGGTGATAATGCGGCCGTCCGCCACCAGACCACCGCCCACGCCGGAACCGAGAATCGCGCCAAACACCACTTTGTGCCCTTTGCCGCTGCCGGCCAGCGCCTCGGCCAGGGCAAAGCAGTCGGCGTCGTTGTGCGCGATCACCGGCCGCTGCAGCACCTCACCCAGTTCCCGCGCCAGATTACGCCGGTGAAAAGCCGGGATGTTGCTGGCAAACATTTCGCCGGTTTGCGGTGCCACAATGCCCGCCGTAGAGATGGCGACAGCCGCCTGGCTGCTGAAATGGTTATGCTGCCCGGCGATCATCTCGCTGACTCTGGCGCAAAATGCCTGCCAGTCCGTCGCCGGGATTTTTTGCTGATCGAGCAGGGTTAGCCGATCCTGTGCATCCATCACGCCAAGCTTGATAAAGGAGCCGCCCAAATCGAGGCAGATCACGGTTGAGTGCGGGTGAGTCATAAACGTTTATCCATTACATCGCGCAGGCCGTCGCCCAGCACATTAAAACCGAGCACGGTAATCAAAATCGCCAGTCCGGGAAATAGGGAGACGTAAATATTTAGCCCGAGAAAGTTGCGGCCATCGCTCATCATGGTGCCCCACTCCGGCATCGGCGGCTGCACGCCGAGCCCGAGAAACGACAGACTGGCGGCAGAAAGCACCACCGCACCAGCCGTCAGCGTCGACTGTACAATCAGCGGGCCAATGGCGTTGCGCAGAATATAGTGCGTGATAATGCGCGGGTATCGCACGCCAAGCATATGCGCCGCTTCGATATACTCCATATTTTTCAGTCCCAGCGTCAGGTTGCGACTCAGACGTGCATACACCGGGATCGAGAACAACGAAATGGCGATCAGCATGTTTGTCAGCCCCTCGCCGAGCACGCTGACAATCAGAATCGCCAGTACGATGCCGGGGAAGGCGAAAATAATATCCATCAGCCACATGATCAGCGCATCAATTTTGCGTCCAGCCAGCCCCGAGATGATGCCCAGAGGAATGCCGATCGCCATCGAGATGGCTACGCTGAGGCTGACTTCAAACAGCGTGATGCGTGCGCCATAGATGACGCGGGCAAAAATATCGCGGCCGTAATCATCGGTGCCGAACCAGTGGGCAGCGGAAGGCGCCTGCAACGTGTTCAACAGATCCTGCTCGATGGGGTCCCAGTGAGTAATCAGCGGTGCGAAAAGGGCAGCCAGCACCACCAGCAGCACCAGCCCGCCTCCGGTCGTGATGGAAGGGTTGCCAAGCAAAAACCTCACGATCTGGCGGCGGCGCGCGGGCGGCGGCTGGAGAGACGTGTCGAAACTGTTCATCAGTCGAACCTTATTTTCGGGTTGAGCAGGCCAATCACTATCTCACCCACCAGATTCATCAACACCACGCCGGTTACCGCCACTAACGTTACGCCCTGAATCACCGGATAATCGCGGTATTTCACCGAATCCACCAGCAGGCGGCCAATACCCGGCCAGTTAAACACCGACTCAGTGACCACTGCACCCCCGATCAGGCTGCCAAAATTCAGCGCGACGATGGTGACAATCGGTATCAGCGCATTGCGCAGCGCGTGTTTCCAGTTAACGCTGGCCGACGATAACCCTTTGGCTCTGGCGGTACGGATGTAGTCCTGACTGAGCACATCCAGCATGCTGGAGCGCGTCATCCGCGCGATCATCGCCATCGGGAGAATCGCCAGCGTCACGGTCGGCATCACATAGTTGCGCCACGAATCAGCGCCGAGTAGCGGCAGCCAGCCGAGCTGTACCGCAAAGTAGTTCATCGCCAGCAACGCCAGCCAGAAATTCGCAATCGAGGCACCGGCAATGGTCAGTACCATGACGATCTGATCGGGAATGCGCTGCCGGTAAATGGCCCCGGTCATGCCCGCTGGCACGCCGATGGCAATCGCCAGCAGGTACGCCAGCGCAGCCAGCGACAGCGTGTACGGCAGGCGTTCGCTGATTTCGGTCATCACCGGACGCTGCGACTGCAGCGACAGCCCGAGATTGCCATGTAGCGCTTCACCGGCAAACCTGACGTATTGCAGCGGCAAAGGCTGATCCAGCCCGAGGCGCACGCGCATACTGTCCACCGCTTCCTGTGGCGCTTCCGGGCCGGCCATCAGGCGTGCCGGATCGCCCGGCAGCGCGCGGATGGCGATAAACACGATGATCGACACACCGAAGATAATTAACGGCAGCGAGAGCACCTTTTTTGCGACATACGCTTTCATATCAATCAGCCATCAGCACTATTTCTTCACGGCATCACGGACCACAATCTGGCCGCCCGGTTGCATTGTCACGCCACTGATATTTTTGCGCGTCGCATACAGATCGTCCTGATAGTAGAGCAGCACCTGCGGGGCGAGTCCGCTGATCCGCTGCTGTGCCTGGAAATAGAGCGCTTTGCGCTGGGTATCATCGAGCGTGGAGGCGGCGCTATCGATTAGCTCATCGGTACGTTTGTCGCTGAAGAAGCCGAGGTTGGCCCCGCCGGGCGCAAAGCTGCTGCTGTGATACAGCGGACGCAACTGCAGATCCGAGCCGTACAGCCCCGAAGACCAGGACGCCAGCACCGCGTCCGTACCCTGCGCGGCTTTCTCTTTGGCATCGGCAAACGCCGCTTTGGCCCATACGCCGCTCTCCATCTGGCGCACGCTGAGCTTGACGCCAATTTTGCTCCACATACCCTGCAGAACCTGCGCGGTGCGTGCGTCGGGTGCCTGCACGGCAATCGACATAGCGAAGCCGTCGGCATAGCCCGCTGCCTTAAGCAGGTCTTTGGCTTTCTGCACATCGTACGGATAGTCATGCAACGCTTTGTCGTAGTTGGCATCGACTGGCGCCAGCGGGGAATTGGCCGGCTGCGCATAACCAAACATCACCGCTTTCACCAGCGCCTGCTGGTCGGTCGCGAAGTTCAGCGCCTGGCGTACTCTGACATCGCTGAGGGCTTTACTCTGCGTATTGAGATCGATCCAGAATACCGCCGCGCCCGGCGACTGTTTTAACTGCACGCCGGGATTATTTTTTAACATGCCGGCAAATTGCGGCGGCACCGGGTTAATAATATCGACCTGACCGGATTGCAGCGCCATATTCATGACTGACGGCTCACTGCTCCAGGTCCATTTTATTTCGTCCGGCCCGGCAGACTTGCCCCAATAGTCCGGATTCTTCTGCTCCAGGACAAATTCACCGGATTTATACTGCGCCAGTTTATAGGGTCCGGTACCGTCGGCTTTATTATTGATCGTGCCGGCTTTGTCAGCTTTTGGACTCACCATTAATCCCGGACCGGAGGCCAGCACGGTTAAAAACGCCGGATTAATTTTCTTCAGTGTAAAGGTGACGGTTAAGTCATCTTTTTTCTGCACGTCCTGAATAAAGGTGCGAATTTTCCCACTTCCGGCGAGACCGCGCTTCGTATCCAGATGACGCTGAAAGTTTTCAACGACCGCATCGGCATTAAATGGCGTGTCATCGTGGAATTTAACGTTGGGACGCAGCGTAAATTCCCAGTGCAGTCCGCTGTCGTCAGCATGCCAGGAGAGCGCCAGGGCCGGCATGATTTTGCCATCGTCACCGAGCCGCGTCAGGCCTTCATACATCGGGTCCAGCACCGTGCCGGTAAAGGTCGCGGTCTGATTGCCCGGGTCCATGCTGCGCGGCGGTTCGTTTTGCATAATGACCAGCTGAGCAGCCAAAACCGATGCGCTGGAAAACGACGCCAGAATACCCGCGGCAAGTGTCAGTACCCTGAAATGCTTGAGTGTGCTTTGCATGAAGGCCTCAGTGAATCAGTGACAAAGAGTGAAGAGTCATTGCCCGGCAGGCAGCTGACCGTCAATGCACGCCATCGCCTGCCATACGCTTTGGATGTGTTAACGGCAGCAGAAGAACGGGCTCGACGATATATAAGGCACACTCTGCAAACAAAAGCCAAGATGTCAGTTCATATATTTTACTTATAATTCGATCTGCATTCAGAAAATAAACTAAATACGCTTGAATTTGTTTTCACGGCTGATTAATGTCGGCCAAATACAGCCTGTGCCGTGAGAACCCGGATGCTTAATGCTCATCAGCAACAAATTCTGCGTTTATTAATTGCTTCGCATGGCATGAGCCGCACGGCAATTGCGGAAAAAATGAAGCTGAGTAAAGCCGCAATCAGCACATTAATCAAAGAGATGCTTAGCGCAGGACTGCTTGAAGAGAGCATTCCGGAAAGTAACGGTCAGGGTCGGCCTTCGGTGTTATTAAAAATGCGTGCCGACAGCGCCTATTTTCTCGGTGCGTCGTTGCTCGGTGACGATGTGTATCTGGTGCTGACGGATATGCATGGCCGCATCCTGGCCAGTACCCACATGCCGCTGAATCCCGATCCTGCGCTGCTGGCTGGTGCGCTGGCCGCCGCCATCCCCGGCCTGCTTGCACAAAAAGGCATCTCCGCCGATCAGCTCATCGGGCTGGGCGTCACGCTTTCCGGCTTTGTGGATGAAAACCAGGCGGTGTGCGTCCAGTCTGCACTGCTGGGCTGGAAAAACGTCCCGCTGGCGGCACTGCTTAACGCGCAAACCGGTCTGGAGGTATCACTGGAAAACGATGCCAAAGCTCTGGCGGTCAGCGAAAAGATTTTCGGCGTGGCGAAAAAGGCACGGAATTTCACCCTGATTTCCCACGGCGACGGCATTGGCTCCGCGCACTTCTTTCAGGGACAGCTGCACCGCGGCGCGCACGGTGGGGCCGGTGAAATTGCTCACTGTACCGTAGAGCCCGGCGGGCGTCCGTGCCGCTGCGGCAAACGCGGCTGCCTTGATACGCTGGCGTCGCTCACTGCAATGCGTGAAAGCATGCGTGACAAACAGCTGCCCTGCACCAGCGTTGCCGAACTGGAAGCGCTGGCGGTAAAAGGCAATAGCGCCGCGATCGCCATTTTGCACCAGGCAGGTGACGCACTTGGCCTCGCCATCGCCAATATCATTCAGATGAACGATCCGGAGATGATTGTCATCGCCCATCAGCCGGATGCATTCGACGGCCTGCTCAGAACCGTGGTGATGCAGGCGGTAGATAGTCACGTGTTGCCTTCAATCATGGGCAAGACGCCCATCGCCAGCATGGCGATTGATCAGTTGAGCTGGGCCCGCGCCGCAGCCAGTGTGGCGGCTTACCGTTTTATCGTTCACTTACCCGACTAGCGGAGTCTGTTATGCGCATTGCCTATGGTGGAATTCATACTGAATGCAGTACCTGGAATCCGGTGCTCAATTACGCCGACGATTTCCGCATCGTGCGGGGTGAAGCGATGACGACCAATCCCTATTTCGCCTTTCTGCAGGATTACGCGGCCGAATTTCTGCCGACCTTTCACGCCCGCGCCATTGCCGGTGGGCCAGTAGCACGTGTGACCTATGATGCCTTCAAACAGGAGTTTCTCCATCGGCTCGAGGCGTATTTGCCCGTGGATGGCGTTTACCTGGCGATGCACGGCGCAGTTTATGTCGAAGGGATGGAAGACGCGGAAGGCGACTGGATTAGCGCGACGCGCGAGCTGGTCGGGCCCGATTGTCCGATTAGCGTCAGCTACGATCTGCACGGTAATGTCTCGCAGCGCATCATCGACGCGATCGATATGTTTTCGACCTACCGCACGGCACCGCATATCGATGTGGAAGAGACCATGCGCCGCTCCGTCTCAATGCTGGTCAATAGCCTGCAAAGCGGCATCCGACCGGGCGTGGTGTGGGCACCGATCCCCGTGGTGCTGCCAGGCGAGCGCACCAGCACGGAAGATGAACCGGCCAAAAGCCTTTACGCCAGCCTGCCCGGGATTAACGCACTTGAACATATCTGGGATGCTTCGCTGATGGTTGGCTATGTCTGGGCGGATGAGCCACGCGCCACGGCGGCCGCCATCATGACCGGTACCGATGCCGATGTGCTGTCTGAGCAGGCGGCCAAACTGGCGCTGGCTTACTGGCAGGCGCGTGAGCAATTTGTATTTGGCTGCGTGACCGGCAGTACTGAAGAGTGCGTACGCATGGCGATTTCCAGCCCTGGAGGACCGGTGATTCTCGCCGACTCCGGCGATAACCCGACCGGCGGCGGCGTGGGCGATCGGGCCGATGTACTGGCCGAACTGCTGCGGCAAAATGCGCAGGATGTCATTGTTGCGGGTATTACCGATAAACCGGCCACGGAGGCGGCCTTCGCCGCGGGCGTCGGTGCCCGGCTCTCCCTGACTATCGGTGCCACGCTGGATCCTGCTGGCGGCAAAGTCAGTGGCGAGTTTGACGTGCTACTGCTGAGTGATGATGCCCGTTCAGTTGCCCGTCAGGCGCTGCTGAAGATCGCAGGCATTACCGTGGTGGTTGCCGATCGGCGTCGTCCTTATCACAACCTGGCAGATTTCGCCCTGCTCGGACTCGATCCGCGCCAGGCAAAAATTGTGGTGGTGAAATCCGGTTACCTGTCGCCCGAGCTGGCGCCGATTGCCAATCCCAACCTGATGGCGCTGTCGGAAGGTGTGGTCGATCAGTATGTTGAACGGTTGGTGCGCAAGCGCAAGCTGCAGCCGGCTTATCCGTTCGACACCGATTTTACCTATGTGCCGGTCAGCACCCGCTCGGCGCGCTTTGTGGCGGCACAATGAATCGCGCTGATCCGCCGGTGCTGAGCATCGAAAATCTCACCGTCGCGTTTCGCAGCGATGACCGCTGGCGTGAGGTGGTGAAAAACGTCTCTTTTACCCTCGGGGCCGGTGAAACGCTGGCGATCGTCGGTGAGTCGGGCTCAGGCAAAAGCGTTACCTCGATGGCGATCATGCGTCTGCTGAATAGCCGTCACGCACGTATCAGCGGCAAAGTGCTGCTGAACGGCGTGGACTTGCTCACGCTGAGCGAACGTGCAATGCGCGATATCCGCGGCAATGCCATCGCGATGATATTCCAAGAGCCGATGACCAGCCTTAATCCGTCGTTCACTATTGGTCATCAGATTGCTGAGGCGCTGATCGCACACCGCAAAATCAGCGCACGCGCCGCCCGCGAAGAGACCATCCGGCTGCTGGAGAAAGTGCGTATTCCCAACGCGGCCAAACGCTTCAGTGACTACCCGCACCACTTTTCCGGCGGCATGCGTCAGCGCGTGATGATCGCCATGGCGCTGGCGCTGCGTCCGAAACTGCTGATTGCTGACGAGCCGACCACGGCGCTCGACGTCACGATTCAGGGTCAAATCCTTGACCTGATCAAGACCCTGCAGGAGGAGGAAGGCACCGCCGTGCTGTTCATCACCCACGATATGGGTGTGGTGGCAGAAGTCGCCGACCGAACGCTGGTGATGTACCAGGGCGAGATGGTTGAAAGCGGCAGCACCGCCGCGATTTTTTCAGCCCCGGCGGCAGAGTATACCCGCACGCTGATTGCAACCGTGCCGCAGCTGGGTGCCATGCGCGGCATTGATGGACCGCGTAAGTTTGCGCTCAACGGCGAAGCGCCGGTGGCGCAGGCGCGGCAGACGCCGCAAGGGCAAACGCCGCTGCTGTCAGTGAAGAACCTCAGCACGCGCTTCAGCATTCACGAAGGGCTGTTCAGCCGTAAAACCGGTGCGGTGCACGCCGTGGAGAATATCTCATTTGATTTGCTGCCGGGTGAAACCTTGTCGCTGGTCGGCGAATCCGGCTGTGGTAAATCCACCACCGGCCGCTCGCTGACGCGGCTGGTGCAGCCGGCCTCCGGACAGATTGCTTTTGATGGCAGCGACGTGCTGACCCTCTCCCGGCAGGAACTGCGCAAGCTGCGCTGCGCCATGCAGATGATTTTTCAGGATCCGTTTGCCAGCCTTAACCCGCGTATGTCGGTCCTGGAAGCCCTCACCGAACCTTTTTTACAGCATCGGCTGGGCAGTAAGGCCGCTGCACAGAGCAAAGCGGCCGAACTGATGACGCGCGTTGGCCTGCCCGCAACTATGCTGAAACGCTATCCGCACGAATTTTCCGGCGGCCAGCGTCAGCGCATCTGCATTGCCCGTGCGCTGATGCTCGATCCGAAAATGATCATTGCCGACGAGTCGGTGTCCGCCCTTGATGTCACCGTGAAAGCGCAGATCATCAATCTGCTGCTCGATCTGCAACACAGCCTGAATCTGTCGTATCTGTTTATCTCACACGATATGGCGGTAGTGGAGCGCATCAGCCATCGTGTGGCGGTGATGCTGCTGGGAGAGATTGTTGAGATTGGACCGCGCGCGGCTATTTTTGAGAATCCGCAGCACCCTTACACACAAAAACTGCTCGCGTCGGTGCCGGTGCCCGATCCGGCGCGCCGCCATTTAAAACGGCACGTGGACGTCAGCGAGCTGAAGAGCCCGGTGCGTGCCAATGGATTTGTGCCGGAAACACGGCATTATCAGGAAGTGAGCGCCGGACACTGGGTGATGCGGTAAGACGCTGGCCGCGTTTTTCACTTCATCAGCACCTGGAACTGCGGATTAAACTCATCAAAAATTGGCAGAGCCGCTGCGCCGAGGGCGGCGGTGTCGCTGCCGGTCATGCCGGTCTTGAGTCGCGTACCGGTCAGATAGCGGCCGCGCACCGATTGGTAGAGCGGCGGCAGGCGCTGAATAATTTTATCCAGCAACACCGCAGGCATCATGCCGCCGATAATCACGCTCTCGGCATCAAAGATACACTCCAGCATGTTAATACCCTGGCGCAGCGGCGTGAGCACAGTATCGATCCAGCGATCAAACAGCGCCGGATCAACCTGCAGTAAATCTTCCGGCAGCGCGCTCATCGGGTCCAGCCCGCAGAATTCGTAAGCGGCCTGCAGCGAAACATAACGCTCCAGGCAGCCATGATTGCCGCAGTAACACTCACGTCCACCGGGTTCAACCACCACATGCCCCACTTCACCGGCGTTGTGCGCATGGCCGCTATACACATGGCCATCCATGATGATGCCCGCGCCCAGGCCCGTGCCAATATACAGATAAATAAAGGAATTAAGATGACGCGCCACGCCGTGAAAGCGTTCGCCAATCGCCGCGACGGTGGCATCATTCTCCAGCGTCACCGGCAGCCCGCTCATCTCAGCAAGACGCGCAGCGATATCAACATCCTCCCAGCCGTGCAGCGTGGTCGGCCCCATTGACGAGATACCCTCCACACCAAACGGCCCCGGCATCACCACGCCAATACCCAGCACTTTTTGCCAGCGCGGCCCGGTCTGCTGTTTGATCTCCGCCAGCACCCCGGCAATGCGCGCTAATGTGGCATCCGGCTGCGGTTTTTGCACCATAATAAGGCGGCGAAAATGGATTTCACCGGTGAGGTCCACCAGCACAATCAGTAGCGTCTGATGGTCGAGATGGATGCCGATGGAAAACGCACTGGCCGGATTCAGGGTGACCGGAATCGCCGGCTGACCGCGGCCCTGCTTACGCGGCTGACGGCTGGTGAGCAACTCCGCCTGCTCCAGTTCAGCGACGATATTCGAGACGGTTTGCGGCGTTAACGCGGTCAGTCGCGCCAGCTCGGCACGGGTCAGCTCACCGTGCAGGCGTATCGCTTCGATAATCACCCGACGATTGTGCGCGCGCGCATGTTCAAGATTGGTTCCCGACGTTTTCATCCTGCTCGCTTCCCTCTTTTAACCACCGCTGCGGACCGCCGCCTCAATATCTATGATCGGCCACACATTTTACAACCTGTTTACCTGACAGCGGCAAAAATCTGTGCAAAGTAGTGTCGGATGGCAGCGTTGTTTTCTGCCCTGGCACGTCCCTTGCTTTAGCTCACTGCTGTCAGCCACTGCGCGCTGGCAATCTGTGCGCGATATTAAATCAATCAAATTGATTTAATTAAACACCCTCTACTGCATGAAGGCGAGAACGCAATGAAAAATCAGATGAAAGGTTGTTTTGCCGCCGTACTGTTCGCCTGCGCGGGCAGCGCGGCAGCGGCTACCACTACGCTTAACGCCCTGTTTATGACCCAGGCGGCCTACAGTGAAAACGATATCCGCGCCATGACTCAGGCGTTTCAGACAGCGCACCCGGACGTACAGGTCAATCTGGAGTTTGTTCCTTACGAAGCGCTGCACGATAAGATCGTCGCGGCACGCGGCGCGGGCGGTAACGGTTACGATGTGGTGCTGTTTGATGCCATCTGGCCGGCGGAATTCAGTAAGTTCGACCTGTTGCAGGATGTCAGCAGCCGCATCAGCGCAGATGAAAAAGAGAAAATCTTCCCCGGCGCAATGAACACCGTGGTGTTCAAAGGCAAAACACTGGGCATGCCGTGGATCCTCGACACCAAATATCTCTATTACAACAAAGCGATGCTGGAAAAAGCCGGCATCAAAGATCTGCCGCAAACCTGGCAGCAGGTGATGGATGATGCGCGCATCATTAAGCAGAAAAATATCGTTAAATATCCGCTGGTATGGAGTTGGTCACAGGCGGAAGCGCTGGTGTGTGACTACACCACGCTGGTCTCCGGCTTCGGCGGCAAATTCTATAACAACGGTAAGCTCGATTTCTCTACGCCAGCCTCGCTGCAGGCGGTGAAGCTGATGAAAAGCTCGCTTGATGAGGGGCTGACCAACCCGGCTTCGCGCGAATATCTGGAAGAGGACGTGCGCAAAGCCTTCTCCAACGGCGATGCGGCTTTCGCTCTCAACTGGACCTACATGTACAACATGGCCAACGATGCCAAACAGAGTAAAGTCGCCGGCCAGGTTGGCATCATGCCGGCACCTGGCGATGCGCCCAATCGTTTCGGCGCGGTCAACGGTTCGATGGGTCTGGGCATTGCCAAAGGCAGCAGCCATCCGGAGCAGGCGTGGCAGTACATCAGTTACATGACTTCGCAGCCGGTACAGAATAAATACGCCACGCTCAGTCTGCCGATCTGGAAAAGCTCCTATCAGGATCCCGCGGTCAGTAAGAATCAGGAGAGCCTGATCGCTGCTGCCGACAAATCGCTGAATGTCATGCTGTCGCGTCCGGAAACCGCTGATTACTCACGTCTCTCCAACACCCTGCAGCAGCAGCTGCAACAGGTTCTGGTCGGCAGCGCGACACCGGAAGCGGCCATGCAGGCGGTAGACAATAGTGCGGCGCGTCTGCGTTAAGGGGTCAGTATGCTGAGTTTGCGTCAACGCGAACAACGGCAGGCGTGGGTGCTGCTGGCACCCATGCTACTGGTGATGCTGTTGCTCACCGCCTGGCCGCTGCTGCGCACTATCTGGCTGAGTTTTACCGATGCCGCGCTGATTGGCAGCGGCGGTGAAGCGCCGCAATGGATTGGCCTGGAGAACTATCTCTACGCCATTACCGATGCGGATTTTCAAACCTCGCAGTGGCGCACGCTCTACTTCACCGTGGTGTCGGTAGCGATTGAAGGCGTCATCGGCGTGCTGGTTGCGCTGCTGCTCAACCAGAAATTCGCCGGACGTAACGTGCTGCGCGTGCTGGTGATTCTGCCGTGGGCGCTGCCAACCATTGTGAACGCCATGATGTGGCGCCTCAATTTCAATCCGGACTACGGCAGTATCAACGCCCTGCTGACGCAGCTCGGTATCATTGATGGCTACCGCAGCTGGCTCGGGTCCCCGGCTTCCGCACTCAACGCGGTAATGTTTGCCGACATCTGGAAAAACTATCCGCTGGTGACGCTGCTGGTGCTGGCAGCGCTGCAGTCGGTGCCGGAGGATCTTTACGAAGCGGCACGGCTGGATGGCGCATCGGCATGGCGGCGTTTCCGTGCCATCACCTTTCCGGCGATTGTTGGCTCGCTCAGCGTGGCGCTGGTGTTACGCACCATCGACGCCTTTAAGATCTTCGACATCATCTATGTAATGACGCGCGGCGGTCCGGTCGACAGCACCAAAACGCTGAGCTTTTACGTCTATCAGGAATCCTTCAGCTACCTGCGCGCCGGCAGCGGTGCGGCTTATGCCATGTTAATGACGCTGCTGTGCGCAGTGCTGATCACCCTTTACATGCTATTACTGTGGCGGCAGCGCCGTCGGGGAAGTGCCTATGAAGGTTAAACTGTGTACCTGCGCTAAATACGCGGCGGCGCTGCTGGTGGCGCTCTCCGTCGTGGCACCGATGGGCTGGCTGTTTCTGATGAGCGTCAGCGCCACCAGCGATCTGACACGCGTGCCGCTGGAGTGGCTGCCGCGCCAGTGGGATTTCAGCCGCTACGGCAGGTTGATCTCGCTGGAACCCGGCCAGCCCGGCGCGCTGTTTCTGCATGCGCTGGGTAATAGCCTGCTGGTGGCAACCGGCGCAACCCTGGTGTGCCTGCTGCTGGCGATCCCGGCAGCGTTCAGCTTCTCGCGCTATCGCGGCCGTGACGGCTGGCTGTTCGCCTCTCTGGCCATCTATATGGTGCCGCCGGTGGCGTTTGTGCTGCCGCTCTACTTTCTGCTGCAGCAGTTCGATCTGCTCAACACCCGACCCGGTTTGATCATCGTCTACTGCTCGCTGATTTTGCCGTTTCTCACCTGGATGCTGAAAAACCAGTTTGATGCCCTGCCGCAGGATATCGAACAGGCCGCGCGTCTTGATGGGCTGCGCGTCTGGCAGGTGCTGCTGCGCATTACGCTGCCGCTGGCGAAACCGGTGCTGGGCGCGGCGGCGCTGTTTGGCTGGCTGCTGGCGTGGGATGAATTTTTCTACGCCCTGCTGTTCACCAGTAACATCGCCGCGCAAACCCTGCCGGTCACCATTGCCGGCTTTACCGCAGGCCGCGCCACCGACGATGGGCTGATTGCCGCCGTCGGTATTCTGGCGTCGGTTCCTCCTCTCTTTATCGCTATCTGGCTGCAAAAAACGCTGGTCAGCGGCCTTGCCAGTGGCGGGAGCAAAGGATGATGAGCAATAAGGAAGCCCGCGCCACGCTCTACGTGGTGGGCAATATCAATGTCGATGTCATCATGGGTACGCTGGACAGCTGGCCGCAGCGCGGCACCGAAGTGATGCTGCAGCACAGTGAGCTGCGTCCGGGCGGTTCGGCGGGCAACTGCGCGCTGGCGCTGGAAGCGATGCAGGTGCGCCATCGCGCCGTCGCTAATCAGGGTGATGACGGCCTCAGCGCATGGCTGGCGAGCCATTTTCCGCACAGCGCGGCGCACTGGACACGCTATCCCTGCGAAACCTCGCTCACCGTTGGCGTCACGCACTCCGATCACGAGCGATCGTTCCTCAGCAATCTCGGTCACATTGTGCGGCTCAGCGCGCAGGACGTGCTGAGCCAGCTCCCGGCGCAAGCCAGCAGCGGCGATATCGTGCTGTTGTGCGGCACGTTTCTCTGCCTGCAACTGTATGAGGACTATCCGCAGTTGCTGGCCGAACTGCAGCAGCGCGGGTTTATCACCGCCGTCGATACCGGCTGGCCGCCGCAGGGCTGGAGCGATGAGGTACGTGCGCAGATCGGCCGCTGGCTGCCGCAGTGCGACTGGCTGCTGCTCAATGAAGTCGAAACGCTCGGGCTGAGTGGAGCAGATGATCTGCACACCGGCGCGCACCTGCTGGCGCAACGGCTCAGCGGGCGCGGTGGCTGCGTGGTGAAATGCGGTGCGCAGGGCGCGGGCTGCTGGCAACGTCAGCACAGCCTGCAACAGCCCGGTCGCGCGGTCGCGGTGGTCGACACCATCGGTGCCGGCGACAGCTTTAACGCCGGTTTTCTTACCGCGCTGCTGCATCAGCAGGATCTTGCCACCGCGCTGCAATGGGGCATTGCGGTGGCCTCACTGGCAATCAGCACGCAGCCACGTCGCTATCCCGACTGGCAACAACTGCAACTATGCGCACAGGAGTTTTAAATTATGGCCGGTGTTGAACTCGTTAAAGTGGCCAAGCGCTACGGTAAACAGTCGGTGCTGCATCCGCTCGACCTGACCATTCCCGACGGCAGCTTTACCGTGCTGGTTGGCCCGTCCGGCTGCGGCAAGTCGACGCTGCTGCGCCTGCTCGCCGGACTGGAGAGCCTGTCCGACGGCGCGATTCTGATGGATAAAGTGCAGATTAACGATCGCGATCCCGCCGATCGCGACATTGCGATGGTGTTTCAGAGTTATGCGCTCTATCCGCACCTGACGGTGGCCGAAAACCTGGCGTTTCATATGCAGGTGAAAAAGGTACGCCGCGATGAGCAGCAGCAGAAAATCGCGCGTATCGCCGCGATTCTTGGCATTGATAAGCTGCTGCAGCGCTACCCGCGCGCGCTATCGGGTGGGCAGCGTCAGCGCGTGGCGATGGGCCGCGCCATGGTGCGTAATCCGCAGGTGTTTCTGTTTGACGAACCGCTCTCTAACCTTGATGCCCAGCTGCGCATGGAGCTGCGCGCCGAGATCAAGTCGCTGCATCAGCGTTTCAAAACCACCATGGTGTATGTCACGCACGATCAGGTAGAAGCGATGACGCTGGCCGACCAGATTGTGGTGATGAAAGAGGGACGCATCGTGCAACAGGGCGCACCGCTGGCGATCTACGATCGTCCGGCAGATACCTTTGTGGCGCGTTTTATTGGTTCGCCGCCCATGAACCTGTTACCGGCACAATTGCTGGCGCATGACGGCGTGCCGGGCGTGCAGTGTCAGGACTGGTGGCAGCCGCTGCCCGCGCAGTGGCAGGCGGTGGCACGGGAACGTGAAGGCGCTGCCGTGACGCTGGGGGTGCGCCCGCACGATCTGTGCGAAGTGCAGGACGGCGCGCCTGCGAGGGTGAACGTGGTGGAGATTACCGGGGAATCAACCCTGCTGCACCTTGACTGGCACGGTCATGCGCTGCATATGCAGATGGCCGGACGGCATGCAGCCAGCAGTGGTGCGACGCTGCGCATCGGTTTCAATCCGCAAAAAATTCATCTGTTCGATGCCGAAAGTGGTTTACGCCTGGCGGAAAAGTAAGCGCGGCGCGGTTTTCAGGTGCCGGGGCGCATCAATGCGCACCCGGCCCAAAAACCTGTTATTACCTTGCAGGGTCAGCGTTTACGGTGACCAGAATGGCTGACTTTTTCCCTCCGGCGTCAGCCTTCAGCCGTCGCCGGCTGGAATGTCCGGCGGTTGACGCTGGTCAGCACCACCAGCAGTGCCATCATCAGCAACTCCACCGCCAGCGTACCGCTGATGGCTGCCAGATGATTACCATGCTGATTGATCTGGGTGAACACGCCGCCGAGCAGCATCGGTCCCAGTCCCAGCGCCGATTGCTGCACGGTAGACAGCACCGCACTGCCTGCGCCGGCCTGATGATGCGGCACCCCGCTCATGCCAATGCGGTAGAAGGTGCTGACAATAAACGACTGGCCAAAGCCAATCAGCGCGGTAGCCGGAATCAACGTGACAATGCCCACCCGCGGCCACGCCAGCTGCAGCGTCGCGATCAGCGCCACCAGCCCGACCATCTGAATCGCACAGCCAGACAGTAACGTGGCACGTTTACCATAGCGCTCAACCATGCGGGTAGTACGCATTGAGCCGATAAAATAGGCCGCGCCCAGGGCAATAAACGCGTTGCCGGACTGGAAAGCGGTCATGCCGATGCCGGATTGCAGCGTCAGCGCCACCGCGAACATAAAGCCGCTCCAGCAGGAGAAAAACAGCACCGCCAGCGTCAGACCAAAACGCACGCTGGAGAGACGCAGCAGCGAGGGCGGCAGCAGCGGCGATCCGCCAGCGGCTTCCAGTCGCAGCGCGCTGTGGCGCAGTCGATGCAGAAACAACGGAAACAGCGCCAGCAGTAACAGGCACGGCCACGACCAGTGCAGCAGCGGCCCCAGCGCGAGTGCCAGCATCAGACAGCCGATCGCGCCAGCCAGCAGCAGCGTACCGCTCACATCCACCGGCACCCGCTTGAGGTTATGCGTTTCCGGCACGAAGCGGCGCGCGGTTAGCAGGACGAACAGGCAGATCGGCAGGTTGATGAGAAACACGCTGCGCCAGCCGTAGCCGCCAATATCGGCTTTGATCAAAAAACCGCCCAGCACCTGGCCAATAATAAAAGCCAGCCCGCCGATACCGCCGTACAGGCCAATCGCCCGCGCATGTGCCCTGCCCTGCAGCGTAACGTGCAGCGTGGCGAGAATCTGCGGCACCATAAAAGCGGCACCGACGCCCTGCAGCGCGCGCGCAAACATCAGCATGCCGACGCTGTTAGCGATGCCGCACAATAATGACGCAATGCCAAAGATCCACACGCCGGCAAGAAACACGCGACGGCGGCCAAAGTTATCGCCCAGGCGTCCGCCCATCGCCAGACAAATAGCAAAAGCGATACCGTACACCGCCACGATCAGCGCCAGCGCGATCGGCGAGGCACGCAGCGATTGCGCCATCGCATCCAGCGCGACGTTGACGATGGAAAAGTCGATCATCGGCAATAGTTGCCCGGCCAGCAGGATCACCAGTCCTGCACGTTGAAGTTGCGATGTCTGCATAGCGTTAACCTTGTTTTTAGTTTCACTACGGCATAGCATCACCTAACCGTTAAACGGGTACCAGTTCTTGATTATCATGGTATAAATTCTACCCGTCTCGTCTGGAGAGCTGCTGATGAGCACCGCGCAAACCCTTACCCCCGCTGAGCTGAACAACCGTAAATTACTCGGTACCTTTTTACGTACGCGCCGTGAGAGCCTGGATCCTAACCGCCTCGGTTTACCGCGTATGCGTCAGCGCCGCACGCCGGGTTTACGCCGTGAAGAGGTGGCGCAGCTGGCGGATGTCGGCGTCACCTGGTACACCTGGCTGGAACAGGGGCGCGATATCAAAGCCTCCACCAAAACGCTGACGGCCATCGCCAGCGCCCTGCAATGCAATGATGTTGAGACGCAGCATCTTTTCTCGCTGGCCGGACACACCCTGCCATCGACGCGCGTCGCCGCTGCCTGCTGCAAACTCGCCGGACATAATCAGCAAATGCTGGATGCCATTCAGCTACCGGCGATCATCGAAACGCCGCGCTTCGATATCCTCGGCTATAACCAGGCGTGGTGTGCGCTGATGGGCATCGATTTAGACCAGATCGCGCCGGAAGATCACAACTGTATCTGGCTGGCGTTCAACCATGCCAGCTGGCGCAACATGATGATCGACTGGGACGAAGTAATGCCACAGATGGTGGCGATGTTTCGCGGTCAGATGGGCGAGCATCTGGGCGATCCGCACTGGGAGAGCTTCCTGGCGCGATTGCTGAACAGTTCCGATGAGTTCGCGCACACCTGGCAGCGCTACGAACTGGGCAAGGTGGAAAACCGCGTAAAACGCTTTTACCGTGCCGAAGTAGGCGAAATGACGCTGCGCCAGAACAACTGGTGGTCGGCGTCACGCAACGGTGACCGCCTGCTGGTGTATGTGCCGGATGATGCCGCCAGCGCAGCGGCGCTACAGCAACTGATTAATCCCTGAATCACCTGCGCTATCCCCAACCTTATTTATCCTGACTATGCTTATCAGACGATAATAAATTCAGGAGAGCGCATGAAACTACTTTATTTCGTTTCGCTTATTGCTGCAGCCGGTTATTTACTGGCTTTCTTACCTAAACTGCGCACCCGTCGCGAGCCTGTGGCTTATTGGGGGTGCTGGGCTTATTTAGGTCTGAACGCGGTATATTGGGCAGTATTTGCGTTTCGCTATTATTTTCTGCGCTAACCGTGGTAACGTCATGAAGGAGTTATGTTATGTCAGAAAACAACCGCGATCGGATGCCCTATTTACTCTATTTTTCCCGTCAGCGTTTACTGGTGGAAAATATCGATGGCCACATCGTTGATATTGGCGGTGCGGAAAGAGTGGGCGATCGTTATCGCTGGCAGCTGGACGGTAAAGATGCCGGGGGAGAAACAGAGCAGGAAGTGGACGAATTACTGGCGGAGGTGGAAAAACACCTGAGCTTTTTGTTCGTCGATGGCCAGTTTACCAGCCTGCCCGATGTCAGTGCTGATTATGGCGATCGGCTGGATAACGCGCCCTCACGGCAAATTGCACTACCCGAGCTCAACGACCGCGATGAAGATATCGTGCGTTAAGCCACTGAAGCAGGCTGCCGTCAGGCAGCCTGTCAGCACTCAGGCCGCCGGCGTGGTACTGGCCATACCGGGCACCAGAATCACTTTGCGGCAATCCTCTTTGCGTTTTTCAAAGATTTCATAGCCGCGCGCGGCCTCTTCCAGCGGCATATGGTGCGTCACAATCTCTTCCGGCGTCAGCAGCCCTTGCTCAATTAGCGACAGCAGACGCGGTAAATAGGCCTGCACATGCGTCTGGCCCATTTTAAATGTCAGTCCTTTATCGAATGCATCGCCAAACAGGAAGCCGTGGATAAAGCCGGCATACACGCCCGGCACGCTGACCACACCGCCACGGCGTACCGCCGCAATACACTGCCGCAGCGCCTTCCCGCTGCTGCCCTCCAGCTTCAGATTACTCATCACCGTTTCCGTCAGGCTGCCCTTGGCTTCAAAACCTACCGCATCGATTACCGCATCAACGCCCCGGTGGCCCTGGGTATGATCAATGATCCAGCCAGCAGGATCGTCAATTTCGTCAAAATTGATCGGCGTAACCCCATAACGCTGGCGGGCAAATTCCAGTCGATAAGCGTTGTGGTCAATCATAAAGATCTCTTCCGCCCCTACCAGGCGCGCGCAGGCGGCGCTCAGTAACCCGACCGGGCCGGCGCCAAAAATGGCGACGCTGGAGCCTTTATCCAGCCCGGCATTTTGCACTGCCTGCCAGGCGGTGGGCAGGATATCGGAGAGAAACAGCACTTTCTCATCCGGTAGCGCCAGCGGCACTTTAAATGGCCCGACATTGGCTTTTGGCACCCGTACATATTCCGCCTGGCCGCCCGGCACGCCACCGTACAGTTTGCTGTAACCAAATAACGCTGCAGGCGGGGTAATATTTTTCTTGTTTAAAATAGCACCGCGCCCGCTATTGGTATTTTCACAGGCCGCATACTGATGCAAATGACAAAAGAAACAGTCGCCACAGGCAATAACAAAGGGCACCACAACGCGATCGCCAATTTTTACGTTGGTAACTTCACTTCCCGCTTCGACTACTTCACCCATAAATTCGTGACCAAATATATCACCGTGATCGGTACCGGGAATTTTCCCGCGATAAAGATGTAAGTCGGAGCCGCAAATTGCCGTCGCGGTGACGCGTAAAATAATGTCGTCCGGCTGCTCTAAAATCGGGTCAGGAACAGTTTCAACACGCACCCGATGTGGGCCATGATAAGTTAACGCTTTCATAATCGGCTCCTCATAAATAAGCGTAACGAAAGGCTGTCTTTATTTAACCTGAATCGCTTAAGCCTGGTAGTAATAGTCGAATAGGCAAGCGTATCGGTATCGGGTGCAGAGCGGGGTCCGGCGCAGTTGCGCTTTGTGCGATATCTCGCAGAGAGGCATTTCTTACAGTAACGGCTAAAAATAATACTGGATATGCAAACAGTATATTGTATACTTATCCAGCAGTCTGATGGACTGTTCCACGTTTGTAAGAGGTGATACTGATGATGATCTCAACGGAAAGTCTTGCTGCTCTCAACGCAACTCTGCTGATGAGCAGCCGTGAAATTGCCAGAATAACCGGCATCACGCATGGCGAAGTGAAGCGCCTGATTAAAAGCCTGGAAACCGCGCAGCGCCTTTCCCAGCCTGTCACGGTGAATCATTACGAGCATGAAGGTGAGACACGTCAGGAGTTTCAGCTGAATAAACGTGACTCGCTGCTGGCGGTTGCTCGTCTTTCCCCTGGCTTTACCGCCGAACTACTGGACCGCTGGCAGGAGCGGGAAAAATTCACCCATCTGCCCGACTTCACCAATCCGGCGGAAGCGGCACGTGCCTGGGCAGAACAGTTTGAGCAACGCCGTGCGGCGGAACAGCAACTGGCGCTGACGGCCCCAAAGGCAGAATTCTTTGATCGCTTTGTTGATGTGCATGAGTCGCTGGGTTTTCGCCAGTTGTGCAAAATGCTCAAGGTGAAAGAGCCAGAGTTTCGGCAGTTTCTGCTTGAGCGCAACATTATGTACCGTGACAAAGGTGCGCTGACGCCACAGCAGCACCATCTGCAGGCTGGCTATTTTGCACTGCGCAGCGGAATGGGTGAAAACCATCATGCTTTTTCACAGGCACGATTCACCGCGAAAGGTGTGAAGTGGGTTGCCAGCCTGTGGGCCGGTCATGTCGCTGCACGGCCAAATGGTGTCGCCGCCTGATATTCAGCCGGTCAGGACGACCGGCTGGATTCGCTTAGCGCTGATGGCGGCGGCGCTGGAGCCGATGGCGAAACTGCCTGACCTCTTCGCGTGACCAGCAGCGAGAGGAGAGCGGCAGGCTGTCATCAACCGCCGCCGGCAGCGGCAATTTTTCCAGCGTGCCACGATTACACATAGCACGCGCCAGCGTGGTACAGGGGATATCAAGGTAATGCGCCATCTGCGGCAGCGTCATCAGGGTGGTACGCATACTCACCTCCATTTGGCTTATGTTTCGCCTTCCATGGTTGAGCAGCCCGGCAGATGTTTTTTTGATCGCGATCAGCCTACGCCTTAATTCAGGTTAAAAATTAATCAATCCGCCACCCTGTGGTCTGCTCCATCGCTTCGCTCACTGTGCCGCCGGAAAGTTTCGCCGAATCGGTGCAAACGCGCTGGCGGTTTTGCCGATCAGCCGTTGTGGCCGGAACTCTTTCAGCAGGTCGCTGGGACTGTCGCCGATCAGTTCTTCCGCCACCAGCCGGCCAATCAGCGGTGATAACGTGATGCCGCTGTGCGTCACCGCGACATACACGCGCTGATGCGGGGTGACAAAGCCCAGCGCCGGCAAGCCATCAGCCGGACGCGCCCGCTGCCCGACGACAATCTGCTCGATCTGCAACGCACCAGCCGTGGCAAACAGCGCACGGTAGCGCTCACGAAACTGATCGGCGATGGCACTATGAGTCGACGGCTGAGCGCCCGGATCGGCCAGGTGATCGAGATCCAGCGCCTGTAACAGTAACCGCCCGCCGCCGTCCGGCCGCACGTTCAGCTGCGGAGAAATCAGGTTGGTGCCAAGCGATAACGGCTGTGGTGCAGTGCGCGCCAGAAAGCTGCAGGCCACCGCATCAGGCTTGCTGGTGTCAATCAGCGCCAGTTCCAGACCAAGCGTATGCAGCAGCTGATTGGCCCAGCGTCCGGTCGCCAGCACCAGCCGGTCGCCCTGCCACTGCTCACCCTGCTCCAGCTGCACCGTCACGCCTTCCGCATTTTCACTAATATGCTAAATCGCCTGATGCTGATGCAGTACCGCGCCGTGCGCCTGCGCCTCTGACCACAGCCGTGCCAGATACAGCGCTGGATAGAGCACCGATTCCGTTGGAAAATGCCAGATGCTACCGTGTACCGCAGACGCGCGCAGTTCAGGAATTTCCTGCTGCAGCTCGGCCAGCGTCCTTTGCCGTGCTGCATAGCCAGCGGCCTGTAATGAGGTGGCACGCTGCTGCAGTTGCTGTTCAGCTTCACCCGCGCCGGCCCACTCCCAGGTGCCACAAGGTTCCAGCCAGCGCACGCCATTGGTCTGCGTCAGCTGCAGCCGGATATGCTCCTCCATCGCCAGCGCATTGAGGCGGTGATAGCTGGCAGGCTGTTTGCCGTTGGAGTTCACCCAGGCAAATGTGGTGCTGCTGGTGCCCGCGCCCATGTGTTGCCGGTCAAAGAGGGTCACCTGCGCGCCCTGCCTTGCCAGCGCCCACGCAACGGCGAGGCCGATCACACCCGCACCGATTACCGCCACTTTTTGCGTCGTCATAGCTGTCTCCTCTGATTGCCCGTCATCATAGCAGTCACCGCAGCGAAAACTGGCCTGAGGGTCATAGGAATTACTTCTCAGATTATTCAATAAATAAAAAAAGCGTGACGGTGCGTTAAAGTCGCTTCGCTCGCTGGCGCACTCCCCTTACCGGGTCTACGGTTAATTGAAAAAGCACAAGAATTTAACTAACCATGGAAAGCCGCTATGACCGCCCATGTCGATACCACAGCAAGCCAGGAAAGCGATCTCCTTCAGTTGCATCACGCATTGCAGGCCCATCTTGAACATTTATTGCCTGCCGGGCAGCAGGCCGATCGCGTTCGGGCCGCGATGCGTGCCGGCACGCTGGCACCGGGCAAACGTATTCGTCCGCTCTTGCTGCTGCTGGCAGCACGCGATATGGGCTGTGACGTGGCGCAGCAGGGCATCCTTGATCTTGCCTGTGCGGTCGAAATGGTACACGCTGCCTCACTGATCCTTGACGACATTCCATCAATGGATAACGCCCGGATGCGACGTGGACGCCCGGCAATCCACTGTGAATATGGGGAAAACGTGGCGATCCTGGCAGCGGTCGCGCTACTCAGCCGCGCCTTTGAGGTGATTGCACTCGCGCCGGGTCTGCCGGCAACGCACAAAGCCGAAGCCATTGCCGAGCTCTCCTCTGCCGTGGGCCTGCAGGGACTGGTTCAGGGTCAGTTCCAGGATCTGCATGACGGCGCACACAGCCGCAGTCCGGAAGCCATCACCCTGACCAACGAACTGAAAACCAGCGTCCTGTTTCGCGCCACGCTGCAGATGGCGGCGATTGCGGCCGATGCGTCAGTGCAGGTGCGTCAGCGTTTAAGCTATTTTGCGCAGGATTTAGGTCAGGCATTCCAGTTACTGGACGACCTGGCCGATGGCTCAAAACACACCGGCAAGGACTGTCATCAGGATCAGGGCAAATCCACGCTGGTGCAGATGCTGGGCCCGGAAGGGGCTGAACGTCGTTTGCGCGACCATTTAAGCAGCGCCGATGCACATCTTGCCTGCGCCTGCCATCGCGGTGTCGCCACCCGTCAATATATGCACGCCCTGTTTAATCAACAGCTGGCGATGTTCAACTGAAGCCGGTCATACCTATGGGGCATTTTGCCGTTATTGCGCCACCGCTCTACAGCCACTTTCACGCATTGCAGGCGCTGGCGCAAACGCTGCTGGCGCGCGGACATCGCATCACCTTTATCCAGCAAAGTGATGCACGTACCTTGCTGAGCGACGAGCGCATTGCCTTTGTGGCCGTCGGCGAGCGCACGCATCCTGCCGGATCGCTCTCCAGCGAACTCAGGCGGCTGGCCGCACCGGGCGGGCTGTCGCTGTTTCGCGTGATTCACGATCTGGCCAGCACCACCGATATGCTATGCCGCGGACTGCCCGCGGTGCTGCAACGCCTGCAGGTCGATGGCGTGATTGCCGATCAAATGGAAGCGGCTGGCGGTCTGGTGGCAGAGGCGTTACAGCTGCCGTTCGTGTCGGTGGCCTGCGCGCTGCCGGTCAATCGTGAAGCGGCCATTCCGCTGGCGGTAATGCCCTTTCGCTTTGCTCAGGATGAGAAAGCGCTGCAGCGCTATCAGGCCAGCAGCGACATCTACGACCGCATCATGCGTCGTCATGGCGCTGTCATCGCTCGTCATGCGCGCGCCTTCGGCCTGCCCGAACGCCATGGCTTACATCAGTGTCTGTCGCCGCTGGCGCAAATCAGTCAGCTGGTGCCCGCTTTTGATTTTCCGCGTCAGCAACTGCCAGCCTGCTATCACAGCGTAGGCCCGCTGCGGACTCCAGTCGCTAGCGGCGCGCTCGCCGCACCCTGGCCAGCGCTGCGCCAGCCAGTGGTGTATGCCTCGCTGGGCACGCTACAGGGGCATCGTTTTCGCCTGTTTCTGCATCTGGCCCAGGCCTGCCGCAATCAGCAGCTGTCGCTGGTGGTGGCACACTGCGGCGGGTTGACTGCCAGCCAGGCACATCAGCTCAGACTGGCCGGTGCTGCGTGGGTGACCGATTTTGTGGATCAGCGGGCGGCGCTGCAGCATGCGCAACTGTTTATCACTCACGCCGGTCTGAACAGTGCGCTGGAAGCACTGGAATGCGGCACGCCGATGCTGGCGCTGCCGATCGCCTTCGATCAGCCCGGTGTGGCGGCACGTATTGAGTGGCATGGCGTCGGCCGGCGCGCCTCACGTTTCAGCCGCGTCGCGCAGCTGGAGCAACACCTGCAACAGTTGCTGAGTGACGATCGCTATCGTCTGCGCATGTCAGCCATTCAGGCGCAGCTGCAGCGGGCCGGTGGCTGTACGCGCGCGGCGGATATTGTCGAGCAGGCGCTGTGTCAGCAGCAAATCGTGCTGGCGGAGGCCACCTGATGCGCGCACCCTATGATGTCATTCTGGTCGGTGCTGGCCTGGCTAACGGGCTGATTGCGCTGCGTTTACACCAGCTGCAGCCCGCACTTAAAATTTTGCTGCTGGAGAGCCAGGCGCAGCCGGCCGGCAATCATACCTGGTCGTTCCATCGCGAAGACGTCAGCGAAGCGCAGTTCCGCTGGCTCGAACCGCTGCTTTCGGCGCGCTGGCCCGGTTATCAGGTACGCTTCCCCACCCTGCGTCGCCAGCTGGATGGTGAATATTGCTCGATTGCCTCGGCGGATTTTGCCCGGCACTTGCAGCAGGTGCTCGGTGCCGCGCTACGCACCGCAGCGCCAGTCAGCGAGGTCTCACCCACCGGGGTCAGGCTGGCGGATGGCGGGATGTTACAGGCGCAGGCGGTGATTGACGGACGCGGGCTGCAGCCGACACCGCATCTGCAGCTCGGCTATCAGGCATTTGTCGGTCAGGAGTGGCAACTGGCCGCGCCGCATGGCCTGCAGCAGCCAATATTGATGGACGCCAGCGTCGATCAGCAGCAGGGTTATCGCTTTGTTTACACCCTGCCGCTCAGTGCCAGCCGTTTACTGATTGAAGATACCCATTACATCAACCATGCCACGCTGGATGCCGCACAGGCGCGCCGGCACATTACGGATTATGCCCACCAGCGCGGCTGGAATCTGCGCCAGCTGCTGCGCGAGGAGCACGGTTCGCTGCCGATCACGCTCAGCGGCGATATCGATCAGTTCTGGCAACAGCAGCACGGACAACCGTGCAGCGGGCTGCGCGCCGGACTGTTTCACGCCACCACCGGTTACTCGCTGCCCGCCGCGGTGGCGCTGGCGGAGATGATTGCCAGCACGCTGCCCGCCGATGCCCATACGCTGAGCCACTGCATCGAATCCTTTGCCCGTCAGCACTGGCGCGAGCAGCGCTTTTTACGTCTGTTAAATCGCATGCTGTTTCTTGCCGGACGGCCTGAACAGCGCTGGCGTGTGATGCAGCGTTTTTACCGGCTTGACGCCGGATTGATTAGCCGCTTTTACGCCGGGCAACTGCGCCTCAGCGATAAAGCACGCATTCTGTGCGGCAAACCGCCGGTCCCTCTCGGCGAAGCGCTGCGCGCATTGATGATGACCTCTCCGTTACCAGGGAAGAAATAATGAAACGCACCTATGTGATTGGCGCAGGCTTCGGTGGCCTGGCGCTGGCGATTCGTCTGCAAGCGGCCGGCGTGCCGGTCACGCTGCTGGAGCAGCGCGATAAGCCTGGCGGGCGCGCCTATGTTTATCAGGATCAGGGTTTTACCTTTGATGCCGGTCCGACGGTGATTACCGATCCCAGCGCTATCGAGGCGCTGTTTACGCTGGCAGGCAAGCAACTCAGTGATTATGTCGACCTGATGCCGGTGACGCCGTTTTATCGCCTGTGCTGGGAAGACGGCAGGCAGCTGGACTACGACAACAATCAGGCGCAGCTGGAGCAGCAGATTGCTACTTTTAATCCGCAGGATGTCGCCGGTTACCGCCAGTTTCTGGCCTATTCACAGGATGTGTTTCGTGAGGGCTATCTGAAACTGGGCACCGTGCCTTTTCTGCATTTCCGCGACATGCTGCGTGCCGGGCCACAGCTGGGTCGGCTGCAGGCCTGGCGCAGTGTCTACAGCATGGTAGCGAAATTTATTCAGGACGATCATCTGCGCCAGGCTTTTTCCTTTCACTCGTTGCTGGTCGGCGGTAATCCTTTTGCAACGTCTTCGATCTATACCTTAATTCACGCGCTGGAGCGCGAATGGGGCGTGTGGTTTCCGCGCGGCGGTACCGGCGCGCTGGTTGATGGCATGGCGCGGCTGTTTCGCGATTTGGGCGGTGAACTGCTGCTCAACGCCGAAGTCAGCCAGCTGGAGACCGAGGGTAACCGCATCAGCGGTGTCCAGCTGAAGGATGGGCGCCGTTTTGCCGCCGCCGCCGTTGCGTCAAATGCTGACGTGGTGCATACCTACGATCGCCTGTTAAGCCAGCATCCTGCGGCGCGTAAACGCGCGGCGACGCTGAAGCGCAAGCGGATGAGCAACTCGCTGTTTGTGCTCTATTTTGGTCTTAATCATGCCCACCCGCAGCTGGCGCACCACACGGTGTGCTTTGGTCCGCGCTATCGTGAATTGATCGATGAGATCTTCAATAGCAGCCAGCTGGCGGAAGATTTCTCGCTGTATCTGCACGCGCCCTGCTCCAGCGATCCGTCGCTGGCACCGGCGGGCTGCGGCAGTTTTTACGTACTGGCACCGGTGCCGCATCTCGGTACCGCCGCAATTGACTGGCAACAGGAAGGACCGCGCTTGCGCGATCGCATTTTTGCTTATCTGGAGGAGCACTATATGCCGGGTCTGCGACAGCAGTTAGTGACACACCGTATGTTTACGCCGTTTGATTTTCGCGACACGCTGCACGCGCATCAGGGCTCAGCGTTTTCGCTCGAACCCATTTTGACGCAAAGCGCCTGGTTCCGGCCGCATAACCGCGATGCCGACATTAATAACCTTTATCTGGTGGGGGCTGGCACGCATCCCGGTGCCGGTGTGCCAGGCGTGATCGGCTCCGCGAAAGCGACCGCCCAGCTGATGGTGGAGGATCTGACCGGATGAACCAACCGCCGCTGATTGAGCAGGTCACCCAAACCATGGCGCAGGGCTCTAAAAGTTTCGCCAGCGCTACCCGGCTGTTTGATCCTCCAACGCGCCGCAGTACGCTGATGCTGTACGCCTGGTGTCGTCACTGTGACGATGTGATTGATGGTCAGACGCTGGGCGAAGGCGGCACGCAGCACGCGGTGGCAGATGCCCAGGCACGGATGCGCCACCTGCAAATCGAAACCCGCCGCGCCTACAGCGGTGCCCACATGGATGAACCAGCGTTTCGTGCCTTTCAGGAAGTGGCGCTGACGCATCAGCTTCCCCAGCAGCTGGCGTTTGATCATCTGGAAGGGTTTGCGATGGATGCGCGTGAAGAACGTTACGCGTGTTTCGGGGACACGCTGCGTTACTGCTATCACGTGGCCGGCGTGGTGGGATTAATGATGGCGCGCGTGATGGGCGTACGTGATGAGCGCGTACTCGATCACGCCTGTGATTTGGGTCTGGCGTTTCAGCTGACCAATATCGCACGGGATATCGTTGAGGACGCGGAGAATGGCCGTTGCTATCTGCCACAAAGCTGGCTGGATGAGGCCGGACTGAGCGCCGCCCAGCTTGCCGATCCGCAACATCGCGCAGCGCTGGCCCCGCTGGCAGCGCGTCTGGTGCGCGAGGCCGAGCCGTACTATCAGTCAGCGCGCAGCGGGCTGCCCGGATTGCCGCTGCGCTCGGCATGGGCAATCGCCACCGCGCGCGGCGTTTACCGGGAAATTGGCGTAAAAGTGCAGCATGCCGGTGCCCGGGCATGGGATACGCGCCAGCGCACCAGTAAAGGCGAAAAGCTGGCGCTGCTGGTAAAAGGTGCCGGCGTCGCGCTTACTTCGCGCCTTGCTCATCCCCAGGCGCGTCCTGCCGGTCTGTGGCAGCGTCCGCGTTGACACGACGCCCATGGCGCTGGCGCAGCGTCGCCTGCAGCTTGTGCAGCGGCGGGGCGTAAAGAAAGCCAAAGGAAACGCAGCCTTCCCGTCCCCGCACGGCATGATGCATGCGGTGCGCCATATACAATCGCTTCAGATAGCCTTTGCGTGGAATATAGCGAAACGGCCAGCGCTGATGGACCAGGCCGTCATGCACCATAAAATAGAGCGCGCCATAGGTTGTCATGCCAGCGCCAATCCACTGCAGCGGCCAGACACCGTTGACACCCAGCCAAATCAGGCCAATCGACAGCAGCGCAAACACCACGGCATACAGGTCGTTGAGCTCAAATTTGCTCTCATGTGGTTCATGATGCGACAAATGCCAGCCCCATCCCCAGCCATGCATAATATATTTATGCGACAGCGCCGCGACGATCTCCATCAGTATCACGGTAGCCAGCAGGATAAGCGCATTCCATAACCAGAGCATCATTGGTCCATTTGCGAAGAGTGAGAGTATAAAGGTGGACGTGGATAGCGAAAGGCGCAAGTCCCCGGCAAAAAAACGCACCGGCAGCGTAAATACCAGCCAGGTCACGGACGCGTGCTATCACCGTCAGATAAGCAAAGCGGCAAGAAGGTTATCCTGCATGGAGGCCGAGTGGGTCTGCTTTACATCGATTTAACAGCTGGTTAGTATAGCCAGCGGTTCAGCGGTCCAGGCTGCTGCGTACGCGTTAACGTCAATCAACGCACCATATGCAGAGACTTTCTGCCTCATTTCTATGGTGCGCAAACATGTCCCATACCGCTTTATCTGCTGATTCTGTCCTGCGTCGTTCCGGGTTTTTCCTGCTGCTGCTGTTACTGACCGCCGCCAACTTACGCACGCCCATCACCGCCACCGGGCCGGTACTGGAAAATATTCGCCTGACATTTGGCCTGAGCGCCAGCGCTGCCGGCGTGATTAACTTTTTACCGCTGCTGATGTTCGCCACGCTGGCTCCGCCAGCCGCCTGGTTTGGCAATCGCTTTGGCCTGGAGCGCAGTCTGTGGGGAGCGTTACTCCTGATCGTCCTGGGTTCACTGCTGCGAATCAGCGGCAGCGAAACGGCACTGTGGCTGGGGACGCTGATTCTCAGCAGCGGGATCGCGGCGGCCAACGTCCTGCTGCCGCCGCTGATTAAGCGGGATTACACCGCGCACACCGCGCGTTATATCGGGCTGTATGCCATGACCATGGGCATCACCGCCAGCATCGCTTCCGGCGTGGCCGTGCCGCTGGCCGAACTCAGCAGCGCCGGCTGGCGTCTGTCGCTGGCGGTCTGGCTGATTCCGGCGCTGATCGCGCTGCTGGCATGGCTGCCGCAGCTGAAAAATCCCGCGACGCATGCGCAGCGCGCGACAGAGGTCACCGTAACGCGTTCGCCGTGGCGTTCCGCGATCGGCTGGCAGGTTTCGCTGTTCATGGCCAGCCAGTCGTTACTGTTTTATACCCTGATTGGCTGGTTTACCCCGTTCGCACAGGATAATGGCATCAGTCAGCTGCAGGCGGGCGGCATGTTGTTCGTCTATCAAATTGTGGCGATCGCCTCCAATCTGGCCTGTATGCGGGCGCTGAAGCAGCTGCGCGATCAGCGTCTGATCGGGCTGCTGGCCTCGCTGTCGATCTTCATCGCGGTGACCGGCCTGCTGCTGGCACCCGCATGGTCGCTATTGTGGCTGATTCTGGCAGGCCTCGGTGCGGGCGCCTCGCTGCTGATCAGCCTGTCACTGTTTAATTTACGCACCCGGGACCATCGCCAGGCCTCGAAACTCTCCGGCATGGCGCAGTGCGTGGGTTACGGGCTGGCGGCGCTGGGACCGCTGTGCTTCGGCATGCTGCATGATGTCAGCGGCAGCTGGCAGCTCCCGCTGCTGATGCTGTTGGCAGTAAGCGCGCTGCAAATGGCGATGGCGCTGCTGGCCGGACGCGACCGCGCTATCTGACCTCAGACCGTGACGGCGTTAAGCGCCTCCTGTCGTTCCAGTTCGCGCACGCGTGGGATAACTTCACGCCCAAAGAACTCCACCTCTTCATGGAAATGCAGAAACGCCAGCAGCAGTAAATCCACGCCAGCGCGTTTCTGCTCCATGATGCCCTCAGCAATTTGCTGCGGCGTGCCAATCAGATTGGTTTTGAAACCGTCGTTGTATTGCACCAGATCCTCGAAGGAGGATTTGGCCCAGTTGCCCTCGCCTTCCGGCGACGCGCTGCCGGCATTTTTCACCTCATGCTGAAAGCCTTTCACTGCATCCGGATTGGCTTTGGCGATGATCTCCTGCAGCACCGCCTGAGCTTCCTGTTCGCTCTCGCGGGCGATGACAAAACCATTCAGGCCGATTTTAACGGCGTGCTGATTGACGGCGGCTTTGGCGCGGATATCGTCCACCTGTTGGCGTACGCCCTGTGGCGTGTTGCCGTTGGTGAAGTACCAGTCAGACACCCGTGAAGCCATGTCCCGCGCGGCGCGCGAGCTGCCGCCCTGAAAAATTTCCGGTAGCGGATCGAGTGGTTTAGGCTTGAGCGCGTAGTCGCGGAAGCGATAAAAATCTCCGGCGAAGCTGAAGCTGCTTTCACGCCAGATGCCGCGCAGGCAGCGAATAAACTCTTCCGAACGCAGATAGCGCTCTTCGTGATCGAGCCAGGGTTCACCAATCGCTTTGAACTCGCCGCGAAACCAGCCGCTGACAATGTTCACCGCGATGCGCGGACCGTACAGATGGCTGATGGTAGCGATCTGCTTCGCCGCCAGCGTCGGGTTCCACGGCCCCGGCAGCAGCGCGGCAATCACTTTGAGTTTTGTGGTGTGGCTCAGCAAATCCTGAGAGAAGGTGACTGATTCGTGCTGATTATCAGCGCCATAGCCGGCGGTGAAGCGAATCTGCGTCAGGGCATAATCGAAGCCAGCGCGTTCAGCGATTTTCGCCAGTTCACGGTTGTACTCCGCGTCCCAGCGCGTGCGCTGCTCGATCTGACTGATAACTAAACCACCTGAAACATTAGGCACCCAGTAAGCAAACTGCAGCGGTTTTACCTGTGACATAGGTTTCTCCTGAGACTTCTTATAGCTGGATTAATGGAAAATCATCTTCATTAATGCTTTTGGCTATAAGAAGCTATGCAGTGAGCGTGCCAGTTGCTGGCAGAGATTAAACGTCTGATTTGCGGGCTAACTGAATGATAGGATGAGGAATGTCTGTTGCGGATGCAGCAGCCGCTGTCGCCAGGCTGTTGCAATTGCAGCCGCTCCGGCGAAAAGGGCGCTACTCCGCGTGCTGAAAAGCCTGCAACGCGCTTCGGGTGGCGGCATCGTCAACGGCGGCGCTGAGCAGCGCATCAAGCAGACCAGGAAAGCGCGCGTCCAGATCGTCGCGCCGCAGTGACAGCAGATTCTCGCGGCCAGAGGGTTTTTGCCAGATTACGCCGCTGTCACGCAGTACCCGCCAGTGATGGGTTAAGGTTGATTTGGATACGCCTTGCAGCAGCGAACCGCAGCTGCGCGCCTCCCCCTGTGCCAGCAGCGCGACGACCGCCATGCGCATCGGATTGCCCAGCGCGGCCAGCACATTCTCCAGCCTGATGGCGTCACGCGACGGATGATTTTCCAGCATTGCTTATCTCTGTAAGGGCGTAAGACAGCAAATTATCCGTGAGTCGGCGGGCGATGTATAGCGCAGTACGAGCGGTGCGCCAATCGCGCTGCGCTAATTTACGATGTCACATTGCTGCTCTATGCTTGTCACCATCCTCCACTCTTTCCTCATCACAACATGAATGCAAATCCGATAGCGCATCCCGCTGCTTTGCGGTCTCTCCAGGCGTTGTGCCTGGTCAATTTTTTCATGGCCGATGTGCGGGATGGACTCGGCCCTTTCCTGGGAATATTTCTTACTGAACATGGCTGGAGAGCGGATGATATTGGCTGGGCGATGACTGCCGGTGGTTTAGCCGGACTGCTGGCTACGCTGCCGGCGGGTCTGGCAACCGATGCCACGCACCATAAAAAAGGGCTGCTGATTCTGGCCTCACTGCTCATTACGCTGGCCACCCTAATGCTGTGGTGGTTTCCTTACGGTGGAGTGGTGGTTGGCTCGCAGGTGGTTACCGGTCTCGCGGCCGCGCTTATTGCCCCGTTACTGACCGGCGTCACCCTCGGCCTGACCGGCTCTCAGGGGTTCAGCCAGCAGATGGGGAGAAACGAGGCGTTCAATCATGGCGGCAATATGACTGCCGCGCTGTTTGCCGGGTTTGCCGTCTGGCTGTGGGGCACCGATGCGGTTTTTATCCTGATGACCGCGATGGCACTGTGCGCATGTTTTGCAGTGGCCGCCATTCAGCGTAACGCGATCGATGACCGCGCGGCGCGCGGCGGTGCCGGACAGCAGGCCGCAGAGCTTCCGGGTTTCTCTGCCCTGCTGCGCAATCCGGTGCTGCTGATTACCGGCCTGACGCTGCTGCTGTTTCACCTCGGCAACGCCGCGCTGTTGCCGATGCTGGGCATTCGCGCGGCGGCAACGCACAGCGGACAGCTCAGCCCGGGTGTTTATACCGCTGCAACCGTGGTGATTTCGCAATGCGTGATGATTCCCGTGGCGTTATTCGCCGCCCGAAACGCCAGCCGCCTCGGTTTTCCATTGCTGATTACCCTCGCGCTGGTGGTGCTGCCGGTGCGTGCCGGCATCGCCTCCCTGTTCGATGGCACCTATGCGATGGTACCGGTACAGATTCTTGATGGTCTGGCCGCCGGGCTGCTGGGCGTGGCAGTACCGGGCTACATCGTCAGCGTGCTTGACGGCAGCGGACACACCAATGCCGGCCAGAGTTTCGTCATGCTGATGCAGGGCGTGGGCGCGGCATGCAGTCCGGCACTGACCGGCAGCATCGCCGCCGCCTGGTCTTATCAGGTCGCTTTCGCCGTACTCGGCAGCATTGCCCTCGCCGCACTGATGCTCTGGAGCCTCAGCCAGCGCATCAGATGGGTTAAAAGCCGGGCGTGAGGTGATATCAACACGCCCGATCGAATCAAAACTTTCATAGACCAGCACCTGAAGCATTGATCGCATCGGGCGTCTCAATCCCCCTGAGTTAATACACTCCTGCAGACCTGGCCCGCCACGATATATGTGGCAGCTTTTCATTTAGAAAAGTCAAAAAACCCCGGAAGCTGAGATTCAAAAAGCGTTACGTCGTCTGGAGGAGATGCTCAATGAAATATAAAACCCATAATCAGCTACATGAAGAAATGCTTCAGGATCCTGAATACCGCGCAGCCTGGGAAGCAGAGGAACGAAAAGACCGTATGCAAGCCTTGCTCAAAGCGTGGCGGCAGCATGCCGGATTGACCAGTGCACAAGTGGCTGAGCGGATGGGGGTAAAACCGCCCACGGTTTCGCGCATGGAAAAGAATATTACCTCTGCCAGCTTTGAAACCATTGCGCGTTACGCCAAAGCCTGCGGGATCGATTCTGCCACCGTTGAGTTTTAACAGCACGATAAGGACGGAGAGTGAAGCCGATAGTGTTAACCGGCTTCAACTGTCATGGCCGCCGGAAAAACGCCTAATCCGTCCGGGCGCTGGCGCGGTTAGTGAGCTGTGCTTTGGCCAGGGTGCGTGCCAGGATTGAGGAATAGAGCGGTTTGCCACCAAAGAACTGCGCTGCCAGCGTCGCGCCCAGGCAGGTGATGATCATCGGCAGGATCAGTTGATAGTTATTGGTCATCTCCAGCACCAGCACGATGCCGGTAAGCGGCGCGCGCACCGAGGCGGCGAACAGCGCGCCCATCCCGGCGACGGCAAAGGTGGCGGCTTCCAGCTGATAATGCGGGAACCAGTCGGCGCTCAGCTGACCAAAGCAGGTGCCCAGCAGCGTGCCCAGCGTCAGCATGGGCGCAAAAATGCCGCCCGGCGCGCCTGAAGAGAAGCAGCAAATGGTGACCAGCGTGCGCAGCGCGAAGAGAGCAAACAGCGCCAGCGCGCCATAGTGTCCGGTAGCGAAATCCGGAATCAGCGTCGTTCCGCCGCTCACCGCCTGCGGCAGCAGTAAACCCAGCACGCCGCACAGTCCGGCCAGCAGGCTACCGAACAGCACCCAGCGCCCGGTACGTCCGAGATGCAGGCGCTGAAACTGGTCCTGTGCGAGAAATATCAGCCGGTTGAACGCCACGCCGCAGCCGCCAAACAGCACACCCAGCACCAGATAGAGCCACAGTGTCTCAGTGGGCGCGTCACGCAGCTGACCGATATTAATGATGGCTTCGTTACCGTTGAGCACGCGAAAGACAATGCTCGACATGATCACGCCAACAAACACCGCTTTTATCGATATCAGGCTATAGCGAAACTGCGGGCGCATCTCTTCGATAATGAACAAAATGCCGGCCAGCGGCGCGTTGAACGCCGCCGAAAGCCCCGCCGCCGCACCGGTCGCCAGCAGCGTATGACGCGATTCGGAATCGCGCACGCGAAACAGATCGAGGCACATACCGCCGATGTTGCCGCCAATCTGTACCGTGGGTCCTTCGCGTCCCAGCACCATGCCAGAGCCCAGCGCGCCCATGCCGCCGATAAATTTAACCGGCAGCACGCGCCACCAGCGCACCGGGCGCAGCTCTTCCAGCGCGCCCTCGATTTCCGGAATGCCCGAGCCTCCCGCCTCTGGCGCGAAGCGGCGCACCAGAAAATAGCCGATGCCGCCCAGCAGCGCCGAGATAAAAAACGCGCTCAGCAACGCCATGGCCAGGTTATCCGCCCGCTCTGTCAGCCAGCCGATCCGCAGGTGGAGAATAAAATTGACCGCGCGATCGAAAGCCACACCCACCAGCCCGGTGAGGATACCGACCAGCGCGGCCAGCAGCAGCAATGCCAGCGGGGTTTTGTCGCGTCGCAGCAGTTTTTGCAGCAGCATAAAGCGCCCGGCGCGCATCGCGTTGGCAGGCTCGGTGGCATCAGGTAAGGCAGACATCGTCATCCTCAATTACAACAGTTGAGCGCATTGGCAGCGCCGGAAAGAGTTGGGGCTTAGCATAACCAAAATTACCTGATCGGTAACTCAATCATTCGCAACATAATTTTACCTCAGGCCGCGCAATGTGGCGTCGGCGCCAGGCTGGGTTGCGATCGGGCGCAACAAACCGGGCAGAAAATCCGCAATGCGGTGGCAGGCTTGCTGCAGCATGCTCACAGAATTTTGCGCGGTGGATTGACGCGCCGACGGCAAATCACCATGATCGCGCCAGGATTAGTCACCCCGGAGCCACAAGGTGTCGGAACTCAGTAATGCATTGCTTGAAGAAATTATCACGGACGTACGCCCCCTCACCCGTCAGGGGAAAGTGGCAGATTACATCCCGGCGCTGGCCGGCGTGGATGCCGATCAACTGGGCATCGCCATTGCCACCGCCGATGGTCGCAGCTACCAGGCCGGCGATGCAGGCACGCGCTTCTCGATCCAGTCCATCTCTAAAGTCCTGTCGCTTACCGTCGCGCTGACGCTGTACGAGGACGCCGAGATCTGGCAGCGCGTAGGCAAAGAGCCATCCGGCCAGGCATTCAATTCACTGGTGCAGCTTGAACTGGAACAGGGAAAGCCGCGCAATCCATTCATTAACGCCGGCGCGCTGGTGATGTGCGATTTGCTGGAAAGCCGGCTCACCGCGCCACGCCAGCGCATGCTGGAGTTTGTGCGTCGTCTGGCACAGCAGCCGGACATTCAGTATGACCGTGCGGTCACGCGCTCTGAATATGAGCACTCGGCGCGTAACGCCGCCATTGCCTGGCTGATGAAGTCGTTTGGCAACTTTCATAATGACGTCAGTAAAGTAATGGAAACCTACTTTCACTACTGCTCGCTGGCAATGAGCTGCAGCGAACTGGCGCGCACGTTTCTCTATCTCGCCAATCACGGCCGCACGCTGGATGATGAGTGGGCGGTGATCTCTGCACGCCAGGCGCGGCAGGTGAACGCACTGATGATGACCAGCGGCATGTACGACGGCGCCGGAGAGTTTGCCTGGCGCGTGGGCATGCCGGCTAAATCCGGCGTCGGCGGCGGGATTGTCGCAGTGATTCCCGGTGAGATGAGTATTGCCGTCTGGTCACCGGCGCTGGATCATTCCGGTAACTCGCTGGCCGGCACCGCCATGCTGGAGAAACTCACGGAGCGGCTGGGGCGATCGATATTTTGATGCGGGTTAATGAGCGCTAAAGAATGAGCGTAATGCGCGGGCAAGATCGTCAATGCCCGCTTCACCGGTGGCAGCCATAACGGTCAGCTCAACTAACTCTGGCCGATCATGCACCTTTACCCCGTTGCGTTTCAGAAATAGCATGGTGACGTTGAGAGAAGTCCGTTTATTAGCGTCAGCAAAAATGTGACCACGAGAAATAGCAACCCAATAGGTTGCAGCGAGCTCGTAAACATCCTGCACACCTTCATAAAACTGCCGATTAATGACTCGGGTAACGATGGCTTGCGCACGGCCCGGATCCTGCATTCCCGTAACACCGGCATAACGTCTCAACACATAATCGTGAAGCGCAATGACTTCATCGGCTGAAACATGATTCATCTATCGGCCAGCGCCTGATTTGAGGCATCAAACTCCCCGATCAGTTCGGCAAACTCTGCATCAAGCGCAGCTTTACGATAGGCATCAAAATGCGCTTTGCTAATGACGACGGCAGAATCGCCGCTGCGACGTGTAATTTCCACAGCTTCGCCCGCAATGGCCTGGTCAAGCACCTGAGAAAAATTCTCACGCGCGCTGGTATAGGTGAATTTATTCATAGTGGCCTCAGACTTGTACAGGTCAATAGTACAGGTTCCACACCATTGCAACAACAACAGAAAACACCGTTGATTGCAGCAAATCGTTGCTGACAGTCAGAGCTCGCTGTACAGCTCAGAGTGTTTCTCTAATGTACTCATCAGGTTGCAATTAAGTTAACAAACACACCACGTTAAGTGACCCTTTTCAAAAGGTGCGAATTTTGTCGCTCCCAGCCTCACTTTTATTAACCCTTGTGCGGCAATCGCGTTACACTTCGGCCTCATTTGTTGAAGCACTCAGTATTTGCCATGACGTTTTCCTATCACTTTCGCCAGCGCCTGACCGCCTGCGTCGCCATTGTGGCGGTGCTGCTGCTGTTCGTCGCGCCGATTGTGTCGAAAACGCTGCTGGAGCGGCAAACGCGCATTGACCCCGTGGCGTCGCACAGCCTTTCATCTGCCATGCCAATGCACCATCACGATATGCCGATGGAGATGGCGATGCCGGGCATGATGCATCACAACATGGACGACGGCGAATTTGCCTGCGGCTATTGTGATTTGCTGGTGCATGTGCCGCTGATGATGTGGGTGTTTATCCCGTTCATCTGGCTGATGCTGGTGATCTCGCGCGCCCCACCGCTGCTGCCGCTGGTGGCACCCCGGCCGCGCCGCTTCAGCGGTACCCATCGTCCGCGCGCGCCACCGGTTTTTCTTTCCTGCTGAATCTCATTAATCGGTACAACGCCTGCGCTGTGCCCTGACATTCTCTTATCGGAAGGAAGACGGCTTTGTCTGCTGTTCACTCTGCAGCACCGCGCGGCGCGGTGCTTAATCTGCTACGCCGCTTACATTTTTATATTGGCCTGTTTGTCGCGCCGTTCATCTTCGTGGCGGCGCTCAGCGGCACGCTGTATGTGCTGACGCCGCAGCTGGAAAATCTGCTCTACGCCGATGCGCTCACCGCGCAGCCGCAGGGCAATGTGCAACCGCTCTCGGCGCAGATCGCCGCGGCACGCGCCTATGCGGGCGAAAATCAGCACATTTATGCGGTTCGACCCGCGCCCGCCGCGCGCGATACCACGCGCGTACAGTTCAGCGATGCCACACTCGGTCCGTCGCAGTCGCGCGCGGTGTTTATCGATCCCTACAGCCTCAAAGTAACCGGCGACATGACGGTGTATGGCACCAGTGGCGTATTGCCGCTGCGCACCACGCTCGATCTGCTGCACAGCAGCCTGTTACTCGGTGACTTTGGTCGCAACTACAGCGAACTGGCGGCGAGCTGGCTGTGGGTGGCCGCGCTCGGCGGTGTGCTGCTGTGGCTGGGCACGCGACCAAAACGCCGGCTGAAAACCGTGCGAAAGGGGTTTGTCTTTAACCGGCACTGGCACATCACGCTAGGGCTGACGCTGCTGCTCGGGCTGCTGTTCTTCTCTGTTACCGGCCTCACCTGGTCACAATGGGCAGGTAGCAATATCGATAAGATGCGCACCGAGCTTAACTGGCTGACGCCACAGGTAAATACGGCGCTCAGCGGTGATGCGCCCGCCGCGCCGGCGGATCCTCACGCCGATCACCGCAGTATGCCGGACATGGACATGACCAGCATGCCAATGTCGTCGATGGCGAAACCGGCGGCGCAGCCAGCGAAGTCACTGCCGGCAAATGCCGCCGACGCTGACTGGGATCGCGTGCTGGCGGCGGCGCGTCAGGATGGCATCCGCGCGGCTAAAGTTGAGCTGCGCCAGCCGAAAAGCGAGGGCAAAGCCTGGACGGTCAGTGAGATTGATCGCAGCTGGCCCACCCAGGTGGATGCGGTGTCCGTGAATCCGCACAGCTTCGCGATTGTCGATCACGTCTGGTTTGATCGCTTCCCGCTGGTGGCAAAACTGACGCGCTGGGGTGTCGATGCGCACATGGGCGTGCTGTTTGGCTGGCCTAATCAGCTGTTGCTGGCGCTGTTTGGCCTGGGTTTGTGCAGCATGATTGTGCTGGGTTATCGCATGTGGTGGCTGCGCCGCCCGGCGCTGGATCAGGCCAGTCCGGCGCAAACCCTGAGCGCAAGCTGGCTGGCGCTGCCGCACTATGCCAAAGGGGTCTGCCTGATGCTGGCGCTGGCGCTAGGTTATGCCCTGCCGGTGATGGGCGTCAGCCTGCTGGCCTTCGTGCTGGTGGACGTACTGCGCTGGCGCAGACAACAGCGGGCGCCGATGAGCGAAGCGGAAATTCTCGCCGCGCAGCAGTCGCCGCTCGGTATCGTACGGGCGCGTTTCACGGTGAAACGCAAGGAGATGCGTTACTACCTGCGTGGGCTGTTTATTCTGGCGCTGATTGTCGGTACGGTGATGAGCAATGCGATTATCGGCGGCGTGATCGATCAATACGGCATCCCGTTCAGCCACTGGACGCTGACCATGTATCTGACGCAGGGCTTTATGATCGCGCTTTACACCACGGTGTTCACCGCACTGATGTCGATTCCGCTGTGGTACTTCTTCCTCGGCGAAAAGGATGATTCGCAGGGATAAGGCGTAAAAAACGGCGGATGATCCCCCATCCGCCGTTTTGTCTGACAAACGTCAGCGTGTTATCCGCCTCAGATTCCGACTCAGAAATCGGCCTTCAGCACCACGCGGTAATTGGCTTTACCGGCGCGTACGTGATCCAGCGCTTCATTGATTTTTGACATCGGGAACTCTTCCACCTGCGGTGCCACATCGGCGCGTGACGCCAGACGCATCAGCTTACGCAGCTGGCCCGGTGAACCGGTAGAAGAACCCGTTACCGCGCGATCGCCCAGAATCAGACTGAACGCTGGCACTTCAAATGGCTTCATCACCGCGCCCACGGTGTGGAACTTACCGTGCGGAGCCAGCGCCTGGAAGTACGGCTGCCAGTCCAGATCGACGGCTACGGTGCTGATAATCAAATCAAACTGCCCGGCCAGCGCGTTCAGCGCCTGCGGATCGCGGCTGTTGACCACACGATCGGCACCCATGGCTTTGATGGATTCGGTTTTGCTGGCATTCGAACTGAACGCCGTGACTTCTGCACCCATGGCGCGCAGCAGTTTGATCGCCATATGGCCTAGGCCGCCAATACCGATAACGCCGACGCGGCTGGTGGCCGTTACATGGTGCATCAGCAGCGGTTTGAATACGGTAATGCCGCCACACAGCAGCGGACCGGCAGAGGTGATGTCCATGGATTCCGGCAGCGGAATCACCCACTGCCAGTCGGCGCGCAGATGGCTGGCGAAACCGCCTTTGTTCATGATGGTGGGCACTGAACCGTTCTCACAGTTGACCTGCTCGCCATTGATGCAGGCATCACAGTGCTGGCAGCTTTTCGCGGTCCAGCCGATACCCACGCGCTGGCCGACCTTCAATCCTTTGTCCTGCGCCGCATCGCCGAGTGCGCTGATGCGACCAATCACTTCGTGACCGGCAATGACCGGATAAGAGGAAATGCCCCACTCGTTATCAATCATCGACAAATCAGAATGGCACACACCGCAGTAATCGACCTCAACCAGCACTTCTTCCGCCGCCAGCGGACCGGTTTCGTACTCGTACGGTACCAGCGCATCACCAGCGTTGTGTGCGGCATAACTTTTGATTTTCATTACTGTCCTCTGTTTTCAGCATTGTTAACCCAGGAAGTCTAGCAGAGCGTATTGCATGATTATGATTAAATTTCAGCCAATTAGAGTCTGTTAAGCGCAACGGGGAAAGAAAAGCATTTCGCGTTAAAGCGAATCGTGACTGGGCGGACTGCGGAACGCATGGCGCGCCTCTTCTATCAGCTGGCTGGCGGTGACGGTGGGCGGCAAACGCGTTAGCACTTTGCTGGCCTGCCAGTAACACAGCACCATCTCTTCGTTAGTTTCGTTCTCCGCCATTTCCCTCAAGCGCCTGCGCAGGCTCAGCACGTCCAGCGTTTGCTGTTCATCCACCATCTCAGCGATGGTTTGGTTGATGACCTGATGAATGATTTTCCAGGAAAGATCGGCAAACACGTTAAACCTCGTGACGTAGTAACGGGCTCCAGGCAAATGAGGAAAAGGTGCACGCCCAGCGGCATGCAAAATAATCCAACTGGGATAACTATAGCCGCTTATTTAACCAGCAAACGGCTGGCCGCCTGCGTTTGCGGTAGCTTGCGGATCGGTAAATGAATTTTTTTCTCTCAGCACGCGTTGCAATGGTACTAAAACCCGGCGCTGGCGCGCGACCGCAGGATTTCGCAACAGATTTTACCTTGCGCTAAAACGGAGAATTCCGATAATCGCTATCTACTCATTTATATAGCGAAAAGGAATCTCCGCGTGAAGACGCTTACCCTACTGTTAATGACTGCCGCCGGCGGATTGAGTTTACCGGCGCAGGCCGCCATGGATATCCGCGTGACGTATGCCGGTTCGATGGGAAAAGTGATGGATCAGGCACTGGGCCCGGCATTTGCACAACAGCATGACGGTAAGTATGAAGGTCAGGGCCAGGGGGCTTATGGTATGGCGCGCCTGCTGGCGAGCAAAAAAATCACCGCTGACGTGTTCGTGTCTATTACTCCCGGTCCGATGCAGATCCTGAAAGACGCCGGGCTGATCGACAACGCAGTACCGGTAGCCAGCACCAGCATGGTGATTGCCTATAACCCAAAAGGGCCGTTTGCGCCGCAGTTTGCCGCAGCCAAAGGCAATGATGGCCGCTGGCTTCAGCTGCTGGCAGCGCCGGGACTGAAATTTGGCCGGACCGATCCGGTAAACGATCCTAAAGGCCAGAACATTATTTTTACCCTGCTACTGGCGCAGAAGTATTACCGGCAGCCCGGCATCGCTGACAACATTCTCGGCGGTTACCAGAATCCCGCGCAAACCCATCTGGAGGGTGGCTTGCTGACGCGGCTCGAGAGCGGTCAGGTGGATGCGGCTGCAGGCTATGAAAGCGAAGTGATCTCTGCCCATCTGCCTTACATTGCGCTGCCCGATGAAATCAACCTCAGCAATCCGGCGATGGCGACTAAGTGGTACAATACGGTCAGCTTTAGCGTCAAAGACAGCCAGGGTAAAGATAAAATGCTGCACACCCAGCCACTGGTCTACTACGCGGCGGTGCTCAGGAATGCGCCGCACGGTACGGCCATTGGCAAAGCCTTTGTAGATTTCATGCTGAGTCCGTCAGGACAGGCGCTGTTTAAACAGCAAGGTTATGCCGCACCGAAGGGCGATGGGCTTTATATCCCATGAAAATCCGCCATGCTGGCGCGCTGTGGCTGTCGCTACCCGCCCTGGTGCTGCTGGCCGTACCGTTTATCACCCTGACGGGCGTCACACACTGGCAACACCTGCGGCTGGCGTGGGGTGACGGCGCGGCGATTACCACGTCGCTCAGTCTGGGAGCGATCGCGCTGGTGCTGATTTTTCTGACCGGCTTACCGCTGGCCTGGTGGCTGTCGCAGGCGCGGGGAAAAATACGCTGGCTGGTGGAAACGCTGGTGATGATTCCGCTGCTGACGCCGCCGCTGGCGATGGGAATCCTGCTGGTCAGCGCGTACGGTCCGTACAGTTTACCCGGCCAGCTGCTGAGCAAGCTGGGCTGGACGCTGGTGAACAATCCCGCCGCCTTTATTCTGGCGCAGTGGTATGGCGCGCTGCCCTACTTTGTCACCAGCGCACGCTCGGCGTTTATCGCAGTGCCGCAGGAGATCCTTGAAGCGGGTCGGACGCTGGGTGCCGCGCCGTGGCCACGCTTCTGGCGGCTGGCGCTGCCCCTGGCCGCACCGGGCCTGGCGTCGGCTACGGCGCTGGCATGGGTGCGGGCGATGGGCGAATTCGGCATTGTGATGATTTTCGCCTGGTTTCCCCACGGAATGCCGGCGCAGCTGTACAACAATCTGCAAAACGACGGCGTGGATGCGGTGTATGTGCTGTTGTGGCTGTTACTGCTGTTTACCCTGCCGGTGCCGCTGCTGTGCGCGCTGGCTTCCCGACGCGCGCTTTCCGGCAACACGGTGCGGCATCATTAGAGGCTGGCGCGCTGCTCACTCTCACGCATCGCCAGCCGGACCGTCTCCAGCAGCGATTCAATCTCCAGCGGCCGGGTGAAAAAGGCAAAGGCGCCCTGAGCAAACAAGCGACGGCAGGCCTCCAGCGTGTCGTGCCCGGTCATGATGATCACCGGCAGCAGCGGATGGCGTGCGCCCTGCCGGGCCAGCCAGCTCAGGCCGCTACTCTCTGGCTGTCGCACATCAAGCAGCAGACAGCCGCATACGGCTTGCTGACCGGCGGCGGCGGTTTCGAACGATGCAAGGTCGGCAAAGTCGGCGACCTCGTAGTCCACGGTTCGCAGCAGAAATCCCAGCGACTCGCGCACGGATACATCATCATCCACTAACCACACCTTCGCGCCCATTACGTACTCCGCCTGTAGAAAAATGAGGAAAATTTCGGCCCTCTCTGTCGCGCGGTGACGCAACAGCAGCCAGACCTGACGGTAGCTGGTTATCGATGGACGTGAAGTGCGCAACGACGTGCACCTTCCCTGCGCCGATAAAAAAGCCCTCCGTTGAGGGAGGGCGATTTTTCCATAATTTGGCTTAGAACACCATTGGCACAAATCTGGTTAGCTGTTGCGCTGCAGGTGGCTGCTGACAAAAGCGCGACAGCGCGGCGAGATCGGTTCGCTGAACACCTGCTGCGGCGATCCGGACTCTTCGATTTTGCCCTGATGCAGAAACACCGCTTTGTTTGATACATCGCGCGCAAACCCCATTTCATGGGTGACGATAATCATGGTGCGCCCCTCTTCCGCCAGGCTGCGGATGACGCGCAGCACTTCGCCCACCAGCTCCGGGTCGAGTGCGGAAGTGGGTTCATCAAACAGTATCGCTTTCGGCTGCTGCGCCAGCGCCCGGGCAATCGCCACGCGCTGCTGCTGGCCACCGGAAAGCTGCGACGGCCACGCGTTTCGCTTTTCGTATAACCCGACTTTTTGCAGCAGCGCTTCGGCCTCAGCAACGGCCTCCTGATGACTGCGCTTCTGCACATGGATCGGCGCTTCAATGATGTTCTGCAGCACGGTTTTGTGCGGCCACAGATTGAAGCCCTGAAACACAAAGCCGAGCTGCATGCGCATCAGCTTAATGCGGCGGCGCTGTTCACGGCTCAGCTTTTCGTCCGCGTTATCGAGGGTGACCACTTCATCGCCGACGGCAATCTCACCGGCCTGTGGCACTTCAAGAAACGGGATGCAGCGCAGCAGCGTACTTTTACCGGAGCCGCTGGCGCCGATCAACGAAATGACGTCGCCATCCTGCGCCGTCAGGCTGATGTCATGCAGCACTTCATGCCCGCTATAACTTTTTCTGAGATGGCTCAGGGCAATAGTGGGTTTGTTCATTAACGTGCTCCAGCGTGATAAGGGGACAAACGGCGCTCCAGCAGCGCCACCGCTTTGCTCACCAGCACGGTCAGCAGCAGATAGATAATCGCCGCGCTGATAAACACCTCCAGCGCGCGGAAGGTTTCTGACACGATGGAATCGGCGATGCCGGTCATCTCCATCAGGCTGATGGTGCTCACCAGCGACGTGGATTTGATCATCGAGATGATCTCATTGCTGTAGGCCGGCAGCGCCTGTCGCACCGCCAGCGGCAGCGTGATGCGCCGCAGCGTGGTGAAGCGCGACATGCCGCACACTTTCGCCGCTTCCAGTGACTGCACGCTAACCGCATTCAGTCCGCCGCGCAGGATCTCGGCGGTGTAAGCCGCGTCGTTGAGAATCAGCGCAATTAGCCCGCACCAGTAGGGCTCACGCAGCAGCGGCCACAGCACGCTTTCGCGCACCGCCGGCAGGCTGCCAAGGCCATAGTAAATCATGAAGATTTGAATCAGCAGCGGCGTACCGCGGAACAGCCAGACATAAAAACGCGTAACGTAGCTGCCGAGGCGATGCTGACGCAGCAGATTCAGCAGGAGCGCCAGTATTCCGCCGCCCAGCAGGGACAATACCGCCAGGTTGAGCGTCAGCGGCAGTCCGCGCAGCAGCGCCGCCAGCGTGTGCTGTAAAAAGGTGAAATCCATCGTGGCTCCTTACAACCGCGCGCGTTGTTGCCCGCGCATGGCCACTTTTTCCACATAGCGGAAGAAGAAATCTGAACAGGTGGTGATAATCAGGTAAATCACCGCGCCTACGCTGTAGAAGAAAAACGGCATCTGGGTGGAATTCGACGCGGTGGAAATCTGGTTCATGGTTTCCACCAGCCCGGTCACCGATACCAGCGCCGACTCCTTAATCACCGATTGCCACTGATTACCCATGCCCGGCAGCGCGGTGCGCAGCGCCTGCGGCACAATCATGCGGCGGAACAGCATAAAACGGCCCATACCGGTGACCGTAGCGGCTTCCAGCGTGCCGGCGGGGATCGCGTAAAACGCGCCGCGAAATACGCTGCTCTGATAAGCGCCGGAAATCAGCCCGATGGCGATCGCGCCGGCAACGAAGCCGTTAACGTCAAACGGTCCCTGCAGGCCGATAGCTTCACCGATAAACCCGACCACCTGTCGGCCACCAAAGTAGAACAGGTAGATCACCAGCAGCTCCGGCACGCCGCGAAACAGCGTGATGTAGCCGCTGGCAACACGCTGCTGCCAGCGGCCGCCACCAATCTGCATCCAGCACAGCAGGCTGCCGAGCATCGCGCCCAGCAGCCACGCACACAGCGAGACCGTTACCGTGACGGTGGCGGCGTCCAGCAGCACGCCGCCCCAGCCTTCGTCACCAAAACCTAACAGTTGCCAGTCAATAGTCATAAGCGCTCAGCATTATTCCGCAGGCGCGACGTTCTCGCCGAACCATTTCTCTGACAGTTGCTTCAGCGTGCCGTCTTTGATCATCGACACCAGCGCCTGATCCAGCGCGGCTTTCAGCTCCGGATTGTTTTTACGAATGGCAATCGCCGAGCCCTGGCCCAGTACCCCCCCCACAAAGCCGTAACCGGTGCTATTTACCGTATCCGCGTGTTTTTTCACATAAGCATTGAGGTTGGTGCGCGATGCCATGACCGCATCAACCCGGCCATTGAGCAGATCGGCGAAGGTTTCCGGGCCGGCCTGATAGGTACGGATAGTCGCGACATCACCGAGGTATTTATTGAGGAAATCGGCCTGAATGGTAGCGACCTGCACCGCAATGGTTTTGCCTTTGAACTTCGCCTTCAGCGCGTCGATGGCTTTGTTCATACCGGCTTCATCGGTTGCCTGTACCACTTCACCGTTGCCCGGCAGGGTATCTACTGCGCTGCCCTTCAGCGTGACGAAGCCCGAAACGCTCACGGTGTACTGATGGGTAAAATCCACCACTTCTTGACGTTTTGGCGTCACGGTGACGGCATCGACCACCGCATCATATTTGCCATCAGCGAGGCCGGGGATCAGTCCGGACCACTTTTGCGCGACGATTTCATATTTGAATCCCGCGCGTTTCGCCAGTTCGGCCACCATATCGGGCTCGTAGCCGACAATTTTGCCGCTCGGCGTGGACTGGTTAAACGGCGGATAGGCCGCTTCGGTGGCGAATTTTAACGTGCCAAAATCTTTGGCCTGAACCACAGCGGCAGCAGCCAGCAGCAACAGGCCCGCGGAGGCGGAGAACAGCCCTTTACGCATCATCATAAAACCTCATTATTATCAGGAGAGTAAGTCGATCGCTATACGGGCCAGAGCCTGTGTGCCAGCGTGAATGCTGCGTTCATCCGGCTGATAGTCGGAGTTGTGCAGATGGTCGTCGCGCCCCGGCGCGCCAGAGCCGATATGGATCTGACAGCCCGGCACACGCTCGGTAAACAGCGAGAAATCTTCCGCGCCAAAGCTGCTGCTGGGTTTTGCCACCACCGGCTTGCCGAACTGGTGCGAGAGGATCGGCTCCAGTGCATCAATCAGCGCATCATCATTCATCAGCGGCGGTACGCCTCGCTGATAATTGACCTCAATACGCGTATTGAGCGACAGCGCGACACCGGCACAGATGCGGCGGAAAGCGTCTTCCATGTGAGCGCGCGCCTGCGGTGATTTAGCGCGGATGGTGCCCTGAATCAGGCAGCTGTCGGAGATGATGTTATGGGTGGTGCCGCCGTGGATATGGCCAATCGTCAGCACAGCAGAGTTCGCCGGATCGAGCTCGCGCGACACAATGGTCTGCAACTGCGTTACCAGGCTGGCGGCGGCAATGATCGGATCGGTACCCATGTGCGGACGGGCGGCGTGGGTGGATTTGCCGTGAATCACTACGTCGAATTCATCGCTGGAGGCGGTGCTGGCACCGCGCGTCAGGGCGATTTCTCCTGCGGCCAGCTCTGGCTTATTGTGCAGCGTGATCGCCACATCAATGCAGTCCGCTGCGCCGGCAGCAATCATGGCTTGCGCGCCGCTCTCTGGCGTCTCTTCCGCCGGCTGAAAAATCAGCCGCACCGTGCCGTGCAGCTGGCTGCGCAGGTCCGCGAGGATCGCCGCGACGCCGAGCAGCGTAGCCGTGTGGATATCGTGGCCGCAGGCGTGCATTTTACCCGGCCAGATGCTGCTAAACGGCAGACCGGTTTGCTCATGAATCGGCAGCGCATCCATATCGGCGCGCAGCAGCACGGTCTTGCCCGGCTGCGCGCCGGCAATGTCCACCATCACGCCGGTGCGGCCCACGCCGGTTTGCGGCGTCAGTCCGAGGCGCAGCAACTCCTGCTCCACAATGGCTGCGGTGCGGACGGTGTCGAAACCGAGTTCCGGATGTGCGTGAATATCGCGCCGGATGGCGATGAGGTGCGCCTGCATGCTTTCACTTCTGGCGCTGATATCCCTGGCTAAAAGAATTTTATGATCGGTCATGGTGGTAATACGGTTATGCAGGCTGTCGCCTGGCCGTTATGGCATTTTTATGAAATTCAGCGTTTTATTTATTCACAGCCCTCAGCAGATTGCAACGCACAATTCCTTCCCTTAATTGCTGAATTTGCGTGATATTTTTCTAAAACCCTGCCTGTGCAGGATAAACCTTATAAAATGCATGCTCAGTCAGTTATAACATTCATAATTCGCAGACAATCATCAGTTTTACTGATTTTGTTATTGAACATAAAAGCATCGCGTTGCTCAGCCATCAATCTTTGCTTTGCTCTGCTCCGCCTGACTGAGTAGCCACGCACGAACCGCACTCACCGTTGCCTGCTCACGCGGACGTCGCGGAGCCACCAGATACCAGCCGGCATCAACGGGCATCTCACGCTGCCAGGCGGGAACCAGCCGACCGCTGGCCAGATCGTTCTGCACAAAATGCGGGCTGGTCAGTGCGATACCCTGACCACTCAGTGCCGCTTCCAGCGCCAGCGCGGTCTGGTTGAAGCGCAGATGATGCTGATGCTGCAGCGACTGGCCAGGGAACATAAACGCCAGGAACGCTGGCCACAGGTGATGGCCATCATGCAGCAGCGGATAGCGCAGGCAATTTTCTGGCTGCGCTGCATCACCGTGTTGTGCCAGCAGCGCCGGGCTGACCACCGCCAGCACCGTCTGGCTAAACAGCAGCGTGGCCTCCAGCCCGCTACCAAACGGCGGTCGGCCATAGCGCACCGCCAGATCGACGCCTTCATGGTGAAACTGCACCAGCCGTTCAGAGGCCAGCACGCGCAGGTCGATATCCGGCCAGGCCGCGGTAAATGCCGGTAAACGCGGCAGCATCCAGCGGCTGGCAAAGGTTGGCGTTACGCTCAGCGTCAGGCGATCCGGCTCCGGGCGTAGCGTGCGCGTCGCCTCATCAATCAGCTCAAATGCCTGTCGAATGTGCACCGCATAGCCTGCACCGGCAGCGGTCAGCGCCAGCGAACGCGGCAGCCGATCGAACAGTTTCAGGCCCAGGCTGGCCTCGAGACCGCGAATATGCTGCGCAACCGCACCCTGCGTCACGCCGAGCTCTTCAGCGGTGAGGCGAAAATTAAGGTGCCGCGTCACGGCTTCAAATACCCGTAGCGCATTCAGCGGCGGTAATGCCTGAAAGCCCTGATTCATCCTGTAGTTTTCCTATCGTCAATTGCCAGCTGAGCTGACTCTCTGCGGCATCTCCCGGCCATTATACTGACATGACAGGATATTTAATTGATGAGGTGACTCACATGACAGTAGAAAAAGTTGCGGTAATTGTCGCAGGTGGCAGCGGTATGGGCGCAGCGGCAGCGGAGAAGCTGGCCAGCGAGGGTTTCAGGGTCGCGATTCTTTCCTCCTCCGGCAAAGGCGAGGCGCTGGCGAATCGTCTGGGCGGACTCGGCATTACCGGTTCGAATCGGTCAGTAGACGATTTGCAGCAACTGGTTGATGCCACACTGGCGCGCTGGGGACGTATCGACGTGCTGGTTAACAGTGCCGGTCACGGTCCGCGCGCGCCGATCCTCGAATTAAGCGATGACGCGTGGCAGCAGGGAATGGAAACCTACTTCCTCAACGTAGTGCGCGCTGTACGTCTGGTCACGCCGATCATGCAGCAGCAGGGTGGCGGCAGTATCATTAATATCTCATCGGCATGGACGTTTGAACCCACCGACATGTTCCCGACCTCGGCCGTGTTCCGTGCCGGTCTGGCTTCTTTCAGTAAAATCTTTGCCGACACCTACGCAGCTGAGAATATTCGTATCAATAACGTCCTGCCAGGCTGGATTGATAGCCTGCCGAAAACGGATGAACGGCGCGACAGCGTGCCCATGCAGCGCTATGGCACGGCTGCAGAAGTGGCGGCTACCATTGCGTTTCTTGCTTCGCCCGGCGCGGCTTATATCACCGGGCAAAATATTCGCGTGGACGGCGGCGTCACGCGCAGCGTGTAACCGGCTTTGCTGTGCCTGATGGTCACAGCGGCATCTGATATCCGCTGTGGCTATTACCTGCCTGCTAAGGAATTTCTCAGCCTGTTTTCAAGACTGGTCTTGTCGTTTCGCGGCCTTATAACACGTCAGAATGTTCTTATTCGCTGACAGAATTTTCTGTTCTCAGCTGCCGGATATTCCCGGTAAAACTTTCTGATTTGAGGTCGCTATGCCACTGCTTCTTCGTATGCGTCTGCACACGCTGCTGACTCCCGAACGCCATCTTGTCTGGCGTTTTCTGCTAACAGGTTGTGCATTTTTCTGGATTCTGCTGGTGGTTGCCGTGATGGGGCTGCGCTGATGAGTTGCTGGCTGTTGTGAGGGATGATTATGGTATTAATGTTATCGCCGCGCCTCAGTGCGCTGCTGAGTTTTTCCCGCCGGTTACTGTGCCAGCTGGCATTGGCTGCCAGCCTGCTGTTCTGGATTGGCGTAGTGGCGGCAATCGTCATCGCGTACTGACTTAATGTGCCTGTAGCCGCGCGGATAATTGTTCCGGCGGCAGCAGCGCAAATGCGCGTTTCATCACCCGCGCCTCGTCAGCCGGGGTGCGACCAAACATCCGCTTAAACTCCCGGTTAAACTGTGAATCACTTTCGTAACCGACGCGTGCGGCGGCACCGGCGGCGGTGAGATTATCGCGAATCATCATCAAACGCGCCTGATGCAGCCGCAGCGACTTGAGATACTGGATCGGTGAGGTCTGCGTGACGCTTTTGAAATGCAGATGGAAGCGCGGAACGCTCATGCCCGCTTCGCTGGCCAGATGCGGCACATCCAGCGGCTGCTGCCAGTCAGCATGAATGCGCTGCAACGCCCGCGCGATGCGGCCAAAATGCCCCTGATAGGTCAGCGCTGCGCGCACCGCACCGCCCTGCTCACCCAGCAACACACGAAAGCAAATCTCTTCTACCCGTGCCGGGCCTAAAACCTGCGCTTCCAGCGGATCGCTCAGCGCCTGCAACAGGCGCAGCGTGCTGTCCGCCAGCGTCTCATTTACCGGCGTCGAAATAATGCTGGCTGGTGTCTTCGCCAGCGGAATGTCTGCCGCTGCGACCTGCGTCACCAGGCGCGCCAGCGTGGCCGCATCCAGACGGATAGCCAGTCCCAGTAACGGTTCAGCCGAGGTCGCTTCAGTCTCAGCGGAGAACGGCAGCGGCACCGACAACACCAGATAGTGCTGTGCGTCGTAGCGATACATTTTGTCGGCCAGAAACGCCCGCTTCGAGCCCTGACAGATAATGATGATGCTCGGCTCATAAAGAACCGGCGTGCGCGCCCACTGCCGGTCGGCACGCATAAAGCGCACGCTGTCGAGCAGTGAAGCAGTATAACCTTCCTGCGGTGCCAGCTGGCGCAGCAGCGCGCAGGTCTGCTGTTGTACGGTTTGCGACATAACGGGTTTCCGGTGAGAGGTTCAGGCAAAGCATAGCCAGGTTTCTTCCCTGCTCACAACGGTGACGAGAGAATCAGGCAATGATACGCCACAATCCGGTCTGTTCGCTTTAGCCGGCGTTTTCCACAATAGCCTCGTCAACCAACACGAGGAAACCTTCATGGCTCATTCTAATGCGAAAGTGATTATTCTGACCGGCGCCAGCAGCGGCATCGGCGAAGCGATAGCGCGTCTGCTGGCCAGTCAGGGGCATAAACTGGTGCTGGGCGCGCGCCGTACCGATCGGCTGGCGATACTGTGTGATGAACTGCGTGCCAGCGGCGCGCAACTGGATTATCTGGCCACCGACGTAACGCAGCGAGCCGATACGCAGCAGCTGGCCGATTTTGCCCGCGATACATATGGTCGGGTTGATGTAATGATCAACAATGCCGGCGTTATGCCGCTGTCGCCGCTCAGTTCGCTGAAGGTGGATGAATGGGATCGTATGCTCGACGTCAACGTGCGTGGCGTACTGTACGGCATCGCTGCCGTGCTGCCAGTCATGGAATCGCAGCAAAGCGGCCATATCATCAATATCGCCTCGATTGGTGCGCTGGCGGTATCGCCGACGGCAGCGGTGTATTGCGCCACAAAATTCGCCGTTCGCGCCATTTCGGATGGCCTGCGTCAGGAATCGCGCCAGCTGCGGGTGACGGTCATTAATCCCGGCGTGGTGGAATCGGAACTGGCGGACACCATCACTGACGAGACCGCACGCGTGGCCATGCAGAGCTATCGTCAGATTGCGTTAAAACCCGAAGCCATTGCGCAGGCGGTGAGCTGGGCCATTAATCAGCCTGGCGAAGTTGATGTCAATGAGATCACGGTGCGCCCTACTGCCAGCGCGCATTGAGGCTAATGGAGCGTGGCGATTTCAGGCTGAAATCGCCCTGGCCTGCGCGTCTGGTGACAGCGCGCGCAGGCCATCACGCTTACAGCCAGCCCGCTTTTTTCAGCCGCCACCACATAACGAAACAGATCACCAGCGTGACCGCCAGCGCCGCCGGATAGCCAAAGTGGCTGTGCAGCTCGGGCATGTCTGAGAAGTTCATACCGTACATACTGAAGATGATGGTCGGCACAATCAGGATTGCCCCCCAGCCGGCCAGCTTTTTATTCACCTCACTCTGCTGTACCGAGACCAGCGCCAGATTCACCTGCATGGCGCTGGCCAGCGTTTCGCGCATATCTTCGGCATCAATCATGACGTGATGCGCGTGATCCTGCACGTCGCGCAGATAGGCGCGCAGATTTTTCGGGATGATATCTTCATGGAAGCGCACCAGCTGCGGACAGATCTCTGTCACCGGCATCGCCGCATTGCGCAACGACAGCAGCTGACGCCGCAAATGGTAAACATTCTCCAGCGTGACGCTGTCAAAGCGGGTGGTGAACATGCCGTCTTCCAGGTCAGCAATACGTTCACTCAGCGATTCGGTGATTTTGCTGTAGTTGTCGACGATAAAATCGAGAATGCAGTAGAGCGCGTAGCCGGGTCCCTGGCACAGCATGGCATGATTTTTCTCGGCTTTAGCGCGGATCGCTTTATAGCCCTCAACCGAACCGTGACGCACGGTAATCAGAAAATTTTTGCCGAGGAAAAAGTGGGTTTCGCCAAAGCTGATGCGCTGGCGATCTTCCATGTGTGCGGTTTTCACCACGATAAATACCGATTCGCCGTACTGCTCAATCTTGGGCCGCTGATGCGCCACCAGCGCATCCTCAATCGCCAGCTCATGCAGGCTAAACTCTTCCTGCAGCGTTTGCATGAACGCCGGATCGGGTTGATACAGGCCAAGCCAGACGAACGATTTTTCCTCTTTCAGCACTTCGCTGATTTGATCGACTTCGACATGCTCTTCGCGTTTGCCGTGGCGATACACCACGCAGTTAATCACCATTTTCGCGTTGTCCTTGTTGTACTCACTATCCCTAATCATAGCTGCAAAGCAGGTGCCAGTGCGCCGTCATCTTTGCGCCGGTCATCTCGCCGCCGCTTACGGCACGCCAAAATAGCGCAGCAGCGCCGTCATCACCGCCGCACCGATGATTACCAGGATCAATGGCGCGCGACGCCAGGCGAGAAACACCGCGAACAACACGCCGGTCAGTCGCGCGACGCCGGCGAAATCGGTGCCCTCAAACAGCGCGGTGGTGACAGCGACAGCCAGCAGCAGCACCGTTGCCGCGTCGGACAGCATGTTGCGCACCCGTTCCGACATGTGCATCCGGCTGCCCAGCCGGTAACCGGCAAAGCGAATCGCATACGTCCCTGCAGCCAGCAGCGCGATGCCGGCAATCACTAAACTATTTTGCATCTTTGCGCTCCCGCCAGCTCAGCAAACCGAGTAAAGAAAACAGCACCGGCATACCGGCTGGCACAAAAGGCGTTGCCAGTACGGACAGCAGCGCACCGAGGGTGGCCGGAATGCGCGTGCGACGCTGGCGCAGCGCCGGGAAAATCAGCGCGATCAGGATGGCCGGAAACACCGCGTCCAGGCCAATCGCCGACACATCAGGAATAAAGCGTCCAATCACCGCACCGGCAATCACCGTGAGCGGCCAGATGGCAAAAATACCCAGTCCGCAAATCCAGTAAGCCGCCCGACGCTGCGCCAGCTTCGGCTGTGAAATACCGAACACCACGCTCTCGTCATTCATGATATGGCAGCCCAGCAGGCTGCGTCCGCCCTGCCCGACCAGGTCTTTCACCGCAATGCCAAACGGCAGATGACGTGCGTTGACCAGTAAACCAGCAGCGGCAGCGGTTAGCGGACTGCCGCCGCCTGCCACGATGCCAATAAACAAAAACTCGGACGCCCCCGCCAGCACCAGCGTCGAGAGCGCAATCGGCACCCAGAGCGGAAAACCGTCGGCAGCGGCAAGAGAACCATAGGAAAGGCCAACGATGCCGTCGGCCAGACAAACAAGGAAGATCGCTTTCAATACGCCGCGATCAAGCGGTACGGCACCCAGACGCATCACAATTTGATCTCATAACGAACAAGAAAGCCGTTATAATGAACGCGCCGTACGTGTTTTACAAGATGAACAAATCGTTCGATATAAAGAACAGGAGTAATTGTGACCCCGCCCATTGCTATCATTGCCGCCGGACTGGTGCGCGAACGCCAGCGCGCCGGACTTTCGCTGACGGAAGTGGCGCGCCGCGCTGGCATCGCCAAGTCAACGCTGTCGCAGCTGGAGGCAGGCAACGGTAACCCCAGCATTGAGACGTTATGGTCACTGTGTGTGGCGCTGAATATTCCATTTGCACGGCTGATGGAGCCGGAAGTGAAAAAGATGCAGGTGATTCGGCGTGGCGAAGGCATGGTGGTGTCAGCAGAGTTAGCGGACTTTCAGGCCGCGCTACTGGCCAGCTGTCCGCCGGGCGGCCGCCGCGATCTGTATTTGATTACCAGCCAGCCCGGCGCACCGCGCGCGTCAAAACCGCATCCACCGGGTTCCGTCGAACACATCATCCTGGCTCGCGGCCGCGCGCGGGTTGGCCTGATGGAAGCGCCGGTCGAACTGTTCCCGGGCGATTATATTTGTTATCCCGCCGATGAACCGCACATCTTCGAGGCGCTCGAAGCAGACACCATGGCGGTACAGTTGTCAGAGCAGAATTAAAGAAGTTTCGCTGCGCCTGACTATCACAATTTCCTATGACTAATGCGGATGATTGCGCTGCGGCGCGGTGGCATGCTGTCAGCATCATTGGCAGAACAGCAGGAACATATGGACATTATTCCCGCGCAGCCGCATCACGCGGCGGCGATTCAGATGATCTACGCCTGGCACGTGCTGCACGGCACCGCAACCTTCGAAACGGAACCGCCGGCGGAGAGTGAAATGCTGCGGCGCATTAATGACGTGCATGAGCGCGGCGGTTACTGGCTGGTGGCTGAGGAGCAGGATCAGGTGCTGGGTTACTGCTATCTCGCGCCGTATCGTCCGCGTTACGCCTACCGCTTCACGCTGGAAGACTCTATCTATCTCGACCCGCAGCAAACCGGACGCGGCATCGGTAAGGCGCTGCTGCAAAAAGCGGTGGCGCTGGCCGAAGCCGCTGGCTTTCGCCAGATCATCGCGATTATCGGTGACAGCGCCAACCAGGGCTCGCTGGGAGTCCACCGGGCGCTCGGTTTTGAGCACACCGGCGTGATGAAATCGGTGGGTTACAAACATGGCCGCTGGCTGGACACCGTGGTAATGCAGCGGAGCCTCGGGCCGGGTGACAGCCAGCCGCCCGATCGCTAAGCCGCTTCCATGGCAATCACCCGATGCGTGCCTTTCTCCAGCAGATCGCGGTCATGACTCACCAGCAGCACCGCGCACTGCTGCTCACGCGCCAGTTCCGCGATCAACTGCCATGTTTGCTGCTGCACCAGCGGATCGAGGCGTGACGTCGGCTCATCGGCAAACAGAAATACCGGCCGCAGCAGCATCACCCGTAGCAGCGCGAAGCGCTGCAGTTCGCCGCCGGAGAGCGCCTCTGGTCGCCGCGTCAGCAACGCGGGATGCAAGGCCAGCCGCGCCATGAGCGCATCGCGCTGTGCCGGCGGGAGAGCGTGACGCCGCAGCACATCGTTGATGCTTTGCCCCAGCGTGCGCTGCGGCGGAAACAGCGCGGAAGGATCCTGATAGATTTTCTGATATTTCAGCGCATCCGCATCAGCGTGGTGCGTTACGCGGCCCTGCTGCGGCGCGAGCAACCCTAACAGCACGTCGCCGAAGCTGCTTTTGCCGCTGCCGCTGGCACCGTGCAGGCCAACGATTTCACCGGCGTGCAGCGTGAAATCGCGTGGCACACCCAATCTTTTGCCCCCGCGCGCCAGCACAATGTCCTGGGCGCTGATCACCGGCCTGGCACCGATCACCGTTTGCTGTCGGGCGGGCCAGACGGCCGGATCGGCAGCCAGCAGCGCGCGCGTGTAAGGCTGCTGCGGTGACTGAAACACCTGCTGCGCCGGGCCCTGTTCAATCACGCTGCCTTTATGTATCACCAGCACGTCGCCGCCCAGCTGGCGTGCCAGGGCGATGTCGTGGGTGATGGTCAACAGCATGCCGCCATCGGCCACTTCGCGCTGTAACAGCTGGCTGACTTCATCGCGGCGCGCCACATCCAGCCCTTTGGTCGGCTCATCGGCAATCAGAACCTGCGCGCCACCGGCACGGGCTGCCGCAAACGCGGCGCGCTGTGCCATGCCGCCGGAAAGCTGCCACGGATAACGCCGTGCCGCCGCGGCCAGGCCAAGCTGCTGCAGATCCTGCTGCGCCGCTGCAGCGCTGGCGGCGGGCGGCAAACCGCGCACGAAGCGATGCCCTTCCGCCACCTGTTGCTGAATCGCCATGGTCGGATCGAGCGACAACCACGGCTCCTGCGGCAGCGAAGCCAGCGTATTGCCCCACAGCCGACGCAGCTGCACCGTATCCTGCGGCAGCTGAAAGCGTCTACCGTTGATCATCAACTCACCGCTGGCCTGCAGCGATGGCGGCAATATCCCCATGATCGCCTGCGCCAGCAGACTTTTCCCCGATCCGGTTTCGCCGAGCAGCGTCAGCGGCCGACCGGGTTGTAGCCGCACATCCACCGGCTCAACCAGTGTTTCAGTCGCTGTGGCAACGCTCAGCCCGGTGATCTGTAATCCCTTCATCATCGCTCCTTTTTCATCAGCAGATTGAGGCTGATCAACAGTAAAAACAGTGCGGCTACCGGCTGCATCAGCAGCCACGGCGCTTCCCACGCAAACGGCAGCAGTTCGGTCATCATCAGGCCCAGCTCCGGCGTGGGCGGACGCACGCCAACACTGATAAAACCGAGCGCCGACACCACCATGATGGCACTGCTGAAAGAGAACAAGGTTAGCGTCAGCAGTACCGGTGCCAGCGCAGGCCACAGATGATGACGAAAACGATACCAGGCAGAGAACCCGAGCAGTTTGCTGGCCTGCATACCGGGCGCCTGCACAATTGGCCGCAGCGTGGCACGCGTGACGCGGAAAAATTCCACCCACAGCACCAGCGAAATGCCCAGCCACAGCATCTGGGGCGCGTCTGGCGCAATGGCGGCCAGTAGCAGTACCAGCAGCAATCCCGGCAGCGCGAGGCACATATCGCCGACGATGCTCAGCAATCGCTCAGGCCAGCCACCGTACAGCGCACTGAGCACACCGGTGAACACGCCCGCTATCAGCGCACTGATCACGCAAAGGGCTGCCAGCCCGAGTGACAGGCGCAGCGCGGCGCTGAGGCGCGTTAACATATCGCGACCAAGATGGTCGAAACCGAGCAAATGGCTGCGGTTCGGCGTCTGCAACATCTGCAGCAAATCCTGCTGTAGCGGATCGCCGTGCTGAATCAGCGGCAGCACAAACGCGTAAGCCAGCAGCGCCACCAGCAGTACCAGACCCACCCAGCGTGAAAACGTCATCTTCATGCGCGCGCCCCCCGGGGATCGAGCAGATGACAACCGGCATCCACCAGCATGTTCAGCAGGACAAACAGCAGGCCGAGCGTCATGGCGCTGGCCTGAATTACCGGTACGTCACGCGCAAAAATGGCGTGCACCAGAGCGTGACCGATTCCCGGCCACGCAAACAGGGTTTCCACCACCACCACGCCTTCCACCAGCCAGACAAACTGCATGCCAAACCACGTCAGCACCGGCGCGCTCAGATTACGCAGGCCGTGACGCAGCAGCAGGCGCGCGGGTGCCAGTCCTTTTTGCGCTCCCCAGCGATAGTAGCCGGACGACACCACCTGCCAGGTGGCTTCGCGCACCACGCGCACGCCGACGGCCGTCAGCGACAGGGCCAGCGTCAGTGCCGGCAACAGGAAATGGCGCAGCTCGCCGTGACCGGCGCTCGGCAGCCAGTCGAGTTGCAGCGCGAACAGCAGGATCAGCAGCAGGCCGAGTGCAAAATGCGGCACCGATTTCAGCAAGGCGGTCAGCCAGAACAGCGCACGGTCGAGCCGGCCGTTGGCGTGGCAACCGGCCCAGATGCCGAGCGGCAGCGTCAGCAGTAACGCCAGCAGCAGCGAGACACCCGCCAGCGCCAGCGTCTGGCCCAGCTGCCAGCGCAGCTCATCCATCACCGGCTCACCGGAAACCAGCGAGCGGCCGAAATTAAACTGCAGCAGATCGAAGAGCCAGTGCAGCAGCGCACTGCCGCCGCTAAGCGCTCCGTTCAGCTCCTGCTGTACCCGCGCCACCGCGTCGGCATCGACGCGATCGTAACCATAGCGCCCCGTGGCGATGCGCCACGCCATGTCGCCCGGCAGCGCCTGCACCAGCAGCCAGGTCAGTAATCCCACCGCCAGCACCACGAACAGCGCCTGCGCCATGCGCCAGCTGAGTTGTTTAATCATGGCTCCCCCAATGCATCTGGCGCAGGCCGAAGTGGCGTTCAAACGGATCGAGTTTGACGCCCTGCAGCTGGCTGTTAACCGCCGCCGACTGCTGATACCAAGCCAGCGGAATCACCGGCAGTTCCTGTTGCAGCGCGCGGGTGATGACGCTGCGCGCCCCGGCGCGGGCTGCGCCATCAGTGGATTGCGTCAGCGTGTGGAGCGCCGCGTCGAAGCCTGCCGCATGCCAGTTCATCGCCCCCCAGTCACCGCCGTGGGTGCCATAATCCTGCAGCAGCGTTCCGGTCGGATCGGGCGTCAGGGCAAAATTGCGCGCAAACAGCGCCAGCTGCAGACGGTTGTTGTGGTGCTGTGCCGGGATCTCGCTGGCGTTGGTCGCGTTGATTCGCACGTCTATGCCAACCTGACGCAGCTGCTGCTGAATCACCATCGCCATCAGCGGCAGCTCAGGGCGATCGGGATAGGTCAGCAGCGTCAGGCTAAAGCGCTGGCCGTTGCGCGTCAGTACGCCATCCGCGCCGCGTTGCCAGCCGGCCGACTGTAATAACTGAGCAGCCTGCTGCGGTTGATAGTGCAGCGGCGTGAGTGCCGGGTTGTGCCACTCTGCCATGTTAGGGGGAAACAGCTGGCTGGCTGCGCCCGGATAACGCAGCACCGCCTGCGCCAGCGCGTTGCGATCGATCGCCATGCTGATTGCCTCACGCACCGGCAGTTCCGCCAGCAGCGGATCGGCCAGATTAAGCTTCAGCATCAACGTGCGCGGCACCGGAATCGCCGGAATGTGCAGCGACGCTTTGCGTGCCAGCCGCTGCCGGCTGGCGGCATCAAGGTTAAACACGTAATCTGCATCACCGCTTTCTGCCAGCAGCGCACGGGTTTCCGCGCGACCGGTCGCCAGATAGCTGGCGGCGGCAATCGCCGGTTTCTCGCCCCAGTAATCCGCGAAGCGCGCCACCGTCAGCGACTGCGGCGGCTGGAAGGAAGTAAGCTTAAACGGTCCGCTGCCAATAATGCGCGTGATGTTGCCCTGCGCATCCCAGCTGGCCAGTGCGAGGATTTGCGAGCGGCTTTCCGCCAGGACCGACAGCAGCGGCGTGAAGGGTTCACGCAGCGTGATGGTGACAAGCTGCCCTGCCCCGCTGATGTCGGCGATTGGCGTTTTGTCCAGTAAGCCCGCTTTGCCGCGTGCGGTGTTGAGTGATTTCACCACGGCAACCGCATCCAGCAGCGAACCATCGTGAAAATGCACGCCGTCGCGCAGCTGGAACTGCCAGCGCAGCCCATCGTCAGAGACCTGCCAGCGCTGCGCCAGCGCCGCCACCGGCTCACCGCGTTCGTTCACTTCTACCAGCGTTTCAACCACATCCATGCGCAACAGAATGTCGCCGGAGAGCGCCGGATCGCTGCCTTTAATTTCAAACGGTGCGGCAATCCGCACCGGTTTTTCGGGGGTGCTCGCCGCCACAACGGCGCAGGAAGCCAGGCCGAGCGCCGCAGCGATCAGCAAATTATGCATTGATTTCATTAAATTTTCCGAATAAACCGTTACACTATCATCGAATCAATTACGTTATAACATAACAATTCACACTTTAACACACGGCGATTGCAGGGAATTCGTCAGCCGCTTGTTGCCTTTTAACCTTCGCGACAGGTTAACGCTGCGCGCGGCAGCGTGGCTGAGGTATGCTTGAGAAGAACTCTAACCCGTGAGGAAACGCCGTTATGCCAGAGATTGTCGTTTATGCTGCGGAAGGCCGTAGCGTTGAGCAGAAGAAAAAGTTACTCAAAGCCATCACCCAGGCGGTGGTGGATTCGTTTGAGATCGATGCTGATGTGGTCACCGTGTCGATTATCGAAACGCCGAAGCATCATAAATCTAAAGGCGGCGTGCCGTTCGACGAGCGTTAAGATCAGCCCGGTTCAGGCGTACTGAATATTCATGGAGCCGCGCTCGCTGCGGTTGACGATGGCCTCGACCTGCCACGTCCGCTGAATCAGGGCAGGCGTCAGCACGGCGGCGGGCTCACCGCTCGCCACCACTTGCCCGTGCTGCAGCACCACCAGATGCTGGCAAAATTTTGCCGCCAGATTCAGATCGTGCAGGGCCACAATCACCGTGACCGGCAGTGCGGCAATCAGCCGCATCAGCTCAAGCTGAAACTGAATATCCAGATGGTTAATCGGCTCATCCAGCAACAGGATATCCGGCTGCTGCGCGAGCGCACGCGCGATCTGGCAGCGCTGGCGTTCGCCACCGGACAGCCGCTGCCACGACCGCCCGGCCAGCGCATCCAGTTTCATCAGCGACAGCGCGTGCTGCACTGCCGTTTCATCTGCCGTCCGCCACGGGCTGAACGCGTTGCGATGCGGCGCCCGCCCCAGACGCACGATGTCGCTAACGCACATCTCAGCTTCCATTTCGGCATGCTGCGGCACGAAGGCCAGCGCACGGGCTCGCTGCCGCCGGCTGAGTTGGTTGAGCCGCGTGCCGCCCATTTCCAGTCCGTTATAAGCACAGGGCTGAACGCCCGCCAGCGCACGGATGAGCGTCGATTTTCCCGAGCCATTAGGGCCGAGCAACCCGACCGTTTGTCCCCGCTGCGCCGCAAAACTGATGTCAGATAACACGCTGCGCGCCTGTAGCGTCACGCTCAGTTTATCCACCGCGACATATTTCATGATTTCTCCCGGTTGCGATACAGAATCAGGGCGAACACCGGAGCGCCGACTAACGCCGTCACCACGCCTATCGGCAGCACCTGATGGGTGATTAACTTGCGCGATACCAGGTCGGCAATCACCATGAAATGGCAGCCGCCCAGGAATGCGAGCGGGATCGTCACCAGATGACGCTGCCCGGCAATCATGCGGGTGATATGCGGGATCACCAGCCCGACAAAACCGACCGCACCAATCGCGCTGACGATCACCGCCGTCACTAACGCAGTGGTCAGCAGTAATACGATGCGCACCGCTGAAACCTGCGTGCCCAGCGTCGCGGAGACTTCCGCGCCAAACGAGAAGGTATCCAGCGCGCGCGCATGGTAGAGCACAGTCAGCAGACCGGCGAGGGTTACGGCAAAACACAGTAATGCATCCGCCCAGCGCACACCGCTCAGGCTGCCGAGCAGCCAGAACATCACGCCGCGCGACTGCTCAGCATTGGCCGCCGTGCTGACAATGTAAGCGGTCAGCGCATTAAATAATTGCGTCCCGGCAATACCGGCCAGAATGATGCGCGCGGTGTTTTCCCGCATGCCGCCGGAGAGCATAACAATCAGCATAAATGCGAGACAGGCACCGCCAAACGCGCCGGCACCGGTGGTGATGGCGCCGCCACCGATGCCAAGCAGCATCACGCACACCGCGCCGGTTGATGCGCCGGCGGAAATACCCAGCAGATAAGGGTCGGCCAGCGAATTGCGCAGCAACGACTGCAACACCAGCCCACACAGTGCCAGCCCGCCGCCGCTGCTCGCCGCCATCAGCGCGCGGCTCATGCGGTATTGCCAGACGATGCCGGCTTCCAGCGCCGGCAGGTCGTAATGGGTGATGCCAAGACCATTGGTGATGGCCTGCGCGGTCAGGGTAAAGCTGATCGCGACATCACCGGTCGCCGCGGCCAGCGTCATCATCACCGGCAGGCTGAGCGCGCCCGCAGCAATCAGCAGGCCGGTGCGCCAGTAACAGACAGCGTGAGCGCTCATCGGGCAGGTGCGAAAGCAGCGATCTGCTGACCGATCAGCTCCACGGCCTCTACGTTGCGCAACGAGGGATTCAGTGACATGGCCGGTACCACCACAATGTGGCCGTTTTTCAACGCTGGCATTTCACGCGTCACCGGATCGCTTTGCAGAAAGTGTTTTTTAACCGCGACGTCATCGGCGGGATAGAGCCGCCGCGCCATGCTGGCAATAACGATGATGTCCGGCTGCGCGGAGACGATGTGTTCCCAGGTAACCGCCGGCCACTCTTCGTCTGAATCGATAATGTTAGTCAGACCAAGCGTCTGGCTGATCCAGCCCGGCGCCCCTTTATTGCCAGCGACCCAGGGATCGCCTTTCAGGCGCGGGCTGGAAAACCAGTAAACCACCTTCAGCGGCGCTGACGGTGATTTGTGCAGCTGCTGCTGAACCTGTGCTATACGAGCGGCCAGCTGCTGTTTGAGCGCTTCGCCACGCGCCGGCACATCAAAAATGCGCGCCAGCGCGCTGATTTCCGCAAAGATTACCTCGATCCCATACGGTGTGGTGCGTGCACCGTCGCTATTGGACGTGGTGGTGACGGCTTTGCCGATGCAGTCGGCAGGCGAAATCCAGGTTCGGATGCCGAGCTGTTCAAACTGTTCACGCGTGGCGACTTCACCCTGCGGCCCGACGTGCCAGCTGTACTGCGCCAGCACCAGCTCCGGGCGCTGCGCCACCACCGCTTCAAAGCCTGGGGCGTTATCGGCCAGCCGTTTAAGCTGGCTGCCCTGCCCTTGCAAATCGGCGGGCAGCGCGCCAAACCATACCGAGGTTGCGGCAATTTTATCTGCCAGACCGAGCGCCAGCAGCAGTTCCGTTTCATGCTGGCCAACGGTGACGACGCGCGCAGGCGGATGAGCGAAGGTCTCTTTGACACCGCAGTTATCAACGGTGAGCGGATAGTTACTGGCATTAGCATTGAATACAGGAAGCGACAGCAGCGCCGTAATAATCAGGGAGAGCGAGTTTTTCATCATGGTACTTTCATTGTTACGTTATAACATAACAATATGCATGACCAGGTGTGGACTGTCAATAAACAGGATTGGGCATATCGACCGGGACTGCGTGCATCATGAAGAGGATGACGTTAGGGTATGAGCAGGGCTGCAACAGCAGCCCGCCCAGTTCTGATAATTAAATCGGCTGTGATGATGTCATCGAATGAAGTAGTAGCTGAAACAGAGATTTTATTCAGGATGTTGTGCGGCTGGTTTTAAAGTCCGGGCCACATACCGCCATCAAGCCTTAAATTTGAACCCGTTATGTAACCCGACAACGGGCTGGCCAGAAAGGTGATGGCGTCCGCTATTTCTTTGAGCGTCCCTACGCGCGCCATGGGCACATTGGCATACAGGGGCAATACGGCCTGTTCAATATCTTCCCATGGCGCGTCAGCTGAAAGCCCTGCATCTTTGGCCGTTTGACGAAATGCTTTTTCGAGGCTTGCACTATGAATAGTACCCGGTGAGAGAGTATTTACGGTTACGCCATCGTGTGCGACCGCTTTTGCCAGCGATGAGGTCATGGCAATAATCCCTGCTTTAGCAGCAGCATAATCCGGACGCCTGGCGGGAGGCATCAACGCTGCCAGGCTCGAAATATTAATGATTCTGCCCCATTTTTGTTCACGCATCCCAGGAAGAAAAAGATTAATGACACGTAAGGCTGAAAGGACATTTTTATCATACCCAGCTGCCCAGGTTTCTGGCAAAGTAGACGTCCAGTCCTCTGTCGGGCCGGAGCCACCCGCATTATTAACAACAATATCAACGGATTGTACAAGCGAACAGACTTGCTGATAAAGCAGTTGAATATCTGCCTCACGGGTTAAATCTCCCGTTACTGCGTACGCTTGTCCACCTTGCTTTATGATATCGCTGGCGATATTTTCAGCTTTAGCCGGATCCCGGCCATGTATAATAACGCGGGTGCCTTCAGCGGCAAGCCCTCTGGCTACCGCTTCTCCAATACCTTTGGTGCTACCCGTTATCAGAGCAATTTTGCCGTCGAGTTTCAGATCCATTACTGTTCTCCAGAATACGTGAAAAATCTATTGGAAAATAAACTGATGAATGAATCAATTACGCACCTGAAAGTGCCTGTAGGCGATGATGAGAAAACACGTTGTCTCGGACCAGAAGGTTCGGTCGCTTATGTCACGCAATGTTTAACTATTATTTCCGGCAGATGGACACTGCAGATTTTATTCAGATTATTTGCGGAGCCTTCGATGCGTCACTCGCAATTCATGAAGAGTATGCCGGAGATATCACATAAAGTCCTGACTCAACATCTGCGCAAGCTTGAACGTGATGGGCTGATAACCCGCACTGATTTTGGTGAACAGCCCCCACGTGTTGAATACGCACTCACGCATGCAGGCCATAATCTGATGCCCGTGCTGCTCTCAATGCGTGAATTCTCACGAGACAACCTGTCAAAACCGGGACAGGATTAATAGTGCAAAAAAATTTGCACTATTGGCAGCAGGGAAATAATCACGCATCCTCAGCAAGGTCGTCATCGCGCAATTTAATGCCATTACTGATCAGGAGTATCAAACGTAATCCTGCTTTGCTTAAAATAGTCGGCCGACGAAATAATCCACGCCCAGAGCGGCATCATTTTCATCATCATTTCTTCGCCCGCGTCCGTGGCCGTATAGACGACACGCGGTACTTTTTCCTGATAATCACAACGGGATATAAGGCCGTCACGCTCAAGCGTTCGCAGTGTGCGCGTCAGCATTCGTTGTGTGACGCCATGCAGTAAACGACCCATTTCTGCATGGCGCAACGGTCCATGGGTGACCAGAATATGCAATATACCCAGCGACCAGCGATTGCCGGCGTGTGAAAGAATTTCACGCTTTAATGTTTCATCATCGTGACTCAACGCCTCACAAAATTGTCTGGAAAACTGCAGCAGGGCTTCGCGATTAGGTTCCATCTCTCCTCCGGTATCACGGGTGTACCTGATTGAATCAGGGTTTGTCCGCTGTCAGGATGACGGATATAACCTAAGGAGACAAGCATGCTACCCGTTGATCAACATGTCGAAAATATTCTTATCCTCGGCGCAGGAGAATTAGGCATGGCGGTGTTAAACGCCATGGCTAAAAAAGTGCAGCAACATCCTCTGATTAAAATAAGTGTATTACTCAGAAGCGAGGCTGCGCATGCCGCGTCCGGCCCACTTAAAACCCGGCTGGATGCGCTGCAAAAGCTAAATATCACTGTGGTGGAAGGCGACCTGCAGAAAAATAGCCTGAGCGAACTCTCAGCATTATTTCGTTCTTATGATGCCATCATTAATTGCAGTGGTTTTGTCGGCGGGCCGGGAACGCAGCTCAGAATCACTCAGGCCGTGCTGAAGGCGGGTGTCGCCCGCTATTTCCCCTGGCAGTTTGGCGTGGATTATGACGTTATCGGCAAAGAGAGTGGGCAACCGGTATGGGATGAGCAGCTTGAAGTGCGCCACCTGCTGCGCGCCCAAAGCAACACTGACTGGGTAATTGTTTCGACCGGTATTTTTACCAGCTATCTGTTTGAACCCGATTTTGGCGTGATCGATGCCGGGAATAAAACGGTTTATGCCCTCGGTGACTGGAACTATGCCCTGACACTCACCACGCCCGACGACATCGGGCAGCTGACAGCCGATATCTTCTTTCATCAGCCCGCTTTTCAGAACGACATTGTTTATATCGCTGGCGATACGCTGACTTACGCAGAGCTGGCTGACCTGATGCAATCTCACTGGCAAAGCGCGGTCAGGCGAGTATTACTTAGCCGGGAAAGGCTAAGGGAAGATGCAGAGCGTCATCCCCATGACACTGGCGCGGCCTACCGGCTGGCCTTTGCCCGTCCGGACGGTGTGGCATGGCCTAAACAGGAGACATTTAATTACCGCAAGCACATTGCCACCACCAGCGCCGCTCAGTGGCTGACGAACCAGCCAGCGGATTCCTGAGGATTTCAGGCGTAGCAGAATGTCCTCAGGCGCAACGCCTGGTCTGAGGGCTATCGGGCCCTTCGCCTGAAATCCCGGCGCTTTGACAAACCGGCAGGTTGCGTCAATACTTTCCCCCGCACCGCTATCCGCCAAAATCAGTACCAGTTTAAAACAGAAAACCCGAGCTCCACGCCTGCCCTACCGTTGCAGCCCTTCCCCAAGCATAGCTCATCTAATAAATTTAGGTGATTATATGTTTTTTAATTATTTTAATTGAAATTAATCATCTCCCTGCCGATAACGCCATTGCCATCAGGCAAAAGCGTGGACAACAACAACCAGGGAGATTCACCTTAATGAACAAAATACGTGTTTTTTTGGAAGATATCAGAGTCAGCAGAAAACTCATGCTCGGGTTTGGTGTGCTGCTTATCCTCAGCATTGCTGTAGCTTCCTGTGGCATCAAAAACCTGCACGACATCGCGGAACGTGCGGAAAAACTCAGCCAGTTGAAAGGCATCAACGATCAGTTCGCGCAGGCTAAAGATGCCCGCCTGCAATACGTAAAAACCCACGATGAAAAATTCATTGCCGACAACGAATCGCGACTGCAGGCGATTGAGGGCAGTATCAACCAGCTGAAAACCTGGCAATGGGATAGCGCGCAGACCGCGCTGATTGCCTCTCTGCCGGCTGCGATGAACCTTTATCGTCAGCATCGTGCAGAAACGGTGAACGAAGTGCATAAGCGCCAGAGCATTCTGCAGGCGCTGCGCTTCAGTGACGAAACCACAGCGGTTGCCGCGCTGGCCAGAAACTACGTCAGCACACAGCAGGATACGGCAACCGCGCTCAATGAAATCGCTAAATATCTGAATGGTATCAGTATTCGTGTAAAGCTGATGGCGCTGGACAACAGTGAAGAAAACCGTCTGGCTTTGTCAGGCTTTATAGCTGAAACGATTCAACTGATTGACCAGGCTCGACCACGCCTGAGCGCTGATGACAGCAACGCGCTGGATAAAATTGCCGTAACGCTGGCGGCCAGACGCGACAGCGTGCAGGACTACAACGCCTCCGCGGAAGAAGAAGTGGAAGCGACCCGCCAGCTTGCCATCGCGGGCCTGCATCTGACTAACACCAGTAATCAATTATTTAGCCAGCAGCTGGCCGCCACGCACCAGGATATCGCCCGGGCAATTCTGTGGATGTCGCTGATCCTGGCGACGGCTGTGGTAATCAGCATTCTGATTGCGGTGTTTATCACCCGGCAGATTACCCGTCCTTTAGCGGTAACACTGAACGTCGCGCGGCAGATTGCGCAGGGAGATTTGAGCGTACAGCTGCAAACTTCACGTAAGGACGAACTGGGCGAGCTGATGCAGGCGGTCGGTGAGATGAGCAACGATCTGCGCGGCATCATTGGTAACATTCGCAGCGGCGTGATGCAGGTCAGCCACGCTTCCGCAGAAATTGCTGCAGGCAATAACGATCTTTCCGCCCGCACCGAGGAGCAGGCGGCCGCGCTGGAGCAGACGGCAGCCAGCATGGAGCAGTTGACCGCTACCGTGAAGCAGAACGTGGAAAACATTCATCACTCCAGCGAACTGGCGCGTGCCACTTCGGAGAAGGCCAATCAGGGCGGCTCGCTGGTCAAAGGCGTGGTTGAAACCATGGACCAGATCAGCGCCAGCTCCGGCAAAATCGCCGAAATCACCACCGTCATTAACAGCATTGCTTTCCAGACCAATATCCTGGCGTTAAACGCAGCAGTAGAAGCAGCGCGCGCCGGTGAGCAGGGACGCGGCTTTGCCGTGGTCGCCAGCGAGGTGCGCAGTCTGGCGCAGCGCAGCGCTCAGGCAGCCAAAGAGATTGAAACCCTGATTGGCGAATCGGTGGCGCGTATCAGCAGTGGTTCACAGCTGGTGGGTCAGGCCGGTAAAACCATGGATGAAATTGTGCATTCCGTTGGCAACGTAACCAGCATCCTCGCCGAAATCGCGCAGGCATCCGATGAACAGAATCGCGGCATTTCGCAGGTCGGCGTCGCTATCGTTCAGATGGACAGCGTGACGCAGCAGAACGCCGCGCTGGTGCAGGAATCATCGGCCGCCGCCAGCGCACTGCGCGATCAGGCGTCGACTCTGGAAGGCTCAGTCGCGCGTTTCGTGGTGCAGTAAGCGGATTTTCATTGACAGAGAGAGCGGGCAGGATGCCCGCTCTTGTCGGATCACGGCTCATCAGCGGGCTGCTGATCACAGCGAATCCGACTGCGGAATGAAATAACGTTTGATGCGTTGTCCATACAACCCAACCGCCAGCCCGGCAATAATCAGCACCAGCGCCACGATTTTCATCGGAGAAATAGCTTCACCAAATATCATCATCGAACCGAGAATGCCGAATACCGGCACCAGCAACGATAATGGCGCGACGGTGGAGACAGGATACTGCTTAAGCAATGAATTCCAGATCCAGTAGCCTAATAACGTATTAGGGTAGACCTGAAACAGAATGGACAATATCGCACGGGTATCCATATGGCTGATTAATGCGCTATAGCCCGCGCTGCCATTAATTAATCCGTCCAGCAGAAAAAGCGGAAGCGGCGAAAAGGCGCTCGACCAGACCAGAAACGCGAATACCTGCTTCGTGCCGGCTTTTTTCATGATGATATTGGCAATACTCCAGGCAATGGCGCCTGCCAGCACCAGCAGCAACCCGGCAAACGTCACCGAGCCGTCGGTAATAAACACAATGCTCATCAATCCGCTGCACGCCAGCACAAAGCCAGCGATCTGATAGCGGCTGAGCTGTTCTTTAAACACATAACTGCCGAGCAGCAGAGTGAAAAAGGCACTGAACTGCAGCACCAGCGAGGCGATCCCCGCCGACAGCCCGGTTTTTATCCCCAGATTTACCAGGCCCCACAAGCCAATGCCGAACACCAGTCCGTAGCCAATAAGGTAGCGCCACGGGACGTCAGGTTTTTTAATAAAGAAGAGCGCCGGGATGGCACACAGCGTAAAACGCAGCCCTGCCAGAATAAATGGATCGATGGCGTACAACCCTAATTTAATCACCGAAAAATTAATGCCCCAGATGGCGGTAATACCGATGGCCAGCAGCAGGTGTGATAATTTCATGATTGACGTGTTCCATACCAGAGAATAAGTGCGCAGGCACTGACCAGTGCCCCGCCGCCGCACACGGCATACCATCCCCAGTGCGCATAGAGTTGAGTGGCAGTAATAGCGCCCAGCGCGCTGCCAGACGCATAAAAACACATATAGGCACCGATGAGTCGGCTGGTGATAGCGGGTTTGCCGGCAATCAGCATGCTCTGGTTGATGACATGCACCGTCTGCACGGCGAAATCCAGCATGATCACGCCAATAACCAGCAAGAATAAAGAGGCCTGCGCGAAGGCGATCGGGAGCCACGAGAGCGTTAGTAAAACCAGTGCGCATCCGCTGGCGCGCTGCCCGGTTCCCCTGTCAGCCCAGGCACCACTTCTGGAAGCCGCCAGCGCTCCGGCTATTCCAGCCAAACCAAACAGCCCTGTTTGCGTATGGGAAAGCGACATGGCCGTGAGCGGCAAAACCATGGAACTCCACAACATGCTGAACGCGGCAAAAATCAGCAGAGCCAGCGCGCCGCGCTGACGCAACAAGGGCTCGGAGACAAAAAGACGCGGGACAGACCCCAGCAGCCCGGCCACGGAAGTGGCTGTGTTCTGCGGACCGGCAGCCGGTATCACTTTTACCAGCAGCACGGTAATCAGCAGCATCAGCGCGGCTGAGGTCATATACACCGCCCGCCAGCCGGCGATATCGGCGATGATGCCAGAGACCAGCCGCGCCAGCAGTATGCCCATGACGATGCCACTGGTGACGCTGCCTACCACCTTGCCACGCTGAGCCGGTGCCGACAGGATAGCGGCCCACGCCACCACGGTTTGCGTCACCACTGCCATCAAACCCACCAGCAGCATCGCCCCCAGCAGCGCCAGCAAACTCTCTGCTAACGCCGCCGCGATCAGGGCCAGCACCGACAGCAGCAGGTGCGTGATCACCAGCTTTTTGCGATCAAAGCGATCGCCGAGCGGCACCAGCGAAAACAATCCTATGGCATAACCCACCTGCGTTGCCGTGATGACCAGGCCGATGGTGCCGGGCGAAACCTGTAGCGCTGCGGAGATGGATTCCAGCAATGGCTGGGCAGAATAGACATTGCCGACAGCCAGCGCGCAGGTCAGTGAGAACAGAAAAATGATGTGAGGCGACAGCACTGAGATCGTCGCCGGCGAAAGAGGCGCCTCAGAGGTTGCAGGGGTATCACTGGTGCAAGTCATGTTGCATCCTTATGTGGTTTTTATTTGAAACCGATTTATTCTATAAGTAGCAGCGGAGGTTTTTTTTTGCAACTTGTTTTGCTGAAGGCTAAGCTGCCGTCAGTAAATCAGCAGAGTGAGAGAGAAGATGGCCAAACAGGAAGGGCTCAGAACCAGCGAATGCCCGGTCGCCCGGACCGTGGAGGTGATTGGCGAACGCTGGTGTCTGATGATCATCCGTGAAGCGTTTGATGATGTGCGCCGCTTCAGTGATTTCCAGAAAAACCTTGGGCTGGCAAAAAATATCCTGGCGTCACGGCTGAAACTGCTGGTTGAGGTCGGCGTGCTTGAGAGTTGTCCGGCGTCAGATGGCAGCGCCTACAAGGAATATGTGCTGACCGAACGGGGACGAGCCGTCTTCCCAATCGTCGTGGCGATGCGCCAGTGGGGAGAGCGTTATTTATTTGAAAAAGGCGAGACACACTCGGTATTGCTGGATAACGCCAACGGCGAACCGTTACCTGAACTGGCCGTTTATTCTGCCCGGGGAGAACGACTCGATCCCGCCGACTGTCATCGCCGGCGCGTCATAGCCGGTAATCGCGCCGATCAGGCTTCGTCGATCGTGAAATAACCGGGGTTGAGGCGTCGCATCAAACCGATCCCGCTTGTTCAATCACCAGCACCCGGGCTACGCCCTGCGGATGTGCCACGTGTTCAGTGCCTTCGCTGGCATAGAAAATATCGCCGGTGGTTAATCGTTGAGTTCTCACTTCGCCCGCTTGTTTATAGAACATGTCAACGCAACCATCCATAACGGCAAACACCTCTTGTCCATCATTGATATGCCATTTATAGGGTTGATCGGTCCAGTGCAGTTTAACGCTGGTGTTATCAAAGCTGGCAATATGCTGAGACTCCCAGGCTTTGGAACCCGTAAATTCTCTGCTGCTGTAAAAATTCATGTTTGCGTCCTGTGTGCTGCTGCGGTGATAGCTCACACATGAAATAGCAAAAGGCAGCGCCACGTACCAGATTCAGGGATTGGTTTGTCCTGATTTGGCACCAGCGCGTCCCGTTTTTGCTGCCGCGATGCCTGCTTAATGCACAATGCGTTCATTAAGCATGCTATCAAACCGGTGAATGGAGGACATAAGCGCGCGGCGGCGTCGCTGCCGTTCAGAAGGGAATGAAATGGCTGCGGATCACCGTGGGGGCATCGGTAAAATGCACCACATCGGCCATCACCCTTTTGGTCTGTTCGGACTCCAGCGCCCGGTTGACATCCTGCTGACAGGCAAACGTGTAAACACCGATGGAGAGCCAGCCGCTGCGGTCTGAAGCGGGATAGAACGCTTCCGCCGAAATGAGCCCATAATCCTGCCAGCACGCCAGCGCCAGCGGCAGGTGCGTGTGGGTATAATAGTCGCGGTCAAAGCGATGGGTTTCATCGCCGACGCACACCACCATCATTTGATGCATCCTTTTCTCCCGTTAACGCATGCCGCCTGACGCCATCATCACCTCGCCCGTCACCCATCCGGCATCGTCGGAAGCGAGATAAGCCACAATCGGCGCAATATCCTGTACCTGGCCAATACGGCCAAGCGGCGTCTGGCTTTCGTTCCAGCGCTGAAACTCCGATCCCATCGCGCCGGTGCTGTGCGTGCCTTCGGTTTCGATTAACCCCGGATTGACCGCATTAACGCGGATGCCGCGCGGACCGAGTTCGCGCGCCAGCACGCCGGTAATAGCATCAATCGCGCCTTTGCTGCCGCTGTAGATAGCGCTCTCCGCCAGAAATACCCGCGTCACGAATGAGCTGATATTGATAATGCTGCTGCCCTTGCCCAGATGTGGCACCGCGGCGCCCGTCACCAGCAGCGGCCCGAGCACATTGATGTCAAATTGCTTGCGATACAGCGCTTCGCTGCTCTCTTCAATCTTCGCAAACTGATACACACCGGCATTGTTCACCACGATGTCCAGCCGGCCAAACTGCGCGAGGGTAGATTGAATGAGTGCCTCAACCTGCGGCTGATCGGTGACATCCGCTGCCAGCGCCACCGCCGTGCCACCGGCAGCCTCAATAGCGGCGACCACCTTATCCGCCCCGTTTTTATCCGCGGCATAATTGACGACGACCTTTGCGCCGTCGGCGGCCAGCTGGCGGGCAATCGCCGCACCAATGCCTTTAGATGCGCCGGTTACGAGGGCGACTTTGTCCTGAAGCTTCTTCATGCTCTGCAATCCTCAATCAGTTCAGTCTGGATGATGCCGTTATGGTGATAGTTACAAAGTTGTTTGAGAACTGCCATTTTTGTATATTCGACGTTCATTTTTGAACGGGGGCGAGCGCAATGGAATGGAGCGATGTACGGATCTTTCTGGCAGTGATGCGCAGCGGATCCTATGGCGAGGCCGCGCGCCGGCTCGGCGTCAGCCATCCGACCGTGGGTCGTCGCATTAAGGTGCTGGAAGCGCAGGCCCATCAGGCGCTGTTTCGCCGCACGCCGGATGGCCTGGTGTTAACCGATGCCGGTGACGCCGTGCTGGGCCTGGCAGAAAGTATGGAAAATGCTGCGCTGGCGATGGAGAGACGACTGGCGGGCAATCACCCGCGGCTGGAAGGCATTTTACGCATCTCCTGTGCCGAGTGGTTTGCCACCGCCGTGCTGGCACCGGTACTGAGCGAGCTGACTCAGCGCCATCCCGCTATCGTGCCGGAAATCATCGCCAGCTACCGTTTGCTCAATCTGTCGCGGCGCGACGCCGACGTGGCTTTTCGCATTGTGCCTTTTACCGAGCCGGATATTGTCCAGCGGCGCCTGATGAGCATGCCCTATGCGTTATACGGCACGCCTGAAAATGCCCGCGCATTGCAACACGACCCCGCCTCAGTGGGGCTGATCCTGATGAATACCGCACAAGCCCATTTTCCGGACGTCGTCTGGCTGCTCGATCAATTTCCACAGTCACGGCGGGCTTTTACCAGCACCAGCCGGGCGGTGCAGGCGCAGATGTGCCGGCGCGGCATGGGCGTGGCGGTGTTACCCCAGCCGCTGGGCGATGCCACCGCCGGACTGCAGCGGATTCCAACCCCACAGCCGCCGCCTTCACGCGATATCTGGGTAGGCTATCATCAGGATCTGCGGCACATGGACCGCCTGCGCGCCATGCTGGATATCGCCGATGCGCTGCTGATTGCGAAGTAACTGTCGCAGGGATTAGCGCAGCAATTCAGGCGGGCCGCAGACCCGGTAACGGCTCTATGCTGCGCAGCGCATTTTCCATCAGTCTGGCCAGCAGGTTTTGCGCATTCGGCTCAGTCTGGCTGCCACTTTTTTGTTCCAGCGTAACGCCCAGCGCGCCCAGCGGCGGCAAAACATTGCCGGCGCTCACCAGGTTAGCGGGCATGCCGACCCGCGTGCGCACGGTGATCCCCAGACCGGCCCGCACCGCCGCCCAGATGCCGCTCAGGCTATGGCTGACAAACACGATTCGCCATGCAATGCCCGCCCGGTCCAGACTGTCGATGGCGCGCGAGCGCATCAGGCAGGGATTATCAAACATCACCAGCGGCAGCGGTTCGCCCTGGCTTATCATCGCGCTGACGTCGCAGTCGGGGTGGGCGATCCACTCCAGCGGGAACTGGCCGATCAACACGCCTTTACGCTGCAGCGGTTGTGCCTGCCACAGCAGCGCCATATCAAGAGCATCGCTGTCCAGCGCTGCAAGCAGCTCCTGATTACGCGCCACGCGGGCGATGATCTGCAGCCCGGGATGGTGACGTGTAAATTCGCCCAGAATACCGGGCATCAGGGTGTCACCAAAATCTTCCTGCATGCCCAGGCGCACTTCCCCCTGCAGCCCTACACCGCTGAAGGTGCACAGTGCTTCGTCGTTCAATGCCAGCAGACGACGGGCATAACCCATCATCACTTCCCCCTCACGGGTTAACGCCAGATGACGCCCGCTTTTCACCACCAGCTTACTGCCACATTGCTGCTCCAGCTTTTTTAGCTGGGCGCTGACCGCCGAAGTGGATCGACAGAGCCGCACGGCGGCCTGCGCAAAACTGCCACACTCCATGCCGGTGACAAAACTGCGCAACGCATCCAGATCCAACGTCTGAGCTAACTTTTGCATGATCGTCCTGATTTATGGGATGAATGACGGTGTTTTATTTGATTTTCAGGATGGTTATGTTTCGCCACAATCGCGGCTGAGTCAATACGGAGAAACATCATGGCAAAAACACTCGATAGTAAAACGCTGGCGCGCATCGCGCCAAAGCTGGCCGAACTCAGTCAGCAGGTTCTTTTCGATGACATCTGGCAACGTGACGCGCTTACGCCGCGCGAACGCAGCCTGATTACGCTGGCCGCACTGACGGCGCTGGGGCGGGTGCAACAGCTGCCGTGGCATATCGAATTCGCGCTACAGAATGGCCTGGCACGAGAAGAGATCGTCGAAGTGTTCACCCATCTGGCCTTTTATGCCGGCTGGCCGGCGGCGGTGTCAGCGCTAAGCTGTCTGGAAGAGGCGTAACCCTCATGCCTTTTACCCGCATCATACTGCGTCAGGGTTATAGCGACGCGCAATTAACGCAGATTTCCGACATCCTGCAACGGAGTCTGGAGGACGAATTTGCCGTTCCACCCGGCGACCGCTTTCAGGTAGTTGAAGAACTGCCGGCGCGGCTAAGGGTGTTTGATCGCCACTATAAAAGTCGCGGGCGTTCAGAGAATTTTGTTCAGTTCATGATTACTGCGGGCAAGCCGCGCAGCCGCGAACAGAAGCACAAGCTGTGTCGCAAATTGTGTCAGCAACTCTCGCAATCGCTGGATATCGATCCGCAGGATGTGATGGTGATTATTCAGTTTAACACCGTCGATGACTGGAGTTTCAGCGACGGATGTCTGATGTCCGAAGAAGCGGGTTTCCACGAGTAACATAGTCAGTATTGCTGGCAGCGCGGGTTAGCGCGCTGCCAGCAATCACTGTACGGCTTCAGTGATGGGCGGTGGAGATTAAAAATAACACCTCATTGACGACCAGCAGATTGCAACGCGGCGCGCTGGCGGTCGCGCGTGAAGATCTGCCACGTCACCGCGTCGTCACTCAGGGTAAAAATAGCCGTGGCGAGGGTATTTTCCTCATCCGGATCCTGCGGCGACAGGCGGTAAATCGGCAACGCTGCATCCTGCTGATCCGATAAAATCGCCCTGGCCGCCGCGCCATCTACCGCCGGTTGCGTCGTCAGCCATGTCTCCAGACGCTGCTGGCGCGAGCCGGAACTGGCGGTGACCACCTGTTCGACGGCGGCAAGCTGCGGGTGAATAAGATGGTTAGCGTGCCCGAAAGGCGCAGTCAGTGGGATCACTGAACAGCCTGAGCCTGTCGCTTCAATACTGATCAGGCGGCTATCGCCCTGCTGCCCCAGCGTGTGATGAAACGCGCCGGCGCGCGGCGTGGCGCTAAGTATGGCGATCGCTTCATCCAGCGTGGTCGCGTTCAGCGACGCGCGGGCGATGATCTGGCGTGGCATGCCATCCGGACGATGCTGTGCGCGAATGTTATTGACGGTGTTAACGATGCCCTTCTCATTAACGGCAAAAGTGTGACCGCAAAGTGATGCCGGATAGGCGAAGCTGGTGAACGCGAGCCCGTCATCGGGGGTCACGGTGACCAGCGCACAGTCGTCACGCAGCTGGGGAAAGCCATCTTCGTTGTGCGCAATGATCAACTCCCCGCTGGCACTTTTCCCCGCCACCGTGGTGCAACCATCCGAAGTAGAACGCACCAGATCGCCCCGGCAGTTCCACGCAAACACCTCGTCAATCGGTGCCTGTAATCCTTCAGCCAGTCCTTCCAGCTCCTGCCAGATCAGCGGAAACTGGCGCTGGACCCGCGCGCGCATATTGCGGATTTGCTGCGTATCTTTCATGGCGGTGACCGTTTGCCAGAGACGGGTATGCGTGAGTTTGTTATGCCAGCCATCACGGCCAAAGTCACCGAGTTGCTGACCAATAACAAAAGCCGAACCACGGAAGTCGAGTTTTTTCATAGCGTTATTTCACTTCATTTCAGGATACATGTTGCAAAAATTCTTTCAGACGCGGATTACGGCTGGCAGTCAGCAGCATATCAGGTGGCCCATCTTCGGCAATGGTACCGCCATCAATAAAGATCAGCCGCGAAGCCACATCGCGGGCAAAGCCAATCTCATGCGTCACAATCACCATGGTCATGCCCTCTTCAGCCAGCGAGCGCATCACTTTCAGCACTTCATGACGTAACTCCGGATCCAGCGCGGAGGTCGGCTCATCGAACAGCATCATTTTCGGCCTGACGGCCAGTGCCCGGGCAATCGCCACGCGCTGCTGCTGGCCCCCTGAAAGTTCAGATGGATAATGGCTGGCGCGATCGCGCAAGCCAACGCGCTCCAGCAGCGCCAGCGCCTGCTCGCGCGCCGCGGCTTTCGTTTGTTGACGCACGCGAATCGGGCCGAACATCACGTTCTCCAGTGCAGTCAGATGCGGGAACAGGTGAAACTGCTGAAACACCATGCCGGCTTCACGGCGGATATCACATTCATTCGCATGCGGATCGGTGATGTGCATTCCGGCGACCAGCAGCGTCCCGGATGAGATCTCTTCCAGTTTGTTGATGCAGCGTAGCAGCGTTGATTTGCCTGAACCTGAAGGGCCAATAATCACCACCACCTCGCCGGACTCAATTTTTAAATTGATATTGTGCAGGACCTGCGTGGCACCGAAATTTTTCGACACTGCGTTAAATTCAACCATGCTCATAAAATATGGATCCTTTTTTCCAGCTGCTTCAGTAAAAAGCTCAGGCATAACGTCACCAGCAGATAAATCATAGCTACCGCCGTCCACACTTCCAGCGCACGGAAATTACCCGCAATGATCTCCTGCCCCTGACGCGTCAGTTCTGCCACGCCAATCACAATAAACAGTGAGGTATCTTTAATACTGATAATCCACTGGTTACCCAAAGCCGGAATCATGCGGCGTAACGCTAAAGGCATAATGACATACCACAGCGTACTGCGCTGCGATAAGCCCATCGCCAGACTCGCTTCTTTAAAGCCTTTATTGATTGAGAGGATCGCGCCCCGGGTAATTTCAGCAATGTAGGCACCGGAGTTAATCACAATAGTCACGATCGCGGCGGTGACGGGATCAATTCTTATCGGCAACACCATCGGCAGTGCAAAATAGATAAACATTACCTGCACCATGATGGGCGTACCGCGAATAAGCTCGACAAAAATAAGTGACAGCGTCTTAGCAATTTTGCCACCCAGAGCACGGCAGGTTCCCGCCAGTAAGCCAATAATAAAACCGCCCAGCAGACCTGACAGCGAAATAATCAAGGTCAGCTGCAGACCCTGCAGCAGTAGCGGCAGAGATTCCCAAATATATTTACTGTCAAAATTCATAATTTAACCTGTAAACGCTAAACAAGGCCGGAGGGCTCCGGCCTGGCAGGATTATTTCGGCTGCTTAGCAAACCATTTCACGTAGATTTTGCTGTAGGTGCCATCCGCGCGCAGGGCCTGCAGCGCGGCGTTGATCTTAGGCGTCAGGCTGCTGTTTTTCTGCATGGCAAAGCCATACTGCTGCGGCAGAATCGTGTCGTTTTCACCGCTGGCTTTGACTTTGCCATCGCCCGCCGTTTTCACGTAGTACAGCACATTGGGCGAGTCATGGACCACCGCATCAAGGTTGCCGGCCTGCAAATCCAGATAGGCGTTGTCGATATTAGGAAACTCAACATAATTTGCCTTGTATTTACTTTTCATAAAGCTGGCTGCAGCCGTGCCCTGTTTCAGGCCCACCTTCTTGCCGGTTAAATCGCTGAATTTCTTAATGCTGTTATCATCGCTTTTGACAGCCATTAATAAGTCGGCGTCATAATAACCGTTGCTGAAATCCACCACCTGCTTACGCGCATCGGTAATGGTAATGCCTGCCATCGCGACGTCCAGATTCCGTGATTGCAGCCCCGGAATCAGGCCACCAAAGTCCATTGGGTGTAATTCATAGCTGACATGCATTTTCTTCGCGATGGCATCCCATAAATCAATGTCAAAGCCGACGTATTTATCACCTTGCTTAAACTCAAAAGGAACAAAAGCCGTATCAACCCCGACGGTTAATTTCTCCTGCGCCGCAGCGATAAAACTGGCGGAACAGGCAACCAATGCCAGTGTAACCTTTAATTTATTTAAAAATGCAGACATAATAACCCTCAGCGTCAGTAATGTAGCGTGCAATGATCGTCATCCAGCGAAATAACCCGGCGGACATGGTCAAAGAAGGTGGTTAATATAATGGGCGCATCAGGTACGCCCGGAGTAATGCGACAACTTATGCAGGAAGCAAGTGATCCTGCGTAAAGGGTACCGGCGTCTGTGCGCCGTTCATGATCATCGAGAGAAAACTGTAATAGCCGTTAATGCCTATCAAATCCACCACGCCCTTCTCGCCCCATAATTCGATGGCTTGCTGCCAGGTGGCATCACTGATTTTCTGTTGCTGATGTAACTGCTGGCAAAACTGATAAATCACCCACTCATCAGGCTGCAAATCCGCGGGCTGACGTTTTTCATTGATGGCCTGCACCGCTGCAGCAGAAATCCCCTTTTCGCGCGCTATCGGCGCATGGATTGCCCACTCTACCGGCTGTGACCAGTGCCTTGCCGTCATTAAAATCGCCAGTTCCGATAACCGCTGGCCCAGCGCACTGCGATAGCGCAGATATTCCCCCATACGCTGTGCGTGTGCCATTAACTCGGGACTGCGCAGCAGCGGCTCAAACGGGGGCAGCAGCGCACCGCGTGGCCCGTTGATAATCTCTTCCGCGAGCGGACGTTGCTGCTCATCCCAGTCCTGCTCGGCCAGCGGCGGTAATCGGTTGATCATAATTTGCCGGTCTCTTCACGTATCACGGTGTTCAGCGTATCCACGACAAAATCCAGTTGTTGCGGGGTGACGATAAACGGTGGGGCAATTAAAATATGATCGCCATATTGCCCGTCCAGCGTGCCGCCCATCGGATAGACCAGCAAACCGCGCGCCATACAGTTGGCCTTGATGGCTGCGTGAAGTTTCACTGCCGGATCGAACGGGGTTTTTGTGGCTTTATCACGCACCAGCTCCACACCGGCAAACAGGCCGCGGCCGCGTGTATCACCGACGTGCGGTAACTCCCCCAGCACGTCGCGAAGCGCCTTGTGCAGATAAGCGCCCTGCTGCTGAACCGCCTCCAGCAGATGGTCGCGCTCAATCACCTGCTGTACTGCTAACGCCGCCGCAGCGGCTGTCGCATGACAAATATAAGTGTGTCCATGCTGGAACAGACCGCTGCCAGCCTGCAGCGCAGACACGATCTTCTCACTGGCCAGCACCGCGCCGATGGGTTGATAACCGCCACCCAGTCCTTTGGCGATGGTGACCAAATCAGGTACCACGCCATCCTGTTCGAACGCGTGCAGTGTGCCGGTACGCCCCATTCCGCACATCACCTCATCGGCGATAAACAAAATGCCATACTTGTCGCACAGGCGACGTACACCCTGCAGATAGCCCGGCGTCGGCGGCGTGGCACCGCTGGTCGCACCGACCACCGTCTCCGCGCAGAAGCCAATAATCGTTTCCGGGCCCGCATCGACAATCGCCTGCTCCAGCTCGCTCAACAGCCGCTGGGTATACTGCTGCTGGGTTTCATCGGCACGGCGATCGCGATACTCATTGCAGGCTGAAACGCGAATCACGTCGATTAACAAGGGTGCGAACTGACGCCGGCGCCATTCGTTGCCACCCACCGCCAGCGCGCCCAGCGTATTGCCGTGGTAGCTCTGTTTGCGGGCGATGAAACGGGTACGCGCGGGCTGTCCGATCTCAACAAAGTATTGCCGGGCCAGTTTCAGTGCGGTTTCCACTGCCTCAGAACCGCCCGACACGAAATAGGCATAGTTAAGATCGCCCGGTGCGGTGCGCGTTAACTGTTCGGCGAGCTGTTCAACGGTATCGCTGGTGAAGAAACTGGTATGCGCATAAGCCAGTTGATCGATTTGACGATGCATGGCTGCGAGGACGTCAGGATGGGCGTGGCCCAGGCAGGAAACGGCGGCACCACCGCAGGCATCAAGATACTGTTTTCCCTGTGCATCAAAAATGTAGGCCCCGTGTGCGCGCGTAGCCACGGCGGGCACGCTGCGCAGACTGCGGTGAATGATACGGCTCATGCTGGTCCTGCTCCTGAATACGCTTCGTTGTTGAAACGTATCTTGCAGGATCCATTTGAATCACGTCAACGCAATAATGATTCAATCGCATTCAATATTCTTATGACAGATACAAATGAATCATCTGTCAGGATTTGCCGGCATGCACGTAAGCGCCGGAATCGATTAAATAGCGTTCGGCGTTTTCAATTTTACTGACCGCATCACGTCCATGACGGGCCACTAGCATCGCCAGCAGGCACTCGGCCAGGCCCATGCCAGAGACGACTGACGGGAAGAACGATGGGCTATCCAGTGAAAAACGGAGCGAGCAATCAGCGGCCTGCGCCAGCGGCGAGACCGGTGAGTCGGTGATGGCGATGATCTTTGCGCCCGCCTGCTGCGCTGCGCGCAGTACATCAAGTGATTCGCGTGAATAAGGGGCAAAGCTGGTAAGTAACAGGCAATCCGCGGCGGTCAGTTCACGCGTGAAAACTTCGATATTGCTCGCCAGACCATCCACCAGTGATACCTGACGATTGAACAGCCGATACACATAAAATAATGACCAGGCGATCGGAAAGCTGGCGCGGAAGCCGCAGATGTAAACATTGTCAGCCGCATCGAGTAAGGTCACCGCCTGTTCCATTGCCTGGCGGTTTTCGTTCTGCGTAAAGGCCAGGTTGGTCTGATGGGCCTGAAACATCGCATCATACAGCTGCGGTTGCGTGCCGGCGGCCACCAGCTTTTCCGCTTTCGAGACATAGGTATCATTGCGCAGGCCGATGTCATCAATAAATGCGTCTTTGAGTTCACTCCAGCCGTTATAGCCCAGCCGTTTCGCCAGGCGCAGCAGCGTTGCCGGTTTCACCCCGGCCTGCTGCGCAAAGGTGCGCATGGATTGCACCACCAGTTGATTGGCATTCTGCAGTGAGAATTCGGCAGCCCGCTGTAGTTCTGGCGATAACTCATTGAACTCGCGGACGATAGTTTCCTTTAGATTCATGGCAACGATTCACTGGCTTTAACGTTCAGGTATCTAAACACATTTGAGATCAAGACTCTAGGCGCGGTTATCACACCAGAGTGACGGCCTGAAGCAGGGTGCGATGCGTGGCGCCGCGACAACCAGGCTGCTCATGGTGGTTTACTTAACTGAGCGGCCTGTTGCTATGGAGGGCGAACCTGAGGTTAAAAATTTACTTTATTGACGACTCAACACCAGTTTCAGTCCGGCAATGGCAAAACAGCAGGCTAATAGCGCATCTAATCCCCGGCGGATACGACGGTAAAACGCGTTCATTGCTGCGGTGGAAAATATCAGCGCATAGCCGCAAAATACCGCGACGCAAATCGCCGCACAGCCGAGAATAATCAGCGGTAAGGTCGAGGCTGCAGCGTCCGGTTTGAGCGCGACGGACATGATCGCGACCCAGGTTAAAATGGCTTTCGGATTACCGACGTGCATCAAAATTCCCTGACGAAATAACGCGCCATACGCAACACGGTGATCGCTGATAACGGTTTTATCGGCAGCGGTGCGGGTTAACGCAGATTTACCGGCCTTGTATGACAGCCACAACAGATATAACCCGCCGCCGATTTTCAATACCAGCAGCAATTGGGCAAACGTCGCCAGCACGGTTAATACCCCGCAGGCCGCCAGCAGCGCCCACAGCATTGAGCCGCCAATTACCCCGCCCGCAAGCGCTAAGGCGGCACCGCGCCCTTTATTCATCGCCGTTCCCATAATCGCCATATTACTCGGACCAGGGCTGGCCGTTGCCACAAAATAAGTGGTGTAAATCAGCATTAATTCGTGTGAAAGCGCCATGATATCCTCTGCAGGTGAAATGTCCTGAACCTGTTATATCGGCTTGCTCAGAAATTTACTATGTCTTGTTGATATGAAGAAATGCCGGACGCTATTCTATTCTGTGGACTGCTGCATGAGCCAGGCTCTTACTTTTACCACGGCAGAACGCAGCAGCGCTTCGTGAGGCGTAATAAGCCAGTACGCGTGTCCGGTATTCAGCGTATTTGAAAACGGTGCCACCACTTCACCGGATGCCAGGTTGGCCTGAACAAATCGTCTGCGCATCAGCGCTACGCCCATGCCGGCAAGCATCGCCAGCCACGCCCCGCTGCCATCGCTATACAACGGCCCTTTACCGGAATCAATATCCCCGACGCCGGCTTCAGCGAGCCAGCGCTGCCAGTCTTCCCGGTGCATATCATGCAGTAACGTGACGCGACCGAGTGCGGCAAGTGCCGGCGGTTCCCCCAGCTGCTGCGCCACAGCAGGAATGCAGACTGCAAGGTAGTCGTCGTCGATCAACTTCTCACTCACGCAACCCTCACAGAAACCGTTGCCATGCCGTACGGCCAGGTCGATACCATCCGTGGCGAAAGACTGAATGCGGGAAGTGGCACTGATGCGCAGGTCGATATCCGGACAGGCACGTTCAAAATCAGCCAGCCGCGGCAGTAACCAGTGGGTCGCAAATCCGGTGGTGCAGGCCAGCGTGATGGTATTTTTTTGTGTCTCCTGCACCAGCGTTTCAGTGGCTTCACGTATCAGGCTGAAAGCTGAAGCAATCGAGTAGTAATAGCCCTGACCGGATGCCGTCAGCGCCAGTTTGCGTCCATTTCGCTGAAACAGGGGTAGGCCCAGTTGCCGTTCCAGTTCCCTGATGTGCAGGCTGATCGCGCCGGGCGTGACGTGCAACTCCTGGCCTGCAAGGGTCATGCTGAGGTGCCGGGCAACGGATTCGAACGCCTTCAGGGCGTTAAGAGAAGGCAGACTGTTTCGCATTGTTTAGTTTTCCTAAAAAACAGGCGGAAATTAAATCGTTTTTATTTCCGCTCCGTCAACGTTATTAATAGGCATATAGCACGCGTTGCCGTGTCGTTTTTATCTTAAAACTGTTGAGTTATATTGAAATTTTAAGAGAGAGTACCGTTTCACGCACCACGCCTCCACACGGAAAAATGATCAGCTACCACGCCCTTTATGGCGATTAACCTTAAGCAGGCTTGAGTTTTTATCGTGTCAGGGGGCAATAAATGGAGACAGGATGCAGATGAAGGATATCGATGTTGGATTTACCCACGTTGCGTTTATGGTGAGGGATCTGGAGAAGAGCATGGATTTCTACCGCCGCTATGCAGGAATGAAGGTGATACACACCCGTGAACCTGACGTCCCGGCTGCCCGCAAGGTGGCATGGCTGAGCGATCATACCCGCCCTTTCGCGCTGGTTCTGGTGCAGGCGGATGACGTGTCAGACACGCCACTGGGTAAATTTGGACACTTAGGCATTGCCTGTGCGTCACGCGAAGAGATCGATCGTAAAACAGCGATGGCCGTCGCCGAAGGCGTGTTACGCAAAGCTGCTGAAGAGGCTGGCGAACCAGTGGGATATTACGTATTTTTTGCCGATCCTGATGGCAATACGCTGGAGCTGTCTTTCGGGCAGCGCGTCGGGCTTGAAGCAATACGCACCGCTCCCGGTTTACTTTAACTCGCCTGCACGCAGGCAGCGGAGAACATATGGCACTGACGTTGCCGATTTATACTCAACGCCTGGTGTTGCGCAAGCTGACAGTGGCTGATTTGCCGCATCTGTCGCGCTATCGCAATCTGCCAGACGTTGCTCGTTATCAAAGCTGGGAAGAATTTTCCCGGCAGGACGCTGAGAGATTATATGCGCAGCAGGATGCGCTGCCATTCAACAGCGATAACACCTGGTTTCAGTTTGCCGTAGCACATCAGGAAGACGACCGGCCGATAGGGGACATCGGAATTCATTTTTTTGATGAAGGAAGACAAGCTGAACTCGGTATGACATTTGATGCCGGATATCAGAAACAGGGTTTTGCGTTTGAAGCAACGAGTGCCATCGTTACTCTGCTTTTCACGCAGTTTGCAAAACACCGGCTTACTGCCGTGGTAGACACACGTAATATTCGCGCCATAAACCTGCTGGAAAAGCTGAATTTTCGCCGTGAAGCGCACTACCAACAGAATATTTTTTTCAAAGGGATGTGGGGCGATGAATATCTTTATGCGCGGCTGGCCAGCGATTAGCGCAGGCATTGCGTTAAGCCATCGCGTTGGCATGTTAAGGAGGCATAGTGACAATTAGCGAAGTAAGCAAGGAAGAGTATCACTTACTGATTCAGGTCTGGGAGGCTGCCGTCCGGGCAACGCATCATTTCCTGAATGAACAGGATATCCTGCGGCTCAGACAGCTTATTCTGGAAAATTATTTTGATGCTGTTGTTTTAAGAAAAGTGAGCGATGAAAACCATGACATTGTCGGGTTCATCGGCGTGCAGGATGAGAATATCGAGATGCTTTTCGTCTCGCCCGCTCATCACAAAAAAGGGATCGGTGCACGGTTAGTCCATTACGCAATCCGTCATCTTTCAGCGAAAAAAGTGGACGTTAACGAACAAAATACCGCTGCGCTCGGGTTTTATCAGCATCTGGGTTTTCAGGTGACGGGACGGTCTTCTGTTGATGGTGAGGGAAAGCCGTTTCCCCTCCTCCATCTGAAGCTGATGCAATAATCCGGCACAGGTATCAGGAGAAAAAATGAATGGAAGTTGTCTCTGTAAACGTGTGCGCTACGAATGCGATCGCCTGGCCGGCAGCATTACGCATTGCTGCTGTCATACCTGCAGGAAAGCGCACGCCGCCGCTTATACCTCCACAGCGCGCGTGCGGCGTGAGGATTTCAGGTGGACCCAGGGAGAAGAATTTCTGACGGCATTTAATTCTTCCCCGGATAAGTTGCGTTATTTCTGTTCAGTCTGCGGATCTCATCTGATGGCTGAAAGACCTCATCAGAGCCACGTGATTCTGCGTGTGGCCACGCTGGACGACGATCCCGCTCAGACGCCGGTTTCCTATATCTGGTACTCGCACACCGTGCCGTGGCTAACAGAACGCGACGATGTGCCTCATTATCAGCAGGATAAAGAAACATGATGACTGGTCAAAACGCCGCGGGCGAAACGGTGCACCATCAGTGCCGGTAGATCATTCACCGGAGGAACCCGCTGGCTGCCGAACCACAGCGGGTTCGCCGGGCAAATTGAGCCACAAATGTAAGCCGGAACCCCTGCAAACATGCCTGCTGCGGGCCGGTGCACATGCCCGGCTGCAATCGCCAGTATTCTAACCCGGCTGCGTCTGAGGATCGACTCCAGCTTATCAAGCCCCCGACACATTGATTCATCCAGCGTCGGTATGCCCGATGCGATAACCGGATGATGCAGAAAAAGCAGTGCTGGCAGTCCATGCGTATCGCTGAGTTGTCTTTCCAGCCATTCCAGATGATCCCCGACGCTGCCAAAATTCTGTTTATTCACCGTGGAGTCCAGCCCCAGCATACGCAAACCGCCCATATCCTGAACAAAATGCAGCGCGTCTGCCGGGGTGTTTTTCGCCCAGTGATCTTCATGCCATGTCATTTGCATGAGTCGTCGATCATCGGCGTTGCCCGGCAATATAAATGCAGGGTAATGCTGCTGGCGCAGTTGCTCAGCTATCTGCCAGTAACCCTGCCGCCACTCGCCATCAACAAGATCGCCCGTTAACACCAGCGCATCCGGTTGCACATGAGTGAGCCACGCCAGCGCGCGCGCCAGGCGCAGCAGGTGATCATTGTCCGGTGCGGCATGGATGTCTGAAATCTGAGCGATTAACATAATGTCTCCGGAAATAAACAAGGGAACTACCAGGGCCGTCTGGCAGCATAGCACCCGCACCGTCACGCGACGCTGGCTGCGCGCCGCATTAAAATTCAGTATTATAGCGGTTCCTGCCGCTGACCCGAGTGAGTGCCCTGCCCGCTATGACTGACCACAATGCGCTGTTGGCGCGGTTGACCACCACGCTGGCGATAGAGAGCCGCACACCGCTGTATAAACGCTTTGCCAGTGCGATTAAAGAGGCGGTGCGCGATGGCACGCTGGTGCACGAGGAGATCCTGCCGGGCGAGCGCGAGTTTAGCCAGTCGCTGAACATCTCACGCATCACCGTGCGTAAAGCCATGGACGAGCTGGAAAAAGAGGGCGTCGTGTTTCGTTCCCGCGGCTACGGCACGCAGATCTGCAGCCAGTTTGAATATTCACTCAAAGAACCAAAAGGATTGTCGCAGCAGGCGGTGCTGCGCGGTAAAACGCCGGACACCGTGTGGATCAACAAAAGCAAAATTGCCTGCAGCGCAGAGATCGCCGAGAAGCTGGGGCTGAGCACGGGCAGCGATGTCTATCTGCTGAAACGTATTCGCTATGTTGACCGCCAGGCGGTCTCGGTTGAAGAGTCATGGGTGCCGGCGCGCTACATTGCCGATGCCGATGAGATTGGTATTTCGCTATATGACTATTTTCATCGCCAGCAGATCCTGCCGGTGAAATCCCAGAGCCGGGTCAGTGCGCGTATGCCGGACGAAGCCCTTCAGCAGCAAATTGCCCTGCCCGCCAATGTGCCGGTGCTGGTGATTAAGCAGCTGGCACTCGACGCACAGGGCAATCCGCTGGAGTACAGCATCAGCTACTGCCGCAGCGATATGTACGTGTTTATTGCTGAGTAAGGCGTTGCTGCCAGTAAGCGCGCAGTGTGGCGCGATCGGGCGCACAGTCGCCGCCGCGCCGGGAAACCACATATGACGCCACTGCGTTGCCCAGCGCAACGCTCTCCGCCAGTGACCAGCCGGACGCTAATCCCGCCAGTAATCCGCCAGCATGGCTGTCGCCCGCGCCGATAGTATCGACCACCGTTGTCGCCAGTGCGGGCACCCAGCCCTGCGCCTCAGCGTCGATGTATCCGGCACCTTCGCTGTCCAGCCTTAACACCATTGCGCCGCCAAACTGCTGCTGCCAGCGCGCCATCAGCTGATGGGCGTCGAAAGGTTCAGATGCGCGCAGACGCTCATGCCACAGCAGCTCCGCTTCCTGCCTGTTCACTGTAATCAGTGGCTGCAACGCCATGATACGCGCAAACTGCGCCTCGCCGATGTCCGCCAGCCGCGGGCCAAAATCCACCAGCAGCTGATACGGCGGTGCCTGCTGCTCCAGCCAGTCGGTCAGCACTTCGCCGCTTTTGCTGGTGAGCTGATAACCGGAGAGATAGATCCAGCGCTGCGCCGGCTGCGGCAATGTGCGCAACAGCGCGGCGTCCCACTGGTTTTCCACGCCACTGACGGAAAGAAAGGTGCGCTCGCCATCCGGCTCGACCAGCGCCAGACACCAGCCATTATCACCGTGCGCATTTTCCAGTACGCTCTGCACACCGTATTCCGCCAGCTTCTGTCGCACGATACTGGCCCAGATACCGTTCCCCAGCGGCAGCGCGTTGATAGAAGGAATGCCGAGACGATGCAGTGCAATGGCGACGTTAAGCGCACAGCCGCCAACGTTCACGCCCTGCTGATGCAGTTCGATGTCGCTGCCGCGATACGGCAACGTCCAGGCATCGGCAATCACATCCACTACCGCCGCCCCCACCACGCACACCGGCAACCGGCCCGCCAGTCGGGACAGATCGTCAGGCGTCAGCATAAGCGGCCTCGCGCTGCTGGCGGAAACGGACAAACGCGCGGCTGTAATGGGTGAAATCCAGCGCGTTAGCGGCATCCAGTTCCGCTTTTAGCTGCGCATCGATTGCGTCGATACCGTGCAGCGCGCCGCAGATAGCAACCGCCATCGCGCCGATGGTATCCGTATCGCCGCCCAGATTGGCGCACAGAATGGCGCAGCGGTTGGGATCGGTGGCTGCCAGTTCGACCATAGCGATCGCCGCCGGTACCGATTCAATGGTGCTGGTGCCGGTACCGACCAGATCGTAGATCTGCTGCATGGTCGACTCGGTGCCCCTGCCCTGCGCGACCACCTGCAACGCCAGTTCGATGCGGGCCGCCATTGCCGCACTGAAAGTGGTGACGCGCCGCTCCTGCGCCGCACGGGCAATCGCCGGCAGTTCGTCACGAATCGTTGCCCAGTCGCTACCGTCAATCGCGCGGGAGATTGCCCAGGCGATCGCGGTGGCACCGGCAATCGCCACGTCGGATTTGTGTGTCGGGCTGGAGGCCAGCGCGACAGCATCAATAAAAGCCGGCAGGTCACGCGCCGGCAGCAGACAGCCAAGCGGCGAGACGCGCATCGCCGCGCCGTTGGTCAGGCCGTTATTTTCCAGTTGCGCCACCGGCGTGCCGTTTTTCAGCGCGTTAAGCGCGATTTTGGAGGTCGGCCCGAGCACATTTTTGTTAAAGGCATCAAACGCTTCCGCCCAGCGCAGAATATTGGCGCCGATGGTTTCCGCATCAATTTCGCCGTCGTGGCTGATAATGGCATCGGCCAGCGCCAGCGCCATTGAGGTGTCGTCAGTGAAAGCCGCCCGGCCAAAGTAACAGGCGGCATTGTTTTCTGCCGGGCCGGGCAGGAAGCGATCGATCCAGCCAAAGTGCTGTTTCACGCGGCTGCGCGGCCACAGTTCCGATGGCATGCCCATCGCATCGCCCAATGCCTGGCCGTAAAATGCGCCCAAAATCCGTTTTTCCTGGTGTGTCATCGTCATGGTTACATCTCTTATTTATGGCTGTCAGCGGTTGCGGAGTTTTCAAAAGCGGTTAATTCATCACTGCGTTTTTTGCCGTCGCGGAACAGGACGATAAAGGCGATGGTGATGATGACAATCATCACGCTGCCAAACATCCACATCCCCGCCCAGTTGAAGGTCTGGCCGTTGCGCGGCTGGTCATACGCGAACATCTCCTGCATCAGATAGCCGCCGAGGCGGTAACCCAGCAGGCTGCCGATGCCCTGACAGGCCAGGGTGATCAGGCCCTGCGCAGCGTTACGCATCGCCACCGGCGCTTTCTTATCCACATAAATGTAGGCGGTGATGAAGTAGAAGTCGTAGCTGACGCCGTGCAGCAGAATGCCCATAAACAGCAGGCCGAAGGTCAGCAGGTTTTGATCGCCGCCGAACACAAAGAACACGTAGCGCAGCGCGGCGGTGACCAGGCCGAGCAGCAGCACTTTGCCGATGCCAAAGCGTTTAATGAAGAACGGCAGCGCCAGCAGGAAGAAGATTTCTGATACCTGGCCGAGCGTCATCCAGCCGGTGGCGTGTGGCAGACCGACTTCGGTCAGATATCCCTCAGCGAAGATGTAGTAGAACGCCAGCGGCATACTGAACAGAAATGAACAGACGAAAAATACGAGGAAGCTGCGATCTTTCAGCAGATGCAGTGCGTCGAGGCCGAGCGCCACGCGCAGGCTGAACTTGCCGGTGCTTTTGGGTTCAGTGGCTGGCAGGGTCAGGGCGAACAGGCCAAGCAGCAGCGAACTGGCCGCGGTGATCAGCAACGGTACGTTGCTGGCAGAGATATCGCCAAAGCCGAGCAGCGGCGGCAGGAAACCGCAGGCGATGCCGGAGGCGATCCAGCCGATAGTGCCCATCACGCGGATGCGCGGATAGTCGCGCTCCACGTCACCGACGTGAGAAAACGCAATACTGTTGGTCAGCGCAATGGTCGGCATATAGGTGAGCGCATACAGCAGCAGCAGCGGAAAGAAGCTGCTGAAGTGCGTCTGCTGTGCGGCAAAGAACATCAGAATCGCGCCGGCGATGGTCAGCAGCGATAACACTTTCTGTGCCTGGAAGAAACGGTCAGCCAGCGAGCCGACCAGAATCGGTGACAGGATGGCAGCGATGGAGGTACAGGCGTAGCACCAGGCGATCTCAACCGGCGAAAAGCCGTTTTTGCTGAGAAACGCCCACAGCGGCACGAACCATGCCCCCCAGATAAACCACTCTAAGAACATCATGAACGACAGCTTTGGAATTGTAGTTTTCATCGAAATAGACTCCCCGGTGTTGGTAGAACCAATCTAGCACCAGAATAGATACCTTTATAATACCTTTAGCTGATAGTTTGAGCTATCCCACAAGATTTTTACCTTATGGATAACCGATTAGCGAGGAGGATTAGGTGCGGATGGGGGTTGCGGTCTGGCGGGGTGTGGAGCTGCATCCTGCGGCTGTGAGGCGGTCGCCATGAATGACGTAATCCTTGTCAGTTATCTTTTGAATTTGTACATAAATGATTGCACTTATCGTAGCGGCGCAATTTATTGCGCGATGAATCGCGCCGCTACAAATTTGTGCGTATTGCAGTTTCTGAACTATTCGGCATTACACCATCGATGGCAATCCATCAGCGGTCGTCAAAATAGGTAAGGTATTCGCTACCGGTTCACCAGCTTCGCTGGCAGCGCGACCACTAACAGCGAACTGAGCAGCAGACACACGGCGAAGAACCACAGCGCGCCGTTGCTGCTGCCGGTGAGATCCAGCGCCACGCCCATCACGGAATTACTCACCAGTCCGGCGATATTGGCGATCGAACAGGCCAGCGCAAAACCCGCCGCAGCCGCCGTGCCTTTCAGGAACGTAGCGGGCAGGCTGAAAAACACCGGCACCGCCCCGATAATCATCGCCTGCGCAATTGAGAACAGCAGCACGGTCATCGCTACGTTATGAGCAAAGAAGGTGCTGGTGCCCATCGCCGCCGCACCAATAATAAACGGAACGATGATGTGCCAGCGGCGTTCACGCAGGCGGTCTGAGCTGGCACCGATCGCCAGCATACCAATCAACGCCGCCAGACTGGGGATCGCCGTCAGATAGCCAATGGTGGTGATATCGGTGGTGCCGGCATTCTTGATAAAGGTCGGCATCCAGAAACCCATGGCGTAAGCGCTGAGCAGAATCGAGAAGTCGATGCCGCCGAGCATCACCACGCGGATATTCAGCAGACCATCGCGCAGGCTGTGTTTCAGCCCTTTGGCGTCACCTTCGTCGCGCGCCAGTTCGCGCAGCACCGCCTGCTTCTCACTGCTGCTGAGCCAGCTGGCGCTCTCGACGCTGTTCGGCAGCAGCCAGAACGTAAGCACACCCAGTAATACGCTGGGCAGACCTTCCAGCAGAAACAGCCACTGCCAGCCGCGCATGCCGTAAACCTCATGAAAATGCCCCATGATCCAGCCGGAAAGCGGTCCGCCAATCAGGCTGGAGAGCGGCAGGCCAATCATAAACAGCGCAATGATGCGGCTGCGGCGCCACGAGGGAAACCATTTGGTGAGATAGAACAGCACGCCAGGCAGAAAACCGGCTTCGGCCGCGCCGAGGAAAAAGCGGATGATGTAGAACTGGGTCGGCGTTTGCACCAGCAGCGTGGCAGTCGAGAGCAGGCCCCAGGTAATCATAATGCGCGCGATCCAGATCTTTGCGCCGACCCGCTGCAGAATCAGGTTGCTCGGCACTTCAAACAGGATATAGCCGACAAAAAACAGCCCGGCACCCAGACCAAACGCGGTCTCGCTCAGCGCCAGATCGCTCGCCATCTGTAGCTTAGCCAGGCCGATATTGATGCGATCAAGGTAGGCCGCGAGATAACACAGGCAGAGAAAGGGAATCAGCTTCCAGGTGATTTTGCGATAAATCGAAGCGGTGTCTTCGGCTGCCAGCGCAGCAGGACGGGTTGAAACGTCAGTCATGGTGTTCTCCGGGCGCAATAACCCCGTCGTCGGGGAGATGTTGTTATGCGTCTCAGCCGCAGCCGAAACGGACTGTTTGTGCGCACTCCGTGCAGGTGAAACGCGCCCTTAACGGGCGCTGAACTTCCCGAGATACTCCAGCGCCGCGGCTTTACTTACCACGTCGCCATATTTACTGTCGATATCAAATAAATTGGCCTGGTGCGGCGCATCATGGCGATCGCCCACGCATTCACGCACCACCATGGCGCGAAAGCCGTATTGCAACGCATCCACTGCGCTGGCGCGGATGCAGCCGCTGGTGGAGCAGCCGGCGATCAGCAGCGTATCGATGCCCTGCGCCACCAGCATCGATGCCAGAGACGTGCCAAAAAACGCGCTGGCATACTGTTTGGTGATCACCACTTCTGCGGCAAGCGGCTGCACCGCCGGACAAAACGCGGCGAGCGGATTGCCCTCCACCATGTCACGCATCACCGGGGCTTTCTGCACCCAGATCCCGCCGTCCTGCTGATGCTGCGGATGGTAGCGAATCTGCGTATGGATCACCGGAATCGCGCACTGGCGCGCCGCCGCCAGCAGGCCCTGTGCGGCGGCCACCGCCTCTACCACGCCCGGGGCAAATAGCGCGGCGCCCGGCGTGGTGTAGCCCTGCAGAAAGTCGATCATCAGCAGCGCCGGACGCTGACCAAAACCGATGCGGTTGCCCCAGACACCGGCGTAGTTATCACTGACACTCTGGCTCATGCTTTCTCCTTACCACGCACCGGACAGCAGTGCGCCCGCGCCCGGCACCACCGGCTCCAGCTCCAGCGCCTTCAGCAGAGCATACGTGGTGGCAATGGCGGCCGTAATTACCGGCTTGCCGGTCTGCGCCTCCACTTTTGCCACCGCCGGCAGCGATGGCATCTGCACGCAGGCCGACAGCACCACCACATCAACATCCGTCAGCGTCATGTCCGCCACGATGCCAGGTAAATTGGCCGGGTCGTGGCGGGCGACGGCGAGGTTATCGGCAATTTCCAGTGCGCGCCACTGCTTTACCTCAATCCCTTCGCGCTGGATGTAATCCACCACCAGCTCGGTCAGCGGCTTCATGTAGGGCGCCACCAGCGCGATCTTCTTCGCGCCCATGATATGCAGCGCATCGACCAGCGCGCCGGCACTGGTGATCACCGGTGCCAGCGCCTCGTTGTCTCGCGTGACCTGCGTCAGACGCTGCTGAGACTGGCGATGATAGCCCGGGCCCATCGCCATGATCGCCACCAGACAGGCATAGCCGAGCACGTCAACGCGCGCGTCGGACAGCTCCAGCGCACAGCGGTCGGACTCTTTATCCATCGCCGCCAGCTCATCTTTATTGACATGCTTCATGCGCATACGGCTGGAGTGGAAGGTAAACCGCTCCGGGCGAATCAGCTGGCGCGCCTGCAGCATGGCGGGAATTTCGGTTTCCATGGTGATGTTGGAACTCGGCACAATCTGGCCGATACGATACGAACGCGTCATGGCTGCGTCTCCGGAGTCAGTGAGGGGCCAAGGAAGGTGCCAAAGGCATTGAAGAAACCGTGAAAATCATCCCACGGGATCATGTGACCGGCGCCGGCTACCCGGCTGATCTCAATGGTCGGCAACAGCTCGCGGATTTCGGCTTCATCTTCCGCCTGAATGACGCCGCCCTTGCCTGCCACCATCAGCAGAGTTTTTGCCGGCAGCTGAGGGAAATATTGGTGGATATCGAGCTGGTGAAAATCGTCGTAGGCGCGACGGATGGCTGGCGTATAGCAGGTGTGCAGCCACTCGGCGCGCAGCTGGCGCTGGTCATCGCTCCAGGCCGGGCAGTATTGCTTCATGGCTTCAGCATCCATGCCGCGCTGCGCGTCGCGAATGGAATCTTCATACCACGGCCACTGCCCCGGATAGAGACGCCGGCCCGGCCCGGAAACTGGCGGATCGATCAGCGACAGCGACAGCACGCCGGCTGGCTGTTTCACCGCCGCACGCATGATGAAGCGCGCGCCCATCGAATGGCCAACCAGGTGATAGCGCGTCAGCCCCAGCGCATCCGCGAAGGCGTTGATGTCATCGGCGCAGCTCTCCATGCCGTAATCCAGCCCTTCACCGCTGCTGGAGAGCCCGCGACCGCGCACGTCCAGTACCCAGGTATCAAAATACTGCGCAAAAACTTCCGCCACAAAACCCCAGGTGATTGCCGGGCTGGTGATACCCGGTACGAGGATCAGCGCGGGCCCGCTGCCGCCGTAGCGCAGATAGTGCTGGCGAATGCCGTTGGCCTGTACCTGACCGCCGTGCATAAAACGGCTCATGAAGTCACCTCGCTTTTCAGCGGCGCGGCAAACACGTCGTAGCCGTACACCCAGGCCGGATCTTCCTGGGTGCGCAGGAAAGTATTGGCGTTAGAGACGGCCTGCACGCGCGACGCACGTTCTTTGCGGTTGGCTTCATACAGGCGGAATGCGGTGCGATAATCATCAAGACCGGTTTCCGTCAGGCAGCGCGACAGCATGGCGGCATCTTCAATGGCCATCGCAGCGCCCTGCGCCATGTGCGGTTTCATAGGATGGCAGGCATCACCCAGCAGCACAATGCGCCCTTCGCTCCATACCGGCAGCGGCTGGCGGTTGAGCAGCGGCCATTTGGTGACCGATTCGCTGCACTCGATCAGCGCCTGTACCACCGGATGGTAGTGACCAAAGGTTTCCAGCATCTCCTGCTGACTACTTTCAACGAAGCTGCCTTTGATATCCCACGCCGGGTGCGGCACCCCGGAGACGTAATAATATTCGTCGCGCGCTTTGGTGGTGTAATAAACCATCAGATGACGATCTTCAGACCACCACTTGACGCAATCTTCAAAGCTGAGGTTGTATTTGCGCAGTTGTTCGCCACGGATTAGCGCACGGTGCGCCACCCAGCCGCTGTAAGTGGGCGCTTCCACCCCCAGCAGATGTTCACGCAGCTTTGAGTTGATGCCATCTGCGCCAATCACGATATCCGCGCGCGCTTCGCTGCCGTCCTGAAAACGCAGCACCACATCGCTGCCGCTGTCTTCGACGCTGCTCAGGCACTTGCCGAACTGGACGCTGCCCGGCTGCAGACTGGTCATCTGCATGGCCTGCAAATCGCCCCGGTGCACCGTGACATAAGCCGCACCGTACTCTTTGCGCGCATAAGCGCCCAGCGGAATGCGTGACAAATACTCCCCGGTTTCACCGTCGCGGCTGAACCAGAAATCGGGATGCGAAGCCAGATCCTCCAGCTGCTGTTCGATGCCCATGCGGCGAAACACCTTGAGCACGTTCGGCCCCATGTGGATGCCGGCACCCAGACGGGAGAAAGCCGGGCTTTGTTCATAAACCGTGACATGAAATCCCGCTTTCTGTAACAGCGAGCCGGCGGCAAGCCCGCCCAGCCCGGCGCCGATCACCGCGATGCGTTTCATATTGCTCATATTTTCCTCTCACACTGACGCTGATTTGAAGGTATGCACACCGATAAACGATCAAACCCGACGCTGAATTTATAGTGCATACACTTTAATTATTGAGGTTATGACACTGTTAAAAGCAACCGTATTTACAGTGAAAACTCGATAACATGATGTTAATCACAGCCTGATGATAAGGTTAAATAGGCTTTTCTTATGTCAAAAAGAAATGCTTGCACTGTTCTTCGCAACACGTCTATAACAAACACATAAAGCGTGTTCGCTATAAATAGCTGAAGTTTTGCGCAGCAAATTGTCTGACATCTAACCCTGAGAGGAAACCGCTATGGCAGTAAATCAGAGCCAGTTAGGCCAGATGTTCGAGCAGGTTTTACGGCTGTCGAAAGTCGACGCCAGCCAGAGCGTCGCCATTCTGAAAAGTCACTATTCCGATGCACGCACCGTGCAGGCCGCCACTGATGCTGCACTACGATTGGGCGCGAAGGTGTATTGCGTTGAGCTGCCGGCCTTCAATCACCCGACGGCAATGGGTAACGACATGACCGCCTACTGCGGTGATACCGCGCTTACTGGCAACATTGCCGCACAGCGCGCGCTGGAAGCGGCGGACCTGATCGTCGATACCATGATGCTGCTGCATTCGCCGGAGCAGGAACAAATTCTGAAAACCGGGACGCGAATTTTGCTGGCCGTCGAGCCGCCAGAAGTGTTGGCACGAATGTTGCCCACTGAAGAGGACAAGTCGCGGGTACTGGCCGCGGCGGCGGTGCTGGAAAAAGCGCGCATGATGACGGTGAAGTCGCCGGCCGGCAGTGATTTTCGCGCCCCGCTCGGCCAGTACCCCACGGTGACGGAATATGGCTACGCGGATGAGCCAGGCCGCTGGGATCACTGGCCGAGCGGCTTCCTGTTCACCTGGCCGAATGAAGAGCAGGCTGAAGGCGTGCTGGTGCTGGACGTCGGCGACATCCTGCTGCCGTTTAAATCTTACGCGCGTGAACGTATTACGCTGGAGATTGAGCAGGGCTTTGTCACCCACATCCACGGCGGCTTTGAGGCTGAGTATCTGCGCGATTACATGCGCTACTTCAACGATCCGGAAGTGTACGGTATTTCCCACATCGGCTGGGGACTGCAGCCGCGCGCGCAGTGGACAGCGATGGGATTACACGACAAAAACGACGGCATGTGTATGGACGCGCGCGCCTTTTACGGCAACTTCCTGTTTTCGACTGGACCGAACACCGAAGTGGGCGGTAAGCGCAAAACGCCGTGCCATATGGACATTGCTCTGCGCCGCTGCGACATCAAAGTGGACGATTTGCTGGTGGTGGCGGAAGGTGAAGTGGTGGCACCGGAGGCCTCACGCGCGCGTTAATCGTGCGCAGGGAACGGCTGCCAGCGCAGTGACAATGCATTACACTGCCTGACAGTTTCCGGGAAAAAGGATAAAGGCATGTCGCACCAGCAGGATCCGCGCGCAGACCAGCGCTATGACTATACCGAGCAGGTTGGCCATCTGTTGCGCAAGGTGTATCAACGCCATGCGGCGATTTTTCAGCAACACGTCGGTGATTCACAGATCACCGCCGTGCAATTTATTACCCTCTGTGCGCTGCGCGATCGCGGTCCGAGCGCACAGAACGATTTAGTGCGCTATACCGCCGTCGATCAGGCCACCATTCGCGGTGTGGTTGAGCGTCTTAAGGCGCGCGATCTGGTCAGTCTGGGTCCCGATCCCACCGACAAACGCAAAGTGATTGTCATGCTGACCGATGCAGGCCACCGCCTGATTGACAGCACGACTGACAACGCGATGCGCATCACCGAAATGACTTACGGGCAGCTGAATCCGGCCGAACGGGTCGCGCTGATTTATCTGCTGAAGAAAATGCTGGACGATACGAGCCAGCCCTAACCCGGGGCGCTTAGCCGCCTCGCTAAGGCGGTTAATAATGAAAATGCTGGCACATCAGACTGCCACACCGGTTTCACCTGCATCCACGTGCCATTACGCCCTTGAGGTGAACGGCGCGACTCACTCCATCAGCAGCTATCGCGATACCTCGCTGCTGCTGGTGCTGCGTAATCAACTCCAGCTTAACGGACCCAAATATGGCTGCGGCCTGGGCGAATGCGGCGCCTGCACCGTGCTGATCGATGGCGTTGCCGCGCGCGCCTGCGTCATCCCGGCGTATGGCGTGCGTCAGCGCGCTATCACCACGCTGGAAGGCCTGGGCAACCGCGAAGCGCTGCATCCGGTGCAGCAGGCGTTTATTGAGGCGCAGGCCGCGCAATGCGGTTACTGCCTTAACGGCATGATCATGACCACCGCCGCGCTGCTGCGCGCTCAGCCCTGCCCTGATGACCGGCAGATACGTGCGGCGCTAAGCGGTAATCTGTGCCGCTGTGGCACCCATCAGGAGATTCTGTGCGCGGTGAAGCGTGCCATCACCTTATGCCTGCAGCAGGCGGAGGCGGCATCATGAGTGCGGCTAACATACCCACGCAGCAGCAGTTGCTGGCAGCCAGCGACATCCTGTTGATTGTCGATGAGATTCAGCCGCCGCCGGGGCTGGTGCCCAAAGGCCAGACGCCAACGCTGAAAGCCAAAGAGCGGGCACTGTTTCTGGCTATTGACGGTTACGGCCGCGTCTGGGCCTTCAATGGCCATGTCGATCTCGGCACCGGGGTGAAAACCGCGCTGACGCAAATCGTCGCCGAAGAGCTCAGTCTGCGCATGGATCAGGTACAAATGGTGCTGGGCGATACGCTGCGCGTGCCCAACCAGGGTGCCACCATCGCCAGCGCCACGTTGCAAATTTCTGCCGTACCACTGCGTAAAGCGGCTGCAACGGCGCGCCAGTGGCTGTTACAACAGGCCGCCGCGCGCTGGCAGCTGCCGGTGGAGAGCATTACGCTGGACGGCGGTTTCCTGCAGCACCCCAGCGGTGTGCAATTGTCATTCGCCGAACTGGTGCAGCAGCAGCGCAGCATCGTGCCGATTGATCATCAGGTAACACTCAAGCCCGCCAGTGAATATCGCCTGGTTGGTACCAGCTCGGCGCGGGTGGATATTCCCGCCAAAGCCACCGGCGAACTGACGTGGGTGCATGACCTGCGCATGCCCGGTATGCTGCACGGCCGGGTCATCCGTCCACCGTATGCGGGCTATGACACTGGTAGCTTTGTCGGCACCTCATTGCTCAGCATTGACGAAAGCTCGATCGCGCATCTCGAAGGCATCGTGAAAGTGGTGCAGATCGCGGATTTTGTCGGCGTGGTGGCCGAGCGCGAGGAGCAGGCCATCGCCGCGATGGACGCGTTACAGGTGCGCTGGAAGCCATGGGAACACAGCCTGCCGGACCTGCGCGATATCGAACAGGCTATTCGTGATAATCCCCGCACTTCGCGCGTGGTGCATGACAGCGGTGAAGTGGATGCCGCGCTGGCGAATGTCGCGCAGCGTTTTACCCGCAGCTATGTCTGGCCCTATCAGCTGCATGCGTCGATTGGCCCTTCCTGCGCGGTGGCCGACTATCAGCCTGATTCGCTGCAGGTGTGGAGCGGCACGCAGAACCCGCACCTGCTGCGCGCCGATCTGGCATGGTTGCTGGAGAGGCCGGAAGAGACCATTGAAGTGAACCGCATGGAAGCCGCCGGTTGCTACGGGCGCAACTGCGCCGATGACGTGGCCGCCGATGCGGCGCTGCTGTCACGCGCAGTAGGCCAGCCTGTGCGGGTACAGCTGACGCGCGCCCAGGAACACGTGTGGGAACCGAAAGGCACTGCGCAGCTGATGGAGGTGGACGGCGGGCTGGACGCGCAGGGCAATCCGCAGGTGTACGATTTCACTACGTCTTATCCGTCCAATGGCGCACCCACCCTTGCGCTGCTGCTGACCGGCCGCGTCGATCCGGTGGCGCTGGCGTATGAAATGGGCGATCGCACCTCCATTCCACCTTACGATTTTCCCCATCTGCGCGTCACCATTGAGGACATGGCGCCGATTGTACGCGCCTCGTGGATGCGCGGCGTTTCAGCCCTGCCCAACACCTTTGCCCATGAATCCTATATGGATGAGCTGGCCCACGCGGCAGGCGTCGATCCGGTGGAGTACCGGCTGCGCTACATTCAGGACGATCGCGCCGCCGAGCTAATGCGATCCACCGCTGCGCGCGCAGACTGGACGCCGCGCACCGCCATTCAGCAGACCGCCAGCGAACCCGGCATTTTGCGCGGACGCGGTTTTGCCTACGCACGCTATATTCACAGCAAATTTCCCGGCTTCGGTGCCGCCTGGGCTGCCTGGGTCGCGGATGTCGCGATTGATAAGCAGAGCGGCGAGATCGCCGTTACGCGCATCACCGTGGGCCATGATGCCGGCATGATGATCAACCCGGAAGGGGTAAAGCATCAGATTCACGGCAATGTCATTCAGTCCACCAGCCGGGTGCTCAAAGAACAGGTGACGATTGAAAGCAACCTGATCGCCAGCCAGGAATGGGGCAGCTACCCGATCCTGACGTTTCCGGAAGTGCCGGATATCGACGTGATGATGGTGCCGCGCCCGCACGAACCGCCGCTCGGCGCGGGGGAATCCGCGTCGGTGCCCAGCGCCGCGGCCATCGCTAACGCGGTGTTTGATGCCACCGGTATCCGTTTTCGCGAATTGCCCATTACCGCTGACAAACTGCGTCAGGCGCTGAACGGCCCCGATCCGCAGCCGGAGCCACAGCTGGCCGCACCGGCCCAAACCGCCCGCCGCCGCAGCCGAAAATGGGCGCTGGGTGGCGTAACAGGATTGCTCGGCCTCGCCGCTGGCGTGGCGATTAACGCGCTGCCGTGGCGCGCACCGATTGCGCCCGTGACACCCCCGGCCGCCGGAAGCTGGTCGGCAGAGATGCTGGAACGCGGTCGTCAGGTGGCCGCCGCCGGTGACTGCGCGGTATGCCATACCGCGGAAGGCGGCGCGACCAATGCCGGCGGCCTGAAGATGGAGACGCCGTTTGGCACGCTGTACACCACCAACATCACGCCGGATAAACAGACCGGCATCGGCAGCTGGTCATTTAACGCCTTCGATCGCGCCATGCGCGAGGGCATCAGCCGCGACGGTCATCATCTCTATCCGGCATTTCCTTACACCAGCTTTCGCCAGCTGAGCGAAGGCGATATGCAGGCGCTGTACGCCTGGCTGATGTCGCAGCCGGCGGTACAGCAGGCACCGCCAGAAAACCAGATGCGCTTTCCCTATAACCTGCGCTTCCTGATGGCGGGCTGGAACGCTCTCTACCTCGGGCGCGGCGAATATCAGCCTGACCCCCGCAAAAGCGCCGAATGGAATCGCGGTGCCTATCTGGTGAACGGAGCCGGACACTGCGGTGCCTGCCACTCGCCGCGTAATTTGCTGGGCGCGGAAAAAAGCGGGGATAATTTCCTCGCCGGTGGCTGGGTCGACGGCTGGGAAGCGCCCGCGCTCAATCAGCTGAATAAAGCCCCGCAGCCGTGGACCGCGCAGTCGCTGTATAACTATCTGCGCAATGGTTACGATGCGCAGCACGGCGTTGCCGCCGGACCGATGGCTCCGGTAGTAAGCCATCTCGCCACCCTGCCGGAAGCCGACGTGCGCGCCATGGCCAGCTATCTGGCAGACATTAATGGTCAGGCAGCGCGCCCTGTCGCTGCGCCGGCGGCAAAACCGGCATGGAACACTGCCGCAGGGGAACGGCTGTTTAAAGGCGCCTGTCAGGCCTGCCACAGCGCCAGCGAGGGCGGACCGCAGTTGTTTGGCGTCAGCCCATCGATGGCCAACAGCAGCAGCATAACCAGCGCGACGCCGGATAATCTGTTACAGGTGGTGCTGCACGGTATCGACAAACCGGCAACCGATGCGCTCGGTTATATGCCCGGCTTTGCCGCCAGTTTGTCGGATAAGCAGGTTGCGGATATTGCCGCCTGGCTGCGCCAGCGCTACGCACCTGACCAACCGGCGTGGCAGAATCTGAGCGAAAAAGTGGCGCAGGTGCGCGCTAATCCCGGCAGCCACTGACCCAGTCAGGCGTGCTGCCGGTCAGCGGCTTGCCCCGGATCGCGGCAGATCCGCGTCGCGGATCGTGCCCTGATGGGCCGGCAGAGTGATGAGAATAGCCGGGTCGAGCAGCGCGCGGGCACCGCTGTCGCCCTGCAGTTGAGCGAGCGCCGCGCCATAGTGCGCGGCAAATCCCACCGGGTGGCCCGGCTGATTTTGCCAGCTGAGCCGTACCTGCGGCGCGCCGTTGTGCAGCGCCTGCGCAACGCATTGATGATCCTCCGCCCTCACCCACGCCATATCACCCGGTACGATCAGCCAGCCATGCCAGTGGGCGGTGGCCCGCACGCCAGCGGCAATGCTTTCACCGCTGCCGGCGCTGGCAATAGTGCAGGTCGCGACGCCGCACTGCTGTGCCAGCTGTTGAATGGCACCATCTTCCGGCCGGATAATGAGGAGAAGCGGCAAACCGCTGCGCTGCGCCTGCTGCAGCGTCAGCTTCAGCAGCGGCTGAGGCACGCCATTATCGTCAGGATACGGCGCCAGCAGTTTATGTCCGGTACCGCCGGCCTGACGAAAGCGGCTGCCGAGACCGGCAGCAAGGATAAGAATGCCTGGCGTCTGCATACAAGGATTGCTTCCGAAAGTTGGGGCGCACAGTATGGCGCGCCCCGGCCGGGTTAGCGACGGTTTTTCCACACCGTCTGGATGTTACAGAACTCGTGGACGCCGAAGCTGGAGAGTTCGCGGCCATAACCACTCTTTTTCACGCCACCGATAGCGACGCGCGGATCTGAGGCGCCGTTGCCGTTGATAAACACCGCGCCGGTTTCCAGCTGCTCTGCCAGTTCCTGCGCCAGCGCTTCATTGCCGCTCCACACGGTGGCGCTCAGGCCAAACTCGCTGTCATTCGCCAGCTGCAGTGCATGTTGCGCATCGCGCGCGACGGTGATCGCCGCCACCGGCCCGAAGATCTCCTGACGAAAAGCGGTCATCGCGGGCGTGACGTCGGCAAGAATGGTTGGCGCATAATAGTTGCCGACGCCCTCGATCTTGTGGCCGCCCAGCACCAGACGTGCACCCTGCTGCAGGGTTTCCTGCACCTGATGATCCAGTTCATCACGCAGATCGTAGCGTGCCATCGGACCGATATAAGTCTCTTCCTGCAGCGGATCGCCCACTTTCAGTGCCTGCACGGCTGCGCTGAAACGCGCCTCAAACGCCTCTGCGATGCTCTCTTCAATGATGAAGCGTTTGGCTGCCATACACACCTGCCCGCTGTTCTGGTAGCGCCCTGTGACCGCTGAGGCCACTGCCGCATCCAGATCGGCATCCGCCAGAACGATAAAAGGATCGGCACCGCCTAACTCCAGCACGGTTTTTTTCAGTACCGCACCGGCCTGAGCGGCGATAGCCCCACCAGCACGCACGCTTCCGGTCACTGCGATGGCTGCGACGCGCGGATCTTTTATGGCAGCAGAGACACCGTCGTTATCAACGTTGATTACATTGAATGCGCCGCGCGGCAAATCGGTCGCAGCAAACAGTTCCTGCATCAGCCAGGCGCAGCCCATGACGCTTGGAGCGTGTTTCAGCAGGTAGGTGTTGCCCGCCAGCAGCATGCTGACCGCGCCGCGCAGGACCTGCCAGTAAGGAAAATTCCACGGCATCACCGCCAGGATCACACCGAGAGGACGAAACGATTGCCAGGCCTGCTGGTTCTCCACCAGCGTGGGCTGATCGGCCAGCATTGCCGGTCCGTGTTCAGCATACCAGTCACACAGGCTGGCGCATTTCAGGACTTCGGCACGCGCCTGCGCAATGGGTTTACCCATTTCCAGCGTGGCGAGCGTAGCCAGTTGATCCTGACGCTGGCGCAGCTGCTCACCCAGCTGACGCAGTACCTTTACGCGCTGTGCCATCTCTGTGTTACGCCACTGCGCAAAGGCGCTGGCGCTTTGCTGTAAAGCCGTTTCCAGCTCGGCTGCATTCTGCAGGGGATAAGTGGCAATGATTTCGCCGCTGGTGGGATTACGTGAAATAACGTGATCAGTCATAAGATGTCTTCGTCAGATAATCGGGTTGATCAGAGTGAGATCTACCTTACGCCAGCCATCAGGTGATGAAAAATGAATAGATGAGAGCAAGTTGTTCACTTGAAATGAATTGAGAGGCAGCGCAGGCCTGAAGATTTTCATTTTCCACCCTCACAGGGTGATTTAAAGACGTAAGCGAATATTCTGCAGGTTACGCTTATCAGCATCAGTCGCCTCAACGGGTTATCCACTTATACAGTGATTAGATCTTAAAGAAAGATCATAAAGAGATCTAAAAGAGATCCCAAGAGATCCCCGATCGCGGCAGGCCGCACCCGACAAGGGCTGAGAAGGTGATCGTGTTCACTATAATCAGTAAAGTATCCACTATAGTCAGTACTTTATTCACTATAGACAGTAGAATGTTCACTATAAACAGTGTTAATGTTCACTGTAATCAGATACCGATCCTTTTCATCCACAGAATGAAGATCTCAGGCTATGGCAGATAAAGAGAGTGAAAACAAGGCGTTACTTGAACCTTTTCTGTCGGTGACGAAAAACAGTGGTGAAGTTATTCAGCTTCATCCCAATAAAAATAACACCGTACAACCGGTCGCACTGATGCGCCTGGGTCTGTTTGTTCCTACCCTAAAGTCAACGGCGCGCGGGAAATCCGGCGCGATGGCTTCAACCGATGCCACCAAAGAGCTCAAAAACCTGTCGCTGGTGAAAGCGGAAGGTTATGAAAAGATTACCATCACCGGCGCACGGCTGGATATGGATAATGATTTCAAAACCTGGGCCGGCATCATTCAGTCTTTCTCGCGTTATCCGTCGAAGGGCGACACCGTCACGCTGCCGTTTATCGACTTCGTCAAGATGTGCGGTATTCCCTCGGCCAACTCGTCCGCGGCGCTGCGTAAGCGTCTTGACGCCTCGCTGCGACGTATCGCAACCAATACCCTGTCGTTTGAGGGGAATGGTAAAGCCTACCACACGCACCTGGTGCAGTCGGCTTACTACGATCGTGAGAAAGATCTGGTGCGCATTCAGGCCGATCCGAAGCTGTTTGAGCTGTATAACTTCGACCACAAGGTGCTGCTGCAGCTGCGTGCTATCTCGCGCCTCAAGCGTAAGGAGTCGGCGCAGGCGCTGTATACCTACCTGGAAAGCCTGCCCACTAATCCGGCGCCTATCTCCCTGGCGCGCTTACGCATGCGTCTTAATCTCGGCTCAAAAACCACCACGCAAAACCATGTGGTGCGGCGCGCCATGGAGCAGCTGAAAGAGATTGGCTATCTGGATTACTCCGAAGTGAAACGGGGCCGTTCGGTATTTTTTATCATTCACAGCCGGACACCCAAACTCGATGGTATCAGCAATCTGGAAAGTATCGATTCGCTGGAAGACCTCGATTTCGAAGACTGACTTCACCCATTCACTGTAATCAGTTCACCCTCTTTCCGCAGTGTCACTGAGCCTAAAAGTGACACTGCCGCTTTCCTCTCATTCACTGTAATCAGCACAACCTGATCTGTTCACTGTAATTGGTAGCATTCACTGTAATCAGTGGTCGCTGCCGGTATCGCCTGTTCCGTAAAAATCGTCAAACCTTCCTTTTCATGCATAACAGCGCTTTTATTGATAGTGGGTACTTACCAGGTGGGTTGACAGACATCTCGTTTACGCTTTCAGAGACCGTCTGGCTGATTACAGTGAATGTCTGGTCTGCCGGGCGATTCTGCTGACCACAGTGAACACGTAAGCATACGACCTCACTGATTACAGTGAACGCTTTATCGTATCTGATTGTAAATTAAGCGTAATAAACGATATACAGTAATACATTCACTGTATTCAGTAATTATGCTGTAAAAGTAACCAGTAAAAGTGACAGGGTTGGTCACTATCGCTGATTACAGTGAATCGTGGGAGGGATTACCGATTATCGTGAACGTCATTTCATGACGAAACGGCTCTCTGCGTTACTGATTGCAGTGAACGTTCTCAACACTCCCCTGCCCTCACCGCAGGCACTGGCCTGCATGGAAGGGAAAGCCAGCTACTGACTACAGTGAACGTTATCGGGCTGAGGCTAAGCGGGCATTTACTGATTACAGTGAACGTGTTTGTCAGGTCTTGCTGCCTCAAAGCACAGCGCGCGCGAACCCGGCTACTGATTACAGTGAATGTTGCTAGCTGAGTGCCCTTCCCTGTGCCGCACGACCCTCCCTCGACCTGGCGCGATAAAGATGGTCGGGTTTACTGATTACAGTGAATGCTCAGTCAGGCAGGTCAGCAATTCAGGTTTAAACACGCTTTTTCTTCTACTGACTACAGTGAATGCGCCGCAGCGATCAGGTTATGAATATCTGATAACGGTCACATTACTGATTACAGTGAACATTGACGAAAAGGCATTCATAGTTTACTGACTACAGTGAATGCCGCTGCATCGACGTCGCAGTTTACTGATTACAGTGAATCTTATACCTGCATCAATCGATGCGCTGGCAGATTGCCGCAAGGAAGGCGGCCCTGAACATCGCACTGCACTGCACTGTACGGCGCTCGCCGCGACGCAGCCCAATCTTCCTGCAGGCGATGCTCGCCAGCCCGCAATCGCAAACCGCGTAATTCTCATCGTGCGCAGCTTTTCCCCTTCTCACTGGCCGGCAGGCCCCCCTCACACCGTGCTATGCAGGCAGTCACAGAGGGAAGAATGTAGTGGGCTTGTGCTGACTACAGTGAATCCTGCTCATTTGGTGAGCGGATGATCGCAGAATCACTGACTACAGTGAACATTTACTCTTGCGCACTGGCTCACCCTGGCGCGGGTAGCGCTGTCCCTGTGCGAAAGGATTACTGATTACAGTGAATCTTCCGGCAGGATTACTGATTGCAGTGAATGTTATGCTGAGTACAGTGAACGCAATCCATTCCTTTACGTTACCCGCTGATTATAGTGAACGTGCGTGCTGCTCTGTCAGGTAACGGCGCGCAGTATTTCACTGTGATTGAGCGCTTCTGCCAGACAGGTTGGTTACTGACTACAGTGAACAGTGGCAGAGTGCTGCTCTTATACCGATAACATTTTCATCAATTGATGGGTAATCAACCAGCGCGCGCTACTGACTCCAGTGAACATGTCGTTTAAGCCTCTCTTGCAAAAGGTCTTTTTACAACACGAGCCGATAATGAACAGATGAGATAGATTTGCCTCATGTGCAGGATTTCGGTATAAAGTCATAAATCCTACATGTGTGGAGCAAGTATGGCTAACGATGAGAAGCAGGTTCTGAAAGTCGCTCAACGCTCAGAAAGAATGCTGATGAGCCTGACGGAGCAGATTCAGGCGCAAAAAGAAGAGTTGCACGAGAATACTTTTTACCAGGTTTATGCCAAAGCGGCGTTAGCCAAGTTGCCCAAGCTAACGCGCGCCAGTGTCGATTACGCGGTTAACGAGATGGAAGAAAACGGCTATCCGTTTGATAAGCGCGCGGCCGGCAGTTCCACCAAGTACGCGATGTCGATCCAAAATATTATCGACATCTACCATCATCGCGGCGTCCCGAAATACCGCGATCGCCATCCTGAAGCGTTTACGCTGTTTGTCGGTAACCTGAAAGGCGGCGTGTCTAAAACCGTTTCAACAGTATCGCTGGCGCACGCGCTGCGCGCGCATCCGCACCTGCTGTTCGAAGATTTACGCATCCTGGTTATCGATCTCGATCCGCAGTCTTCGGCCACCATGTTCCTGAATCATGAACGTTCGGTCGGTTTGGTTGAAGCCACCGCAGCTCAGGCGATGCTGCAAAACGTCAGCCGCGAAGAGCTGAAAAGCGAATTTATTGTGCCGTCGATTATTCCTGGCGTTGACGTACTGCCCGCCTCAATCGATGACGCTTTCATTGCTTCACGCTGGGAAGAGCTGTGTGCAGAGCATCTGCCGCAGCAAAACGTGCATGCGGTGCTGTATGAAAACGTGGTGGCTAAGCTGAAAAAAGATTACGACTTCATCTTTATTGACAGCGGCCCACATCTGGATGCCTTCCTGAAAAACGCCATTGCCGCTTCCGATTTGCTGATGACGCCGGTGCCGCCGGCACAGGTTGATTTCCACTCGACGCTGAAGTATCTGACGCGCCTGCCCGAGCTTATCGACATCATCGAAGAGTCGGGAGCCACCTGCCGGTTGCAGGGCAACATTGGCTTTATGTCCAAGCTGTCGAATAAAGCGGACCACAAGATGTGTCACAGCCTGGCGAAAGAGATATTTGGAGGCGATATGCTGGATGCGGCGCTGCCGCGACTGGATGGCTTTGAGCGCTGCGGTGAATCGTTCGACACGGTTATCTCCGCTAATCCTTCCACTTATGTCGGCAGCAGCGAAGCCCTGAAAAACGCGCGTTCGGCGGCAGAAGACTTTGCCAAAGCCGTCTTTGATCGTATTGAATTTATCCGCCTGAACTGAGGTTATTATGAGCGCAAAAAGAATTACTATTGGCCGCACCTTCAGCCAGAGCCCGTTACAAAATGAACCCAGCGAGGATGGCCACTCTCAGACGTTTATCCTTTCCACCGGTAAACGCGCCCTGTTCACCCTGGAACACATCACGGCAAAAGAGATAGAAGAACGTACGTACGTGGTGATGGAAACCAACGGCCGTGACCAGTCCGGTCTTACGCCAGAGTCACTGCGCGATATCATCCGTACCATTAAACTGCAGCAGTTCTTCCCGGCCATTGGCGTGAAGCGTGGCGATCGGATTGAAATCCTCGATGGTTCGCGTCGTCGGGCGGCCGCGCTGCACTGTAAAACCGGGCTGGATGTGCTGGTCACCGACGTCGCTATCTCTGCCGAAGAAGCCCGTCGTCTGGCGCAGGACATCCAGACCGCGCGTGAGCATAATCTGCGTGAAGTTGGCATGCGTTTGCTGTCACTGAAAGACAGCGGCCTGTCGCAAAAAGAGATTGCGCAGAGTGAAGGGCTGTCTCAGGCAAAAGTGACCCGCGCGCTGCAGGCTGCCAGTGTGCCGCTGGAACTGGTCACCCTGTTCCCGAACCATTCAGAGTTGACCTATCCTGACTACAAAACGCTGCTGCAGGCTTACGAAAAACTGCAGGAAACCGGTCAGACGGTCGATGCTCTGATTGAAACTATCGGTATGGATGTGGACAGCGTCTGTGCGCGTGAAGGTCTGGCGGAAGATGAAGTCAAGAATGGCATCCTGCGGCTGGTCCGTAACGGCAGCCAGACACTGGTGCAGGCGCCGGCTAAAGATAAAGTGGTGGCGACACCGCTGTGGACCTTCGCGGATAAAGACCGTTACGCCCGTAAGAAAACGCGCGGACGCATGTTTAGCTACGAGTTTAACCGTCAGTCCAGAGAGTTACAGGAAGAGCTGGATCGCGTTATCACCGAGACGCTGAATAAGTATCTCAATCAGTAATAGCGCTTCACCTCTGATGATAAGCAATCTGTAGCAGCACAATCCCGTACATCCTGAACCGTGCCGCTACAGATTGTTACCTCACCCACCTGATTTCCCCCCCGTAATTTCATCCTTCGCCAGCGTTATTTCAGCGCTAAGTGCATGAAATCAAATCAACCTTAGCCGGAATTTCAGGCTGAAATCGCCAATCCCTCAATATTATACGGTGAAACCGCGTCATCGCTGGTTGAAGCTTTGATGGTGGCCAGCTTTGCTGGATGCGAAAGCAACAGTGAAAGCAGCGGGAGGAATCCTTAACCAAATCTGCCGGGATCAGGCGACATTCGCCATGGCGATTTCACCTCTAACTGTTTGAAAATATGATTTTTATCTACAGGATTTCAGGCTGAAATCGCCCGAATTTCACAGTAAATCTTCATGCTGCCGTGAGAAAAACCGGGATTTAGCCAGACGATATTCAATGTGTTATCCACAGAAAACGTGGATAACTTTTACTGTAGCCGCTATGCCATAAGCGCAGTCTGGCTGGGCGACTGCCATACTGCATCACGCACGCGCACCGGTTTATGAATTAAACCGAGCGCATAAAAGCGGTCAGCGATAGTTTGCTGTTCTTTGATGACGTGGTAAACCATGGCCCGGGTCTGGTGGCTGCGACGGGATAAGGCACGTTCCACGGCTGCGAACTCCAGCCCCAGTTCCTGCGCCAGCATAGTGGCGGCTTCATGGCGATGATTATCAATAAAGGTCCCGGTTTGCTGCAGGCTCGTTACCAGCTGCTGCACGATATCGTCATGCTGCTGCACATAATCATGGCGCGCCAGATAAAACTGGTGGTTGCGCACCCGGCCTTCGCCCTTCTCCAGCACGCGCAAATCGGCGTTGCTTTCTGCGGCACTCAGCAGCGGATCCCACATCATCCATGCATCGACGGCCAGATAATCGCTGGCTGTGAGCGGATATTTCGGCGGCGTGTACACCACTTTAATTTCATCCAGACCGATGCCGGCTTCCTCCAGCAGCTGTAATAACAGCCAGTGAACATTCGATCCTTTATTGACCGAGATACGCTTACCCCGCAAATCTGCCAGGTTGTGGATAGTACTGTCGCGTGGCACCACAATCCCGACGCTGCCCGGCGCGGGTGGCTCCCAGGCGATATAAGTCACGGCGTTACCGCTGGCCTGAGCGAAGATAGGTGGCACTTCACCGGTGGTGCCGAAATCAATCTCATTATTCTGCAACGCATACAACAGTTGCGGACCGGCGGGGAATTCACTCCACACCACGCTGATACCCTGCTGGTTGAAGCACTGTTCCAGCGTCTGGCGCGCTTTCAACACGCCAAGATTGCCAAATTTCTGATAGCCGATGCGCAACTCGCGTTCAGGGCGCGCGGCCCCACTAACGTGCGCGAAGGCCATGACGGCAGACTTGCGCCGCCCTTTTATAACGCCCATCTGTGCCAGATGCGTGCGCAGCGTGTGCCGGCTAATGCCCAGCAGCGTGGCGGCCTGCGTCTGATTGTTGTCCGCAATTTCCAGTGCGTTACTGATCAGACTCTGAATCACCCGATCAAACAGCTGTTGCGGTTCGCGCGTAATCTGCTGGCGCAGGAAACTATCCAGCGTCGAATCGTCCGATTCGCTGTATCCACGTTCACTGTAACCTGCCAGCCGCAGCTGCGTCGGTGTCAATGTCTCATCGCGACTGAGCAGCACCGCATTGTGCAGCGTATTCTCCAGCTCACGAATATTGCCGGGCCAGCTGTAGTCACGCAGCGCTTCCAGCGCGTCAGGCGACAGGCGACGCGCCGGACGGCCAAGGCGGCGTGCGTACAGGGAGAGGAAATGCTGTGCCAGCAGCGGGATGTCCTCGCGACGCTGGCGCAGCGGTGGCAGGGGAACAACGGCGATGTTCAGGCGATAAAACAGATCTTCACGAAAACGCCGTTCGCGAATGGCCTGCGCCAGATCGACATGGGTTGCGGCGATAACGCGCACGTCTATTTTAATGGCCTTGCGTGAACCGACGCGCGTAATTTCACGCTCCTGAAGGACGCGCAGCAGTTTAACCTGCAGCGGCAGGCTCAGTTCACCGATCTCATCCAGCAGCAGCGTGCCGCCCTGCGCCGCTTCAAACCAGCCAGGGTGCGCCTGAGTCGCGCCGGTAAAGGCTCCTTTCTCATGTCCAAACAATTCAGCTTCTGCCAGGCTTTCTGTCAGGGCACCGCAGTTGACGGCCAGAAACGGGGCATGCCGGCGTGGACTGTGGTGATGCAGATACCGCGCGACCACTTCTTTGCCGGTGCCGGTTTCGCCCACAATCAGCACCGTGGCGTCGGTGGGTGCGAATTTATCCAGCAGCGACTGGAAAGCCAGCGATGCCGGGTCGACCAGGCGAGGTGAATCCGGTTGATTGTAAGGTGTCAGCATGAGGGTGGCTCCTGTAAAGGTCTGCCATCACGCTAAACCCGGTAAGTGGCAATGAACAGCAGGAAAAAAGCATAAGCAGTTGCATATGCAGCAAATGCTGTTGGCGTTGCGTTGCAATTGCAACAGACATTACGCGCTCTGATGACCTAACTGACTGAAAATGCACAATCTCTGTTTCGTTAAAAGCTGGCATGCTTTTCGCTTACGCCTATATAACCAAATAGAAAGTTAAGAATGAACGTTTTCTCATAAAGTTATATAGGATAAGCATAATGGCCGATTCTGCGCACGAGAGCATAAATGTCTTCTGGTTCCTGCCGACGCACGGCGATGGCCGTTACCTGGGTACAACAGAAGGCGGACGCCCGGTTGATTTAGCCTATTTACAGCAGGTCGCGCTGGCCGCCGACAATCTGGGCTTTTACGGCGTCCTCATTCCGACAGGCAAAAGCTGTGAGGATTCCTGGCTGGTGGCTTCCGCGCTGGCACCCATGACGCGCCGGCTGCGCTATCTGGTCGCCGTCCGCCCGGGATTGCAGCCACCTACACTGGCAGCGCGCATGGCCACCACGCTGGATCGTCTGTCGGAAGGCCGTCTGCTGATTAACGTGGTCACCGGCGGCGATCCGGTGGAGAACAAAGGCGACGGCATCTTCCTCGACCACAGTGAACGTTATGAAGTGACTCGCGAGTTTCTGGATGTGTATAGCCGGCTGATGCGCGGCGAAAAAGTGGATTATCAGGGCGAGCATATTCAGGTTGAAGGCGCTGAGGTGCTGTTTCCACCGGTGCAGGAAAACGGTCCACCGCTCTACTTTGGCGGCTCATCAGAAGCAGCGATCGACGTGGCGGCGCAGCAGATTGACACCTATCTCACCTGGGGCGAGCCACCGGCGCAGGTAGCAGAAAAACTGGCGGTCGTACGTGAGCGCGCTGAGTCACGCGGCCGGAAACTCGAATACGGTATCCGCCTGCATGTGATTGTGCGTGAAACCGAAGAAGAAGCCCGAGCGGCGGCGGATAAACTGATTGCCCATCTGGATGACGACACCATCGCTCAGGCGCAGAAGATTTTTGCCCGCATGGATTCCGCCGGTCAGGCGCGCATGAGTGCGCTGCACAACGGTTCGCGTGATAACCTCTACATTGCGCCGAATCTGTGGGCAGGCGTCGGACTGGTGCGCGGCGGTGCCGGCACCGCGCTGGTGGGCAGCCCGCAGCAGGTCGCTGAACGCATTCGGGAATACCAGGCGCTCGGCGTGACTAACTTCATTCTTTCGGGCTATCCGCATCTGGAAGAGGCGCATCGCGTGGCTGAATTGCTGCTGCCGCTGTTACCGCTGGCCCACGGTCAGCAGCAGCGCGCCCGTACCATTAACACTGGCCCGTTTGGTGAAACCATCGGCGGCGATAAGCGCCCATCGGCGAAACAGACGAGCGCCAGCTGATGCAGGAGAAGGCGATGGCAACAGCGCACATCATTATTGTCGGCGGGGGCTTCAGCGGCACAGCGCTGGCGATTCACCTCGCCCGCACGTCGCTCGCGCCGCTACTGATTACAGTGGTCGAACCGCGCGCCAGCCTCGGCGCCGGTGTTGCCTATTCCACGCCGGAACCGGCACACCGCATCAACGTGCCGGCTGCGCGTATGCAGCTCAGCGGAGAAGAGCAGGGCGCCTTTGATCGCTGGTATCGTCAGCAGCCGGAATGTTCACTGGACTCAGCAGCACACTGCGCCGATGGCGCGGTGTATCCGCAGCGCGCGCTGTTTGGCCGCTATCTGGCGCGGCAGTTTGCTGCCGCCGCTGAGGCGCATCCGCATGTCACTCTGCGTCACGTTCAGGCGCGTGCGCTGGCATGGGAAGGGCAACAACTGCTGTTGAGTAACGGTGAAACCCTGACTGGCGACATCCTGGCGCTGGCGATCAGCCATCCACCGCCGTCGCTGCCACGCATGCTACAGTCGTTTGCCGACCATCCGGCGCTGATTGCCAACCCGTGGCAGCCAGGCGTGCTGGATAGCGTTGAGCCTGACGCATCAGTGGCGATTGTCGGCACCGGCCTGAGCATGGCTGACGTGGTGGCTTCGCTGGCGACGCGTCAGCATCAGGGGCCGCTGCTGGCGTTCTCACGGCGCGGACAACTGTCACGCGCCAATCTCAGCGGCGAATGGCCGGAGTGGACACTGGGCGCGCAATCTCAGCCCAGCGCGCGTCGCTGGCTGCGGCATATTCGTGATGAAGTCGCTCGCGCTGCCGCGCAGCAGCTGCCGTGGCAGCGTGTGCTTGATGAGGTGCGTGTGCAGGGGCAAGCCATCTGGCAGTCACTTCCGCTACATGAACAGCAGCGCTTTGCGCGTCATCTGCGTTCATGGTGGGATGTGCATCGCTATCGCATTGCCCCACAGGTCGCCGCCGTCATCGCCCGGCGACAGCAGCAAGGTAGTCTGCAGGTATTGGCCGCTCGCCTCGTGGCGATTTACGCTCACCCGCAGCAGCTGGAAATCACCCTGCGTCAGCGCGATGGCACCCGGCAAAACCATGTGCTGGATAAACTGATTGTCACGACCGGACCGGGACATGAAGCGCTGACGACCAGCCAGCCGCTGCTGCAATCGCTCAGCGAGCAGGGCCTGATCCGCGCCGATGCACTCGGCTTCGGCATTGATGTGGATCACCACTCGCGCACCCTCAACCGGCACGGCCAGCCCAACGCACGCCTGTTTGTCGTGGGCCCGGCGGCGCGCGCCCGCTTTGGCGAGCTGATGGGGTTGCCGCAGGTGGCCGATCACGCGGCCGCCGTAGCGGATGAAATTCTTAAGGTATTGCCTGTCGCTCACGCTGAGCGATGTCCCCCTTCCGCCTCCTGAACACTCAACATCCTGAAAATTAACTGACGAACGCCGGGTCGCTGCACGATCACGGCCTCGCTATGGAGATTGCTATGCCATCGCAACGCGAAATACGCCTGAATGCCTTTGATATGAACTGTGTCGGTCACCAGTCGCCCGGACTCTGGGCCCATCCCCGTGACCGCTCATGGCAGTATAAAGATCTGGAATACTGGGTTGATTTGGCGCGCCTGCTGGAGCGCGGCAAGTTTGACGGCCTGTTCATAGCCGATGTGCTCGGCATTTACGATGTGCTGAACGGCAACGGTGACGCGGCGATACGCCAGGCCACTCAGGTGCCGGTGAACGATCCGCTGGCGTTGATTACGCCGATGGCGCTGGTCACAGAGCATCTCGGTTTCGGCTTAACCGCCTCGCTGTCGTTTGAGCATCCTTATCCGTTCGCGCGCCGTTTGTCGACGCTGGACCATCTGACCAAAGGCCGCATTGGCTGGAACATCGTTACCTCCTATCTGGAGAGCGGCGCGCGCAACATTGGTCATAAAGCGCAAACCGATCATGACAGCCGGTATGACTATGCCGATGAGTACCTGCAGGTGGTCTACAAACTACTGGAAGGTAGCTGGGAGCAGGATGCGGTGCTGCGCGATCGTCAGCGTCGTATTTTCAGCGATCCCAGCAAAATCCATCCGATTAACCATCAGGGTACCTTCTTTAACGTACCGGGCATCCATCTGTGTGAACCCTCGCCGCAGCGCACGCCGGTGCTGTATCAGGCCGGTGCATCGAGCCGCGGCAAACAGTTTGCGGCTGAGCACGCAGAATGTGTGTTTGTCGCCGCGCCGTCCAAAGTGCTGTTAAAGAAAACCGTGGCCGACATCCGGCGTCGTGCAGCCGAAGCCGGTCGCGATCCGCGCAGTATTTTGATCTTCAACCTGCAGACGGTGATTGTCGGTGAAACCGATCGGGCGGCGCAGGCGAAGTGGCAGGAGTATAAAAACTGGGTCAGCTACGAAGGCGCGCTGGCGCTGGTTTCTGGCTGGACCGGCATCGACTTTGGACAATATCAGCCGGACCAGGTGCTGAAATACCTGCACACCAACGCCATTCAGTCAGCGGTTGAAACTTTCTCTACTGCCGATCCCGATCGTCAATGGACGGTGAAAGCGCTGGCCGACTGGGTGGGCATCGGCGGTTTTGGCCCGCTGCTGGTGGGCAGTGCGGCAACGGTGGCGGATGAGCTACAGAGCTGGGTAGAGGAGACCGACGTGGATGGTTTCAACCTGGCGTATGCGCTGACCCATGAAACCTTTGAGGATGTGGTCGAGCTGCTGATTCCGGAGCTGCAAAAACGCGGCGTTTACAAACAGGATTACGCCGCGGGCACGCTACGCGAAAAGCTGTTTGCCGCCGGGGCGCAGCTCAGCGCGCCGCATCCGGGTGCTGGCTATCGTGTACGCAGCGCGCAGCAGCAGGAGGTCATATGATCGAAATCGAGCGCCTGAGTAAGCACTACCGTGCGCCGGACGGTCGCGTCACCGACGTGCTGAAAAACATCACGCTGCAGGTGCCGGAAGCCAGCATCACCGCGGTGGTCGGACCGAGCGGTGCTGGCAAATCTACGCTGGCGAAATGCATCAGCCTGCTGGAGCAGCCGAGTGGCGGCAGCATCCGGGTCAACGGCAGCGATTTATCCCGGCTGGATGGCGAAGCGCTGCGCCGCGCGCGTCGCGCCATCGGCACGGTATTTCAGTCTTCCGCGCTGCTGCAGCGTAAAAGTGCCTGGGAAAATATCGCGCTGCCGCTGCGCTATCTCGGCGTGGTCGAGCGCGATATCCGCGCCCGCGTCGGCGAGCTGCTGGAGAGTGTCGGGCTGAGCCACAAAGCCAGCGCCTTTCCCGCCCAACTCTCCGGTGGGCAGCGGCAGCGCATCGGTATTGCCCGCGCGCTGGCGCTGCGTCCCTCTGTACTGCTGGCCGACGAAGCCACCTCCGGCCTCGATCCGGAAGCGACGGTCACCATCCTTGAGCTGCTGAAAAAACTGCGTGACGACTACCGGCTGGCAATCGTGCTAATCACCCATGAAATGGATGCCGTACGTCAGGCGGCGGATGCGGTTGCCGAGATTCGCGATGGAGAGATAGTGCAGTATGGCACCGTCGGTGCGCTGCTGGCACAGCCGGACAGCGCGCTCGGCCAGCGGCTGCTTCCGCTGACGGCACAAGTCAGTGATGCCGGACTGGTGCTGCAGCTTAGCTACCGTACCGATGTCGCGGTGGCCAGCGACTGGATTTCGCGCATCAGCCAGCAGTTCGCTTTAAAGGTGGATCTGCTGGGTGCGCATGTCGAGCGGGTCAATGGCATCCAGGCCGGACGGTTGCAGGTGGGCATTCATTTTCAGCAGGAGCAGGTGCCGCTGGCACGGTTGCTGACGCAGCTGGAGCAGTATGGCCTGGCGGCCAGCGTTGCTGTCAGCGTGCCGCCGTTACGGGAGGCGGTATGAGCGTATCCGTGATAAGCCAGGACACACCCTGGCCTGAAATTCCGGCACTGATGCTGCCGGCGCTGGGTGAAACCGCGCTGATGGTCGGCATCGTGATGCTGTTTGTGGTGAGCCTCGGTGGCGTGGTCGGCGTGGTGCTGTTTAACACCTCGCCGCGCGGACTGTTTCCGCAGCGCGGTGTGCATCGGGTGCTGAGCTGGATCGTCAATATGGGGCGCTCGTTACCGTTTCTGGTGCTGATGGCGGCCATCATTCCGTTTACCTTCTGGCTCACCGGCACCACCATCGGCATTCCGGCGGCGGTGGTACCGATGATCGCCGCCGGGATTCCTTTCTTTGGCCGCCTGGTCGACAACGCATTACGTGAGCTGCCCGGTGAAGTTACTGCCGTGGGGCTGGTGTGCGGCGGTTCGCGCTGGCAGATCATCCGCTCCGCCCAGCTGAGTGAAGCGCTGCCGGCGATTGTCGCAGCCATCACGCTCAACCTGATCTCTATGATTGAGTACTCGGCCATCGCCGGCACAATTGGCGCTGGCGGCATTGGCTACCTGGCGGTGGTGTATGGCTATCAGCGGTTCGATAACCACATCATGATCGCCACCATCGTGGTGTTAATTGCACTGATTCAGACCATTCAATTTTCCGGCGACCGGCTGGTTGCGGCCTTGCGCCATCCTCAGGGGACATCGTTATGACAACACAAGAATTTGAGTTACGTAAAACACGCCGCTGGCCGTGGCTGCTGCTGATTATAGTGGTCATTTTGCTGGCCACCGCTGGCTGGTTCTGGCGCAGCCAGAAGCCGCAGGCGGTGGTGTTTGGCACCACGCTGAAAGTGCATTATGAGCCGGCAATGGCCGGGGAACAGAAGCTGATTGACTATGTGGGTGAGCATATCGCGCCGGACTACGGCCTGAAGCTGGAGGCGGTCGGTGTGCAGGATCCGGTGCAGGCGGACCGTGCGGTAGCAGAAGGGCAGTATGCTGCGACGGTCTATCAGCATCAGTGGTGGCTGAAGCAGGTGGTCGATGCTAACGGCTTCCAGCTCACTTCCAGCCTGCCTCTGTTCCAGTGGGCCTTTGGTATTTACTCCGATCGCTACCACTCGGTGGCTGATTTACCGCAGGGCGCAACCATTGTGGTGCCTGACGATGGGGCGAATCAGGGCCAGGCGCTCTGGCTGCTGGCGCGTCAGGGATTGATCACCCTCGATCCAACGGTAGAACCGCGCACCGCCAAACTGAAAAACATTGTCGGTAATCCGCACGGTTTCGTGTTCAAAGAGCTGGATCTGCTGACCATGCCGCGGGCGCTTAATTCGATCGATGCGGCGATTGGTTATGTGTCGCAGTTTGACGCCGGTAAAGTCCCGCGTGACAAAGGCATTCTGTTCCCGCCCGCGCCGCGCACCTTTGCCTCGCAGCTGGTGATCGGTACGCCTTACCTTGAGCAGGAGAACATCGTCAAACTCAGACAGGCTTTTGCCGATCCGCGCGTACAGCAGTGGCTAAAAACCACCGATGACCCGCTGGTCAAAGGCGTACTGGTGCCGGTTTCTGCTGAATAACTTTACTGCCGAATACGCTACCCGGACCCGCATTGCGCGTCCGGGTTTTAGTGTTGGTGTCTTTATTATCTTATTGATTATATTGTAATTAATAGCAAATATTGTTGCTTTGGTTCCCTGCATAAAGCGCTTATAACCACCTCACCTGCACAACAAAAACAGACGTGAGGCGTTATGAGTACTCTTCCTTTAGAAAACACCTTGCCGGTTTCGCAACCGGTACGTTCGGTCAGTGATGTGGCAAGGCTGATCAACACCCGCAGTAGCAAAAACAACTATGCGCGCATGATTGTGTTTCTCGCGTTGGGTGGCGTGTTCCTCGACGCCTACGACCTGACCACACTGTCGTACGGCATCGATGATGTGGTGCGCGAGTTTCAGCTATCGCCGTTCACCACCGGGCTGGTCACCTCATCCATCATGGTCGGCACCATCGTCGGCAACCTGATTGGTGGCTGGCTGACGGATAAGTACGGCCGCTATTCGGTGTTCATGGCCGACATGCTGTTTTTTGTCGTATCGGCGATTGCGGCGGGCTTAGCACCCAACGTCTGGGTGCTGATTGGCGCGCGTTTCCTGATGGGCATTGGCGTGGGCATCGATCTGCCGGTGGCGATGTCTTACCTGGCGGAATTCTCTAAATTTGCCGGCAAAGGCAACAAAGCCGCACGGCTCGCGGCCTGGTGCCCGATGTGGTATGCGGCTTCCACTGTGTGTTTCCTGCTGATTTTTGGCCTCTATTTTCTGCTGCCTAAAGATCATCTCGACTGGCTGTGGCGCGCCTCGCTGCTGTTTGGCGCGGTACCTGCGCTGTTGATCATCGCGGTGCGCAGTAAGTTCATGAATGAATCACCGTTGTGGGCCGCGAATCAGGGCGATCTGACCTCGGCGGTGCGTATCCTGCGTGATTCGTACGGTATTCATGCACACGAAGCAGAACCGGAAACGCCACCCGCGGCGGCGGCGCCGAAGGTGAGTTTTCGCGTACTGTTCCAGAAGCCGTGGCGTGAACGCACCATCGTTGCCGGCGTAATGAATATCTGTATTTCTTTTGAGTACACCGCCATCGCCTTCTTCCTCCCGTCGATACTTGCGCAATTTCTTGGTGCCGGTGTGTTCGAGACCATCTCAGCTTCGCTGGGGCTGAACGCGCTGTTTGCCTTTACCGGCGGGCTGCTGGGGATGCGCCTGGCGTGGAAATATCCGTCACGCCACGTGGCGATCGCTGGCTTTGCGCTGCAGTTTTTGGCTCTGGTGGCGCTGGCGTTGATTGGCCACCCGCAGGCGCTAGTGGGCATCGTATTCGCGGTGCTGATGCTCGGGCTGTGGCTGTTCGCTGAAGGATTCGGGCCGGGCGCGCAGCTGATGGTCTATCCGGCGCTCTCGTATCCCACCTCGATTCGCGCGACTGGCGTCGGCTTTAGTCGTGCGCTGTCGGGCATCGGCAGTGCGCTGGCGCTGTTCATTCTGCCGATTCTGCAGGCGGCGCTCGGCACCAACATGTTCTGGGTGGTATCGCTGGCCGCCATCATTCCGATCTTTTTCCTGCTGGCGGTGCGTCACGAACCGACCCGCCACGACATCGACGACCTTTCCCCTCAGGAGTAAAACATGAGCATTCTCTCTACCGGTACTGACTATGACACGCTGGCGGCGCACTTCCGACCGCTGTTTGCCCGCATCGCGGCGGGCGCGGCGGAACGCGAGCGTACGCGTACCTTGCCTTATGAACCACTGCAGTGGCTGAAGGAGGCCGGCTTTGGCACGGTGCGTATTCCACAGCAAAAAGGTGGCTGGGGCGCCTCGCTGCCGCAGCTGTTTCAGCTGTTGATTGAGCTGGCGGAAGCAGATTCCAACCTGCCGCAGGCGCTGCGCGCGCACTTTGCTTTTGTCGAGGACCGGCTCAACCAGCCGGACAATGTGGAGCGCGATGCGTGGTTTCGCCGTTTTGTTGATGGCGAGCTGGTGGGCAGCGGCTGGACGGAGATTGGCAACGTCAGGCTGGGCGACGTGATCACCCGCGTTACGCCTGCCGCCAATGGCTGGACGCTGAATGGCGAGAAGTTTTACAGCACCGGTGCGCTGTTCGCCGACTGGATAGATGTTTACGCGCGCCGCGATGACAATCAGGGTGACGTGATCGCGCTGGTGAATACGCATCAGCCGGGCGTCACGCGTGAAGATGACTGGGACGGTTTTGGCCAGCGCCTGACCGGCAGCGGCACGACGCGCTTCGAGCACGCGCATGTGGAGACGCAGCACGTATATGATTTTGCCACGCGCTTCCGTTATCAGACCGCGTATTACCAGCACGTGTTGCTGGCGACGCTGGCGGGCATTGCGCGCGCGGTCGCGCGGGACGGCGCGGCAGCCGTTGCCGCACGCAACCGCGTTTACAGTCACGGCAACGGAGCGGCCTCGCGGCAGGATGCGCAGGTGCTGCAGGTGGTGGGCGAGATCACCAGTCTGGCATTTGCCGTTGAAGCCACGGTGATTCGCGCTACCCATTCACTGCAATCAGCGTATGAAGCGCACGTCAGTCCCGATGAAGCGGCTATCGCCGCCATCAACAACCTGGCGGAAGCCGAGGCCGGACAGGCGCAGGTAATCGCCATCGAGCTGGTACCGCGTGCTGCCACCGAATTGTTTAATGCACTTGGCGCGTCGGATACGCGCGTCAGCAAAGCGCTGGATCGTCACTGGCGCAATGCGCGCACCGTCTCGTCGCATAACCCGGTGATCTACAAAGCGCGCGACATCGGTGACTGGAAAGTCAACGGCACGCCACCAACCGGCATCTGGCAAATCGGCAGGGGAGAGGGGTACCAGCCTTGATGAACTAACGGCGCCGTTATCGGGCGCCGTTTAATGGCGCAGAATCCGGCTGCGTCATGGAATTAGCACCTCTTAAGCCGCAACCCGGCGGCTTAAGAGCGGTATTCAATAATATTGAAACCTTCATCAGCCGCTGGCGCTGAGAAATAACGGCTTATGATTTCAAACTGTTCATCTGAAGCGGCAAAATCGTGGGTGCCTGCTGCGTTACGGGCACGTAATCGGCTCTTACACACCTCATCAGGGACGTTAAGGAAATGCATCTGGTTAGCAGCCCCTGATGCTTTGATGATACTCATCATCCATTCACGACTGGCGGGTGTATTAGCCGGAAAATCCAGGACTACCGACATCCCCGCGTTAAGTAATGACACCAGATGCGGTTTCATGGCATTTCTGAGCTTAGAGGAATACTGCACGTAATCCGCGACCGTGTGCATTTCATCGGCATAGAGCGCTGCAAGCCACCGATCCTCACTGATAATGAGAGTATGTGGTGCAGCACCTAATTTTGCGGATAACGTGGATTTACCCGACGCAATTTTTCCACATAACAGGTGAAGCGTGGGTTTCTCAGGTGATGCGACATCGGTGGTGTTCATGGCTGACCTCACTGGTTGATTACCGGTAAGGCCCGCCTTACCGGCGGGAAAATGGCAAACGTTATCCCACCCGAACGTGCAAGGTGATAATAATGATTGCGGAAGACAGGGCTGAGCAAGTTTTCATCGTTTTAAACTAACAGGTTAAGTCTCAATAATCACCTGATGCTTTGCTTTAGCTGTGATGGCAGCGTGTTGTTGATAGCGGAATTCGCAGGGGGTAGGGCCGTTTGGTGCCAGGAGCGGACATTGTTCAGGTGTCAGGCAGGTATCTCAGGGACAGATTATCCCCGGATGGCTGGCTTAATATCTGTTAAAGATTTCACACCCACAGGCCGATAAAAACTGGAGCGACAGAAACATAAGGAGATGCGCATGTATGGAAAACTGGTCATTACGGGAATAGTAGTAACGTTGTTGAGTGGATGTTCGGCTGGGTTTAGGCCTTCTCTGGAAGACTATAAAGGTTCAGATGCAGCCAGGGTTCGTGCTGCATCTGAGGGCAATACAGCCCTGCAATTTTACGAAAAACAACCGAGTGGCTGTTATAAAAAAGTTTTAGAGCGCCGGGTTACGGCTGGTCTGGCTATTCTCGGTATTCCTGTGTCAGGAAATAAAAAAATCGGAATGCCAGAATCAAGTAACAATAAGGGGGTTTTCATAAATGAATTTACTATCAAGCCGGGGCAACTGATAAGTATAATTCATTACTGGACTCAGCCGGGCTACTACCAAAATACAGAACGATCTGTCTCCACCAGATTCATTCCTCAGCCAAATCATGATTACGATATCGTCGTCACTGGCTCAGAATTTGGCGGGGATAGCGTATCGGTGAGAGATCTGGATCCAGGCGCTAAGATTGTTGGATGGGAAGGCAATTACTGCCCCTCCGGTATATTTGATTAATTGCATGACGCTGGTCACCGTGTGTACGCTTAAGCCCACCCTGGAGTGGGCTTTTTTATGTGGTAATAAAAGCGCCTGCTTATGCTGGAAGTGCGTCGGGGTTCAGGAAAAATCAATGACGATTAACGCACGGCAAATACTGAACTCAGGATGAAGTGCAGAAAAATAATGATGTAAGCCGTGGCACTCAGCAAGGTGCGCTTTTCCATCAGGATAAACGTCAGTCCGGACAACGCCGCACCAGGTCGCCGGATAAAAGCAGGAAATAGCCGGGCGGAGGGTGCGGGCAATAGCGGTTACGGGATTCAGTGCAAGGCTAAGTCAGCGTAGCGGTGTGGTGCGCCAGGGGCCTGGAAGAAGGGGGAGATAAAGGGCGTTTAGCGAAACGGCGCTTACAATTCATAGAGTTACATAATATTAATACTCCCGGGTGACTTCATGAGCTGTTCTACACTTACACATTCAATCAAGCCGTTTGATTGAAAAAGCAGCATCACTGAGAGGGAGGCGACCGCAAAGCGTCACGCAGCCGCAGCCTTCATAACTGATCATGCACGCGAGGAGAACACCATGAAAGCAGTTGTCTATAACGGACCTTTTGACGTTTCAGTCAAAGAGGTTCCGGATCCCAAAATCGTTCGCCCTACCGATGTGCTTGTCCGTATTACCACCACCAATATCTGCGGTTCGGATCTGCATATGTACGAAGGACGAACCAGCTTCGAACAGGGTCGCATCTTTGGCCATGAAAATCTGGGGCAGGTCATTGAAATCGGTAGCGCGGTTGAGCGGGTCAAAGTTGGCGATTATGTCTGCCTGCCCTTTAATGTCGGCTGCGGATTCTGTGAAAATTGCGAGAAAGGGTTAACCGGCTACTGCCTGACGGCAAATCCGGGTACGGCCGGGGCCGCCTATGGCTTTGCTGAAATGGGCGAATGGGATGGCGGACAGGCGGAGTTACTGCGTGTTCCCTATGCTGACTTTAACTGTCTGGTGCTGCCGCCGGATGCGGTAGAAAAAGAGGAGGACTACGTTTTACTTTCCGACATCTTCCCCACCGGCTGGCATGCCACTGAACTGGCAGGATTGCGCCCCGGAGAGAGTGTGGCGATTTACGGCGCAGGCCCGGTCGGCTTGATGGCGGCTCACTCGGCCATGATTAAAGGCGCATCGCAGGTGTTTGTGGTTGATACCCATCCGGACAGACTGGCGCTGGCCGAACGACTGGGCGCAGTGGCGATCAATGGTGTGGGCGATGACGCAGTAAACAAAATTCTCGAGTTAACCGACGGGCGCGGCACGGATTGCGGTTGCGAGTGTGTGGGGTATCAATGTTGCAATAAACATGGCCACGAGGATAACTCTGCCACGCTTAACAGCCTTGTCGCGTCAACTAAGGCCACGGGCGGCATCGGTGCGGTCGGCGTTTTTGTTCCGCAGGATCCCGGAGGCGCAACCGACCTGGCCAAAGAGGGTAAAGTGCCTTTCGATTTTGGGAATTTCTGGTTCAAAGGTCAGTCAATCAAGACCGGTCAGTGTAATGTCAAAGCATACAACCGCCAGCTCGCAAGGCTTATCCATCAGGGCAGGGCCAATCCGGCGCAGATCATCTCCCATCGTCTCGCACTGGCAGACGCTGCCGAAGGCTATAAGCATTTTGATGATCGTGATAATGGCTGGACAAAAGTCATTCTGAAACCCTGAAAGTCAGGTAACTCAGAAGAGCTAAGACACATTCAGGCGGTGGGAAGAGGGAGAACGAAAACTGCCTGTCTGTGGCTGACTATATCTGGCATTACCACGCTTATGATACATCAGCGTAACTCCGACAGAGATTTGCCCACTGCTCATCCAGTTTGATGCACATGCGCAGCATCTCTTTCGCAAGGCACGAAGCCGCATAAAGATCACCTGACACAACAGGGGGATATCAAGCTTCGAGGCATTTTGGCCAACGTCTGACAACATTCCTCCTCAGCTAAAATTATTTATTAGGCATGAAAGAGATGACGGATTATTCAACTTTGTAATAACCAAATTTTTTTAATTATCATTTTTATAATTCGCAAATATCCGCGATGAGCGAGAAGGGAACACAACATTTAAGTAATAATCGTGCGAGGGAGCCAAACGCCTGGTATTATAGCCATATAAATGATCATGACGGAGAAAAGGCTAATGAAAATTACACTTAAAAAAGAAAATGGAACATCCGAAACACAGGATGTTACGTCTTTGATTATCACATTAAGTAATGGTGAAACTGTTGAAATTAGTGACGAAAGCCAGCAGCGTCCGTCACATCTTTCGGAAGGAATTACGGTGTGGGGAGGAAGCATGCCGAAAGAAGGCGCCTCCATTGACGACCTCAGGGCTTCAACGCGATCATTAGGTATTTATCCCCTGGCCGCTAATTTGATTCACCTTTTCCCACTCAGTAAATAGCCGCTAAATACAGCAGTATGTGAGTTTCGTCTGGGGGCATTTGAGTCGGATAATCGTAAACATCGGCTTTTGCCATAGAACGAATTGACGAACAGACCGATGTCCGCTTTGAGCGAAAAGCGGGCATCATCCGTTTGATTTGCAAGCAATTCGGGAAACAGGTTGTTTGCGTATACATGACTTTGCCGGCGATCTCTTTTAGCCGGGCTTGCAGTCTGTGGTTAGTTGAACACATCGTTAATCACGGCGGTCACAACTGCTGTGCTCAACGCAATAAGCACTAAATCATCTCCCACCGCGCGCCACTCGTAGCCGGGGTAATGAGGCAGCGCATTTATCATGGATGCTGGCAAATTTTTCTTAGCAATACCCGGTGGCAATGCTTTCCCACGCGCCACTTTCTTAGCGATTCCCGGCGGCAGAGATTGATAGCCTACCAAACCATAGTTGACGGCGAGCGCTCGTGCCTGAGAGAAGCTGATATCAGATTGAACATGATCGGGGTGCCGGGCGTTCTTGCGATGTCCATGTTCGTTTTTCGACGATGCGTAACCCTGCTCTTTATTTCCGTGCGCGCCATTATTACCGTGATTGCCATTGCCATTGCCATTGCCATTGCCATTGCCAGGGTTTGCATAAGCCGGTGCAACAAAAACGGCGAAACCAATCATCAGAGCAAAGGTTGTTTTGAGCGTGCGTTGCGTGAGCATGACAAATGTCCTTAATAGTATGTATTGACTTATTGAAATATAGAACGAGGCGGCAATCTTAACCATCACCTCATTTCTGAAATATCAGTAATGTAATAAGCCGGACATGTCTGGGACTCACTCTGAACGCGGGCATTCCACTGCTTAGCCTCTGAATCCAGGGGGGTACCTGCCGGCTCGTGACTATTGAGAGAAATGTCCGCTCGTCGCGCAAAGCGGACATTGACGCTTCGAATCAACTTAGAGACGAATCAGGACAACCGTTAAGTCGCCCTGAAAAGGGGGCTAAAGCGGTAAAACGGTTTCCACGGTGTGCTGAAAAACGTATGGATCTGAAAGTAACTCAAATTGTTCGTCATCCGGATACGTCACTGCCACGTGATAGTTTTCTCCCGCAAAAGTCTTTACTGACTGCAGATCCTTCCAGTAAGTTGCCAGAAAGAAATGCTCCCAGTCACCCTGTGTTTCTCTGCGCACATAAGCGCCTATATTCCCGGCAATGCTTCGTGAATGTTCCACACCTGTCTTCTCAAGGTGTTTCGCAAAATCTTCAGCGTGTTTAAGCGGAACACAACCGTGCCAGGTCCTTACAATCATTCGTTTTTCCTCTTAATGTGGCAAGGATGTAACCCTATCATCGCAAGCCACTTAGCGGTGTAATTTCTGAAGGGCGTGTTCGTTAATGCAAACTAAATTAATGACGACCGAAACCCATTCACTCTTACCTGTAGGTCCGTTTTTCGCTCATAAAGGACATCGGTCGGTGGGGAAGTCCGCTCCGTGCCGGCCCGTTATTTCTGTAGTCTGGCTGCGGCTTTCAGCGTCGCCTGCCGCCGCTTTTCAATAAATGGCGCAACCTGTTGCTGAGCTTTTTTCAGCTGTTCTTCAGATGCGGAGCGGGGCGAGCCACAGTCAAAGGGCGGGGCAGGGTCATATTCCATATGCAGCTGAATGTTTTGCGCGATATCCGGTCCGAACATCTCTGATACGACGCTGAGGGCAAAATCGATACCTGAAGTCACACCGGCGCCCGTTATACGGTTGCGGTCGCGTACAACACGCTCATTTACTGGCTCTGCGCCCAATAGCGCCAGCTGATCCAGCGAAGCCCAGTGCGTCGTCGCTTTATATCCCTGCAGAAGCCCGGCCGCGCCCAGCACAAGCGATCCGGTGCATACTGACGTTACCAGCTTCGCCTGTTTACTTTTAGCCCGGATAAACGACAGGACTTCTTCATCCTCCATCAGGTTTATCTGCCCCGGCCCGCCGGGAATACATATTATATCCAGCGCGGGACACGCGTCGAACGTGGTGGTTGGCTGAATCGCCATCCCCCGGTCTGACACCACAAGGTCCAGATTTTTCCAGATGAGATGCACTTTCGTGTCTGGTGCCCGCGCAAAGACTTCAAACGGACCGGTCAGGTCAAGCTGCGTAAGCGCAGGGAACAGCAGCAGACCGATGGATGTAGATGCAGAATCACTCATAAATAATGCCTTCATCTAAAAGGTGATAGTGGCTTTGCCATCAGCAAAGGCAATGGTTTGTGCATTAAAAAATGGAACCCCGTTACTGTCTGTCAGACTATCGAAATTAAATTAACCACGATGACACTCAATGCCAGGCCAATCAACATCATTCCTGAGATACGTTCCAGCCAGGGTAATAACCGGGAAAAGTGCTGGAGTACCAGACGATTGCCAATGAAAGCGGCGACCAGTAAATCCCATAGCAGCACGACACTAAACATCCATATGCCATAGACGACTTTTACATTCACCATCGCATCGCCACCACCAATAAGCGTGGCCAGACTCACGTAAAACAGCGCATTCTTGGGATTGAGTATTCCGGAGAGAAAACCCATGCCCAGTTCACGGTAATGGTTCCAGGCACCAGCAGGCTGAGTTACTGATTCCGCTGTTTTGACGCTGCAGGCAGACAATGAGCTCATGCCAGCAAAGCGGATAAAAAGCAGACCGACATAGAGTAAATAAGCACAGCCCGCGAGCTGAATAACGATAAAACTGATGCTCTCAGGATGGAAAAGCGTGATACCGCTGAAGGCAGCCAGTATAAACACGCCGTTCGCTATGGCTATACCCAGGCAGACATTGGCGGCGCGCCGCCAGCCGGCTCTGATTGAGGTGCGTGCCACGAGAAAAAAATCCGGGCCGGGCGACAGCAACGCCAGAAAATGCGCTGCTGCCACGATAAGAAATTGCTGCAACACGGTATTACCCTCTTAAGAATTTTTAACAGGGTGCAACTCCCGGGCAGGATTGTATTGAACAAAATTGCACTTGCTCAGGTTCGATAGCAGCCTGGCGTCACGCCAGTGTGGGCCTTAAATACGCGCTGAAAATGACTCTGGTCAGCGAAACCCAGCCGGTAAGCGATATCGGTAATGTCACAGCCTGACTGAAGCCAGTGACGGGCTTTGTTTATGCACAAATTAAGCTGATAAGCATGCGGTGTCATGCCAGTCGCAGCGCGAAATGCTCTGATGAGCTGATAACGACTCATGCCTGAAAGGCTTGCCAGCTCCGACAACGCCCACGGCTGCTTTTCAGCATGCTGCAATACTTCAATCACGTTGTGTAATGCCCGACTGATGTCAGACGCCATGACAGGAAAGGCTTTCACCGGGCCGGTGCCATATTTACTGTCGCCAATAAACTCGATTAGCGCTGTATTTTTGTCTTCTGTACTGGCAATCGAAAACAGGAGGTTATTCAGTTCACAGAAGCGATGATAGCACTCCTGATTATTCGTCACCCGAACTTCACCTTGACTGATGAAGCCGCCTGAAACATCGTCCATTTCAGCAAGTAAAGCATTTAACCACGCGGCATCCATATGTAACATCTGATAGCTCCATTGCTTGTGAGGCAATGGATTACAGGAGTGAACCGCGCCGGCGGGAATAAAAACCATCATTCCAGGTTTTAAAGAACAGGGACCACCGGATGCGCCTGTGAACAGGCTGCCGCCTGCGTCAACTGCGCCAATTGAAAAGGTTGGATGACTGTGTGGTCTGTAACATGCGCGGCTGTGACACGCGCGACGACTTTCGACAAAATCCAGCGACGGATCGCGCCAAAACTCTGTACGAGTGGCTGCGCTGTCATTATCGCAATCGCAGCCGGAAGAGGGTGTGCGCGGAATGAGCATGCCTGTTTCCATCCTGGTACCAATTATCGTTGTCATGCCTGTGAGGCGTTAAGCCAGACACGATAGCATTAATTCAGATGCCTGACTCAGGCTGGCACGTCGTTGTCAGCCTGCTGCGGATAGGGCCGCCTGATGTTATGAATCACTGCAACAGACAATGCAGAGAAAAAGCCATCAGCAATACTGGCATATTTCCCCAGCATCAATGAGTTTGTTTTATTCGCGAAAAATACTCTTGTTTGAATGACGGCGACAAGCCAAATGTCCATAAGCCTGAATGGCCGCGCTGGCATCGTCGCCATCCAGTGAAAGCATAATCACCCGATCGGAATCTCATCTATGTCAGTATAAATTTTTAACCCGCGTTCTCTGCCAATCCGAATATCGTTATCGGCGCCGTGCGATGCGCCCGGCATACGTAAGATCGCGTCGCAATGTTGAATCAGCCGATGTGCAACCGGATAAAGATAAGCCTCACTGATTTCGTCACCGATTGCCTGTGAACCTGCGGCGGCGGCAAGAGGTAATGCCAGCCATTCTCCAATCACCGGCGTATGGCCTCTGTGATAAACCTGCAGAGCGGCTTCATCTAATTTTTGTATATTGGCGTGAATTAAGACCGGGTCTCCTTCGGTGCCGCTGCGCACAGGGCCGGCAATCAGGATCAGCATGGTTTTGGCTCCTCAAAATGGACATTCATGGCAACGTATTGCAGTAACATGATGGTTTTCGCATCCATAATTTCCCCGCTGCGAATTGCGCTCAGCGCCTGAGTCAAAGGCCATTCCAGTACTTCAATATCCTCGCCCTCATCGGCAAGGCCACCGCCTTTGCTCTGGCGATCGTCGTCAGCATATTCGGCGATGAAGAAATAGAGTTTCTCGGTAACCGAACCCGGACTCATAAACGCTTCCATGACTTTTTCAATATGCTGCACCCGGTAACCGGTTTCTTCTTCTGCCTCGGCGACAATGCGGGTTTCCGGCGAAGCGTTATCGAGCAGCCCGGCAGCCGCTTCAATCAAAAAACCGTGGTGACCATTAATGAAAACCGGCAAGCGAAACTGGCGGGTTAGCACCACGCTGCGCTTTTGGCGGTTATAGAGAAGCACGACGGCACCATTACCGCGGTCATACGCTTCACGCTGCTGCTCCTGCCACAAGCCGTCACGGCGCTGCAATTCAAAGGTGTATTTTTTCAGGGTGTACCAATTGTCGGACAACAGCTGCTCACGGATATTGCGTATTTTCTGCTGCATAGCTTGCCTCCTGAAGATGACAAAACAGACGCTATCATGCATAATCGTGCAAATTCAAGAAAAAACGTGAGCGGGTAATTATGCTATCGAGCCAGCGTAAACAACAGATTCTGAAGATTCTGGCGGCTGAAAATCAGGTGATGTCAGGTGAGCTCAGTCAGCGTTTTGGTATATCCGAGGACTCAATACGCCGCGATTTGCGGGAGCTGGCCGCTGAAGGGCTGTTACAGCGCGTGCACGGCGGCGCGCTGCCGGTGTCAGCCGCGCTGGCATCCTTCGAAAAACGCAAAAACGTGCAAATGAGTTCCAAGCAGAGTGTGGCGCAAAAGGCGGTGAAGCTGATTCAACCCGGGCAGGTGGTGATTATTGACGGCGGAACCACCACAGCAGAACTGGTGCAGTTACTGCCAGCAGACCTGGCTTTCACGGCGATCACCCACAGCCCCGGTATTGCGGTTGCGCTGGTGGATTTTCCGCGGGTAGAAGTGATAACCCTGGGCGGGCTGCTCTATCGCCACTCGGTGGTCGCGGTGGGATCGGCTGTTCATGAGGCAGCTGCGCGTATTAATGCTGATCTGTTTTTTATGGGCGTTACCGGCGTGCATAAAACCGCCGGCCTCACGACCGGCAACTATGAAGAGGCCGGCATAAAACGCGCGCTGGCGGGGAGAGCCGCCGAGACCGTTGTCATGGTGTCAAAAGAGAAACTCAATTCCGCCTCCGCCTTCGCGATTGGGGATCTGGATCTGGCCAGTACGCTGATTGTCGATGGCGAACCTGATAAAGAGCTGCGCATGGTTTTACAGCAGAAGCATGTCTCGCTGTTATAGTGTACGACGCTGCCTTTTTGGAGTAACTGCGAAACAGATCGGGTCGTGATCTTCAATGGCCGGCCGGGTAAAGCGATTGATGTCGGCTGTATGTCAGAAGCGGACTTTAAAAGATACGCTTTGCTTTGTTATTCAACTAACTTGTTTAAGACTACATTCGACCCATTAGTCAAAAACCGACATTACTAACTGATCGTTATATCTAATACTTAGTGCAGGTCACCAGAGGTGATATGTCATTACAGTATCTTGAAATCGTGCCTCGCCTGCTGCCGGACGTTTGCGCAGGCAGGAAGCGTCATACCATCCGATGGCGGGAATGTGAGATTGTGCCGGGCCCTATGCTGTACGTAAACGCGCAGGATGCCTATGAAACCGTCATGATGTGTGTCACGCACGTAGAAAAAATGCCGCTTTTTGACGTTGCAGCCAGGCTTGGAAAAAGTGTGGAATGGCCGGATGCATTACTGCTAGAAGGGATGCGTGAGCACTACCCGCGCATAGAGATGGATTCCGAGGTTGCGGTCATAGACCATTTACCGTCTACGTCGTAAGTTTGTAGCCGGGAATTCGGTGGTTCGCGTGTAACCGTCACTCAAACCACATCGTTTTTTTAGCAGCCACCTGCCTGTTTTGCCCCGTAGGTTGCTTGATCAACAGTGTATTTGTCTCCGGCACTTGAGGAGAGTTGCTGAATGAGGCCTTTGCATGAGAAGCCCATCATGTTGAGATAATGCTTCGCAGATTTCACCGCCTCCTGGTTCCAATCAATGTTCAGGCTGTCCACTGCTACCGTAGCGTCAGAAATCTCGTAACCATCTCCAGCATCGGATGAAAGTTGCTGAATAAGTCCGTTTCGTGAGAAACCCGCCATACTGAGATATTGCTTCGCAGATCTAACCGCATTATTTTGAGGCCCAGTCAAATCTCCCGCCCATGTGGGCACTGCGACAAACAAAGCTGCAGTAAGTACTGTCTTCAAAAAGTCCATTTTTCACTCCATTAGTTTATCTGATTAAGCTTGTTGTTATTCGACGGCTTCGACATTTTGGGCAGTAATCTGGCGATCCATATCCAATACAACTTGTCCATTCATGCTTTAAATCCAAATATTTAGCCCGTTAAATGGTCGTTGCCATTGAATACTCCGTTGATTCTAAGAAAATTTGCAAAATGCATTGTGATCATCGGCAAGATAGATATGAACTTGAGTCGATTAAGGAAAATAATGTTCAACGTATTAGAACCACTCAGCTGTCATAAGTGAGACGTCCGCTGCTCGCTCAAAGCTTGCCTCGCAACGCTCAGGTCACCCGGTGCCAAAACCGGAACTCACCCCCACTGCGCAAAGTTGCCAGCGAATGCTGTGAAAAGCGTCATCGCCTGCTCAGGTGATTCTGCTCACAATCTGTGCAAATAAAATTTAGTGCCGGGATTTTACTGAGGTAAAAACAACGGCGCGGTTTGTTTATGTATAAATATTGTTAAATAAGTGATCTAAATTTGTTTCTTAAAATCCATCTAAGAGCTTCAACAACCACCAAGAGAGTAAAAATAGATGTAAAATTAACCATAATTTAACATATTAAATCATTAAATTTAACATTTGTGGGCTTTGCTCACATTTCCATCACATCTGCGCGAAAACCTATGTACGGGTAAGTTAATCTCTGAGCGTGAATTAAATAGCAACCGCCTGTTCCCTATACCAGAACCTCATCAGAAAGGTACCAAAATGAAATTTAACCTCGCATTAGTCAGTGCATGTGTGGTTTCAGCGTGCATGTTATTCACAACACCCTCATTCGCTGCCAAACCTTACGATATCGCCGTGGTGGCCAAAGTTACCGGTATTCCGTGGTTCACCCGCATGGAAGTCGGCGTAAAAGAAGCCGCGCAGAAACTGGATGTCAACGCTTATCAGGTTGGCGCCTCGACGCCCGATCCGGCGCAGCAGGTCAAGGTGATTGAAGATCTGATTGCCAAAAAAGTTGACGCCATCATTGTGGTGCCAAACGATGCCAAAGTACTGGAGCCGGTACTGAAAAAAGCGCGCGACCAGGGCATCGTGGTATTAACCCATGAATCGCCGGACCAGCAAATTGGTCAGTGGGATGTTGAAACCATCGACAGCCAGAAATATGCGGAAGCCAATATGGACGAGCTGGCAAAAGATATGGGTGGCAAAGGCGGTTATGCCATTTATGTCGGCTCTTTGACCGTGCCATTGCATAATGCGTGGGCCAATGCGGCGATCAAATATCAGAAAGAAAAATACCCGGACATGCATGAAGTCACGTCACGCCTGCCGGTGGCAGAAAATATTGATAAGTCATATTCCACCACGCTGGATTTAATGAAAACCTATCCTGATCTGAAAGGGATTATCGGTTTCGGCTCGCTCGGTCCGATCGGTGCCGGTCAGGCGGTTCAGCAGAAGCGGGCGAAAAATAAAATCGCGGTTGTCGGTATTGCGATGCCAGCACAGGCTGCGCCATACCTGATGCGCGGTGACATTAAGAAAGTCCTGCTGTGGGATCCAAAAGATGCCGGTTACGCCCTGGTTTCGGTTGCCGATCAGCTGCTGCAGGGTAAAGAAGTCACTAAAGACCTGAGCATTGAAGGTCTGGGCAAAGCCGACGTCGATATGGATAAGAAAGTGATTCGCTTTAATAAAATTCTCGAAGTAACGCCAGAGAATGCGAAATCACTTGGCTTCTGATCAGAGTGTTTAACACCTTAATTTAACGGAGATAGATTATCTCCAGCGCCACACCAGGCAAATAGAAACAGATACAGCGTTGTATGTTGTGCTGTATCTGAACTTCTACTCAGAGATTGAAAACATATACCCTGAATAATTCGCGTCAGGCGCGGCGAAACTCAGTGAAATTCGATGAGATATAAATGATTCGGATAAGCGAGCATCGCCAACACCCGGCTGGAAATAGGATGGGCAGGCTTAAGGATCTATGATGAATACGCTCAGCACGTCCCCCGCCAATGCTGAGGCCTTTATCAGCCTCGAAAAAATCAGTAAAAAGTTCCCCGGCGTATTAGCACTGGATAATGTCAGCCTGACGCTGAATAAAGGTGAGGTGCATTGTCTGGCCGGGCAGAATGGCTGCGGCAAAAGCACCATAATTAAAGTCATTTCCGGGGTTTATCAACCGGAAAAAGGCGCGGCCATCACGCTGGACGGAAAACTCTTTCATACCCTGACGCCACAGCTGTCTTCTTATTACGGCATTCAGGTTATTTATCAGGATTTGTCGTTATTTCCCAATCTGTCAGTCGCCGAAAATATCGTTATTCACCGCTATTTACCGGGCGGTGATTTCTGGGTACATCGCGAGTCAATGCGCAAAAAAGCGCTGGCGGCGATGCAACGGGTCGGCGTTGCTCTGGATCCGGATCGTAAAGTTGAAAAGCTGTCGATCGCTGACCGCCAGTTAGTGGCAATATGCCGTGCCATCGCTGCTGACGCCAGTCTGGTGATTATGGATGAACCGACAGCGTCACTGACCCGCAGCGAGGTGAATGGTTTGCTGCGGGTGGTGAATGAACTCAAAGCCGCCGGAATCTGCGTGGTGTTCGTCAGTCACCGTCTTGATGAAGTGATGGAAGTGGCCGATCGTATCAGCGTGATGCGCGACGGCAAACTGGTCGGCACCTATCCGGCCAGTGAACTCGACAGCCATGAACTGGCGTTCCTGATGACCGGGCAGCGCTTCACCTATAGCCATCTGCCGCACCGGGCACCCGCTGATGTGACGCCACTGCTGGAAATCAGCCAGCTGAGCCGCAAAGGGCAGTATCACAATATCTCGCTGTCGCTGCGCCAGGGAGAAATTACGTCGATTATCGGCCTGCTCGGTTCGGGCCGCACGGAACTCTGTCTGAGCCTGTTTGGCATGAGCCAGCCGGACAGCGGAGAGATCCGCATTAACGGCAAGGTGGTGAAATTCCACTCTAACCGCGACGCCATTCGTCACGGCATCGCCTATGTGTCGGAAGACCGGCTGACGCAGGGGCTCATCATGGATCAATCCATTTATGACAACACGCTGGTATCGATTTTCGACAAGCTGCATACCGGCGCCGGATTGATGGATCACCGCAAAGCCGCGGCGGTGGTTAAAGACCTGATCCGTGACCTGAACATTAAAGTCCCGGACAGCAGTTTACCGGTTAAAACGCTCTCCGGCGGTAATGCGCAACGTATCGCCATCGCCAAATGGGTGGCGACGCGGCCCCATATCCTGATCCTCGATTCACCAACGGTAGGGGTGGATATTGCCAATAAAGAAGGCATTTACCGTATTGCCCGCGATCTGGCGGAATCCGGCATGGCGGTGCTGATGATTTGCGATGAAATCCCGGAAGCGTATTACAACAGCCATCGCGTGCTGGTGATGCGCAAAGGCGAACTGGTAGCGGAGTTCGCGCCGCACCAGAGCAGCGAAGCGCAGATTGCGGAGGTGATTAATGGGTAACAAATCGCTATCGAAACTGTTTACCCAGCACGAATTCTGGCTGGGATTACTGGTGCTGCTGCTGGTGGTGGGTCTGAGCGCCAGCAGCAGTGAATTTATGACGCTGGGTAACCTGACAGACGTCGCCACCAGCTATGCCATTCTGGGCATTCTGGCCTGTGGTCTGTTTGTGGTGCTGATTGCCGGCGGCATCGACATCTCCTTTCCTGCCGTCACCTCCATCGGTCAGTACGTGATGGCGAGCTATATCATTCATCACGGCGGCAGCTTTCCGCTGGCGTTTGCCATGTCGATGGGAATCGGGTTGCTGCTCGGCCTGGTCAACGGTTTTCTGGTGTACTGGCTGCGCGTGCCGGCCATCATTATCACTATCGCGACGCTGAACCTGTTTTATGGTTTGCTGGTGTATCTGACTAACGGTACCTGGTTGTACGGTTTCCCCGACTGGTTTATGAACGGGATCAGCTGGTTCTCCTTCACCGCCGCCGACGGTTACGACTATGGCCTGACCCTGCCGCTGCTTTGCCTGCTGGGGGTGATCATCGTTACCGGCGTCCTGATGAATCGCACCCGCGTGGGCCGCCAGATTTACGCTATGGGCAGCAACCGTGACGCCGCATCGCGTCTCGGTCTGAACATCCTGCGGCTGCATTTTTACGTTTACGGTTTTATGGGATTGCTGGCGGGTATTGCTGCGGTGGTACAGGCGCAAATTACCCAGTCGGTGGCACCTAATTCCCTGCTCGGTTATGAACTGACGGTGCTGGCGGCGGTGGTATTAGGCGGCACCAGCATGACCGGCGGGCGCGGCTCGCTAACCGGCACCATTCTGGGCGTGATGCTGCTGGCCTTCCTGCAAAATGGCATGACCCTGCTGAGCATTTCATCTTACTGGCATCAGGTGTTCAGCGGCGCGATCATTCTGGTCAGCATTAGCAGCACCGCGTGGAACGAAAAACGCAAACTGGCGAAGGGGATGTGACATGACGACGTTAAACCGATTCTTCCCCGGCGACCGCATCATCCGTTTGCAGTTGCTGATCATCGTGGCCGTTGCCGTGCTGTTCTCCTTTACGCTGGGTGGCAGCTTCTACAGCGTCGGCAATTTCCAGTCGATCTCCTCGCAGTTACCGATTCTGGGCATGCTGGCGCTGGGGATGGGCATTACCATGCTGACCGGCGGGATCAACCTTTCGATCATTGCCGGTGCCAACGCGTGTTCGCTGGTGATGGCGGCGATTCTGGTGGCGCATCCGAACCAGCCGGAATATGTCGCACTGGCGCTGCTTGCGGGTCTGGGTGTGGCGCTGGTGATTGGGGTGCTCAATGGCGCGCTGATCGCCTTTATCGGGGTTTCACCGATTCTGGCAACCCTCGGCACCATGACGCTGATCGCCGGACTGAATATTCTGCTGACCAACGGCGCGGTCATTTCCGGCTTCCCGCCGGTAATTCAGTACCTCAGCAACGGCAGCCTGCTGGGTATCCCGGTTGCCCTGGTGTTATTCCTGCTGGTGGCGCTGCTGCTGTGGGTGTTTCTGGAACACACTACGCTCGGCCGCAGCCTGTATCTGATGGGTTCCAGCGAGCAGGCGACGCGGTTCAGTGGGGTCAACACGCATAAAGTCACTATCGCGGTGTACGTGCTTTCAGCTCTGCTGGGGTGGGGCGCGGCACTGCTGATGATGTCCAAATTTAACTCGGCACAGGCTGGCTACGGCGACTCCTATTTGCTGGTGACCATTCTGGCCTCGGTGCTTGGCGGCATTAACCCTGACGGCGGTTTTGGCCGGGTGATCGGGCTGGTGCTGGCGCTCATCGTGCTGCAAATGCTGGAAAGCGGCCTGAACCTGATGGGCGTCAGTAGTTACCTGACCATGGCGCTATGGGGTTGTGTCCTGATCCTGTTTATCGCTCTGCAAAACAGAAAATCATAAGCGAAAGCTTTTCAAGAAAGGAAAGAACATGGCGAGTTATTTTATTGGCGTCGACGTAGGAACCGGCAGCGCCCGTGCGGGCGTCTTCGACATGACTGGCCGTATGCTCGGCCAGGCCAGCCGGGAGATCACGCTCTACCGCCCGAAAGCTGATTTTGTTGAGCAATCCTCTGATGAGATCTGGCAGTCCGTGTGTAACGCGATTAAAGACGTGGTCAGTCAGGCGGATATCAACCCGATACAGGTGAAAGGCATCGGTTTTGACGCCACCTGTTCGCTGGTGGTGCTGGATAAAGAAGGCAAACCGCTGACCGTGAGCCCGACCGGGCGCAGCGAGCAGAACATTATTGTCTGGATGGATCACCGCGCTATCACGCAGGCAGAACGCATCAATGCCACCGGCCATCGCGTGCTGGAGTTTGTCGGCGGGATTATCTCGCCGGAAATGCAGACCCCCAAACTGCTGTGGCTGAAACAGCACATGCCGACCACCTGGAGCAACGTCGGGCATCTTTTCGACCTGCCGGATTTCCTCACCTGGCGCGCCACCCAGGATACCACGCGCTCTTTGTGTTCTACCGTCTGCAAATGGACCTATATCGGCCATGAAGACCGCTGGGATCCGAGCTATTTCCGCCAGATTGGCCTGGAGGATTTACTGGAAAACAACGCGGCAAAGATCGGCAGCGAAGTGAAAACCATGGGTGAGCCGCTGGGGCATGGCCTGACGCAGCGCGCCGCCGCAGAGATGGGGTTAATGGCGGGCACGGCGGTCAGCGTTTCGATTATTGATGCGCACGCCGGCAGCCTCGGTATTCTCGGTGCCAGCGGCGCATCCGGCGAATCAGCGGATTTTGACAACCGCATTGCGCTGATTGGCGGCACGTCCACGGCCCATATGGCGATGTCGCGCAGCGCGCGCTATATCGGCGGCATCTGGGGGCCGTACTATTCGGCGATTTTGCCGGATTACTGGCTGAACGAAGGCGGACAATCCACCACCGGTGCGCTGATTGACCATGTAATTCAGTCGCATCCGTGTTATCAGGATCTGCTCAAGCAGGGCAAAGACAGCGGCAAAACCATTTATGAAGTGCTCAACGGCATACTGCGCAAGATGGCGGGTGAACCCGAGAATATTGCCTTCCTGACCAAAGACATTCATATGCTGCCTTATTTCCACGGCAACCGCTCACCGCGTGCCAATCCGACCCTGACCGGCACGCTGACGGGCCTGAAACTGTCACGCACGCCGGAAGACATGGCGCTGCATTATCTCGCCACCATTCAGGCGCTGGCGCTTGGCACTCGCCACATTATTGAAACCATGAACCAGAGTGGTTACTGCATTGATACCATTATGGCCAGCGGTGGCGGCACCAAAAATCCCATCTTTGTGCAGGAGCACTCCAACGCGACGGGCTGCGCGATGCTGTTGCCGGAAGAGAGTGAAGCCATGTTGCTCGGCAGCGCCATGATGGGCACCGTGGCGGCGGGTGCGTACGACTCTTTACCCGAAGCGATGGCCGCCATGAGCCGCATCGGTAAGACCATCACGCCGCAGACCAACAAAATCAAAGAGTATTACGACCGTAAATACCGCGTATTCCATGAGATGTACCACGACAGCATGAAATACCGGCAGCTGATGCAGGGAAAAGCCGAATAAATGCGGAAGAAGCAGGGCTGTAATCACAGCCCTGTGACGGAAGCGGCGGTTGCGGTTATTTTTGCCCATCCGCCTGAAGCACCCTTTTCGCCACAATCCGCATTTCCACCAGGGCATTTTCCGGAATGAACTCTGACACGCCGATGGCAGACCATGCCGGGTAGGGGGCTTTGATATACACATCTTTGACCTTAGAAAATACCCCGATGTGTTTTTTAAGATCGATATGAAAGGTGGTCATCTCCAGTATATGTTCATAGTCCAGTCCGGCCGCGTTTAAATACACACCCAGCTTATAAAACGCATCATGGAATTGTTCTTCAGGGTGGGTACTTATCGGTTTGTCTTTCCGCGCTGCCGTCACTCCGGAAAGATACAGGGTGCCATCGGCTTCGATAACGGGAGAGAAGTGCCAGTCATGGTAATAGTGCTGAAATTCTTCAGGAACGATCGATTTTTTCATGGTTTTTTCTCTGATTGATGACCTGGGCAATGGCCGCCTGTTTAAAACCGCATGTCTGGCGAACTGCCCGATCGGGTACTCTTAACATAAAACGGCGCAGAAGATCCGCAGCAGGTCGGTGTCATTGCCTTTTTTATTTTTCCACAGGTGATACCGCTGAGCGAAATCGGGTATTGTCATGGCTCACCCTGCTTAACATCAGACCGGACACAGTGTGGCAGACGGTGCTGGACGACTGAAGGAGACGACGATGCACCGGGTAGGTTTACTGATTTCTGATCATTTCCAGGTTCTGGGATTATCGACTCTAAGTATTTTTGAGTTTGCCAATCAGGTAAACGGCGAACCGTTTTACCACTGCACGGTGTATTCAGAGCGCGGTGGCACGGTGCAGTCCTCTTCCGGCTTCGGCGTGGACAGCCAGCCGATCCAAGCAGAGATGGAAATGGATACCTGGCTGGTCGCAGGCGTAATGACGCCGCTGGAACTGCCGGCCACAGCGGGCATCGTCGATTTTTTGCAGGGGCACGCGCCCCGGGCCCGCCGGGTGGCCGGGATCTGTACCGGCGCATTCGTGCTGGGGCAGGCCGGTCTGTTATCGGAGCGCCGCGCCACTACGCACTGGGTACATGCCCAGAGTCTGCAACTGCTGCACCCGACGACGCGGATAGAAGAAGACCGCATCTTCATTATTGACGATCACATCTGGACCTCGGCGGGACTCACCGCCGGGCTGGATATGGCGCTGGGAATGGTGGAGAAAGATCTCGGTGCCGAAGTGGCGCGCAGCGTGGCACACCTGCTGGTCATGCATCACCGCCGCTCCGGCGGACAGACGCAGCACTCTGAGATGCTGATGCTGTCTCCGCGCAGCGACCGGCTGCAGTCGGCGCTGGAATATGCGCGCAACAATCTCAGCAAAGCGCTGACCATCGAAGACCTTGCGGATGCGGTTCACCTCAGCGCGCGGCAGCTCAGCCGCCTGTTCCGTTCTGAGACGGGCAAGTCGCCGGCCAAAGCTATTGAGGGATTACGACTGGAAAACGCCCGATTGCTGATCGAGCAGAGCAGGCTGCCGATGGAGGTGATAGCCCGAGAATCCGGCTTCCGCGATCGCCGCCATATGCGGGAAGTGTTCATTCGCGGTTACGGCATCCCGCCGCAGTCGCTGCGCACCGGTAAAGCCTGACGCGCGCTGTCCCGCCTGAACGCCTTCTGATCACGATGGCCGGAATCCCGGTCATCATGTTGTCCGAAATCACGACCTTTCTCGTCAGCCGCGCCGGTGCGCGACTGCGTACTATGAATTCACCAACCCGATAACTGACAAGGTGAATATCATGACGCAGCAAACACACACCAACCGCGGCACTGCCGTTGTCACCGGTGCCTCTACCGGTATGGGCGCACTGTACGCCGGCCGCCTGGCACGCATGGGCTATGACCTGATCATCGTGGCCCGCAATCACAACCGCCTGAACCAGCTGGCTGAACACATCACTACCGACAGCGGCCGCAGCGTGGAAGTCATCACGGCGGACCTGGCCGATGCTGCACAGCTGAACGCGCTGGAAGAAAAGCTGCGTCAGGACGCGAGCATCACACTGCTGGTGAATAACGCCGGCATCGGCACCCATGCCCCATTGCTGGACAGCGACGTGACGCAGATGAACGCCATGATTAACCTCAACGTCATCGCGCTGACCTGCCTGACCTATGCGCTGGTGCCGGGCATGGTGGCGCGCGGACGCGGCGGCATCATCAACATCGCCTCGATCGTCAGCATTGCGCCTGAGCTGCTGAACGGTGTTTACGGCGGCAGCAAGGCTTACGTGCTGGCGTTCAGTCAGTCGCTGCATCATGAACTGGCCGGTAAGGGGATTCAGGTGCAGGCCGTACTGCCTGGCGCTACCGCGACGCCGTTCTGGGATAACGGCGGTCTGCCGGTTGACCAGCTTGACCCGCACATCGTCATGAGCGCGCAGGAGATGGTTGATGCGGCGCTCACCGGCTTCGCCCGCGGCGAGCTCATTACCATTCCGTCCCTGCAGGACGAAGCGCTCTGGACCCGCTATGAGCAGGCGCGTCAGGCCATGATGCCGCACCTCGGCAGCGACGCGCCGGCTGAACGCTATCGGCCCGTCTCTGTGCACTGAACGCCCCCTTATTCAGAATCGCAATCCCAATGCACCGACACCATCGAAGCCATTGTCGACCGCGTGCTGCCGGTGCGCGATAACCCGGGCGCGAACGAGCATACGCTGGTGAATCAGTTCAACGAGTCTGTGGCGGATAACCCGATTCCTGTTCAGTAAACATTTCAGGGGCAGCGCCCCTGAAGTTTATGCCGGAGAGAAATAATGAACGCTGTCATCACCTCTTCCCAGCGCCGCGCGCTGCGTGCGCTGAGCATTGCCTACTTCGTACAGGCTACCGGCGCGCTGTCTGTCGCTGGCAGTCTGCCGGCCATCTCAGCAGCCTGGCAGCTGACTGATGCGCAGAGCGCGCGCTTACTGAGTGTTTTCGGACTCACCTTCGCGCTGGCGGCTCCGCTGGTACAGGTGCTGTTTGGTCACCTGCGCCGTCGCCGGCTGGTGCTCACTGGCATTGCACTGTTTAGCCTGGGCGCCTTCGCGTTTGTGCTGTCGCCGGGCTACAACGTACTGCTCGCCTCACGCATCCTGATGGGGGCCGGCGCCGGGTTCATCGGTCCGGTGCTGGTTGCGCTGGGCTCCGAGCTGGTGCATGAACAGCAGCGCGGGCGGGCCATCGGCATGGTACTGCTCGGGGTATCGATGGCAAGCCTTGCCGGAATTCCCATTGCTTCATGGGTTGCCGGCCTGTGGGGCGCGAAAGCCCTGTTTGCGCTGGTCGGCGTGGTGAGCCTGCTGAGCGGGCTGAACATTTTGCTGACGGTGCCGGATGACAGTGCCGGGACGCGCATCCGCCTGCGTGAGATGGCCGGCGTGCTGGCCGATGGCAAATACCTGACGGCTTTCCTGGTGGTGTTTTTTATTACTTCCGGCGTGTACAGCTTTTACACTTTTATCGCGCCGCTCATTCGCGACACCTACACTGGCGGCACGCATGCGGTCTCCGCAGCGCTGGCCGTGCTGGGCGTTGCCGGGGTGCTGGGCAATCTCTGGGTCACCCGCGCGGCGATACGCTTTACCGCTGAGAAGCTGCTGCTGAGCGGCATGACGTTGCTCATCGTCGATACGGCGCTTATCGCCGTGCTGCCGAAAGCGCTGGGCGTGCTGCTGGCGGCACTGGTGGTCTGGGCGTTTGCCACCGATCTGCTCTGGCCCAGCCAGCAGCGCCGGATCGTCGAGCTGGCATCAGTCCGCCATCGCGGCATTGCGCTGGCGCTGACCAGTGCCTTCATGTTTGGCGGTATCGGCTTTGGCTCGGCGGTCGCATCATGGATATATCCACTGGCCGGCTTTTACGGGCTGATCGGCATGTCGGTGGTCTTTATTCTGCTGGCGATGCTCAGTCTGCAGCTGTCAGAAAAGCGCAGGCAACCGGTAAACATCGCTGAGTGCGGTCAGCGTCAGGCCTGAATTGGTGGACGCCGCTTACCCGGTGCCGCAAAGCGAATGCTGGCCTGGCACGCTCTGCGCATTAAACGTGTGACGTCAGCGGGGAAGGGGACCGGCTGGCTGCGGACAGGCTTTTACAGAACGTCCGGTATGCGATCCTGGCAGGTCCATGACGATGATAACTCTGGGAAACAATCTCCCGTTGACACCTTAAAGTGCCCATTGTATAAAAGCCCGCTTCGTTAATGAGTTTCATTTGCATTAAAGCGGCGCGGGCTTCTCAAAACAATATCAATGGGGATAGGGGTTAATGAAAAAGGTCATCTGCACGTTATGTTTGGTGTTTGCATCGGTTAGTTCTGCGCTGGCCACCACCTATCCTCTCACGATTGAAAACTGCGGCTATAAAGAGACCTTCACCAAACCGCCTGAGCGCGTGGTGGCGCTGGGGCAAAATACCGCAGAAATTTTGCTGCTGCTCGGCCTGCAGGATAAGGTCATCGCCAGCGCGTTCTGGCCAACTAAAGTGTTGCCACAGCTGGCTGAACAGAATGCAAAAATCAAAACGCTGACGGTAGAAATCCCCACCCTCGAATCCGTGCTGGCGCAAAATCCGGACTTCGTTCCTGCCCAGACGCCGCTGCTGCTGGGACCCGAGAGCAAGGTGGCAAAACGCGAAGATTTAATCACCCTTGGCGTGAACAGTTATGTGTCGCCAGGGATGTGCGCCACCAAAAAAGCCGCAGGGGATATGTATGGCAGTCGCCAGCAGCTGTGGGATATGACGTACCTGTATCAGGAGATTCAGGACTTCGCCAAAATTTTCAACGTGGAAGATCGTGGCCAGGCGGTGATTGCCGATTTCAAAAAACGTGAAGCGGCACTGCGTCAGGAGTTTGGTAGCAGCAAAAAAGATCTCTCGTTCGTGTTCTGGTTCTCAAGCTCGTCACCGTCTGCGGATGCCTATGTGGGCGGTAAAAACAGTCCATCCGGATTCATCGCCAGCGTGCTGGGCGGGCACAACGCCATCACGTCAGAGACCGAATGGCCGACGGTCAGCTGGGAGAGCATCATTGCTGCCAATCCGGATGTGGTCGTGGTCTCCAGTCTCGATCGCAATCGCTGGGCGCTGGATAAAGCCGAAGAGAAAATCAAATTCCTGAAAAGCGATCCTGCCGTCAGCCAGCTGGATGCGGTAAAAAAAGGCCACATCGTGGTGATGGATGGCCAGGCGATGAACCCGACCATCCGCACTATCTACGGAGCCGAACAGGTGGGTGAGCAGCTGAGAAAACTGGAACTGAACTGATGACCATCGCTGTTGTTCAGGCGCGACAGGGGCTGTTCCTGACCGCCTCGCTGGTGGCTGCCGTGGCGTTATTATTGCTGGTGATTGCGACCGGTGTCAGCGTCGGGGAGCTGTCGATCCCGCTAAAAAGCGTCTTTTATGCCATCAGTAATAAAATGGGGCTCACGCACGTTCCCCTGAGCCGCATCTACGAAAGTGTGATTTGGGACTTTCGCCTGAGCCGGGCGCTGGTGGCGGCATGCTGTGGCGCCGGATTGGCGATTTGCGGTGCCGTTTTGCAAAGCCTGCTGAAGAATGCGCTGGCTGAGCCTTATGTGCTCGGTGTCTCTGCCGGTGCCTCCACCGGGGCGGTTTCTGTCGTGGTGTTGGGCATCGGCAGCGGGGCCGTCTCGCTGTCGGCGGGAGCCTTCGCCGGCGCCTTCACTGCCTTTGCCTTTGTCGCTTTTCTGACGAAAGGGGCACGTGGCGGTAATGAACGCACCATCCTGGCTGGCGTTGCGGCTTCCCAGCTGTTTAATGCCATCACCGCTTATACCATCAGCACCTCTGCCAGTGCGCAGCAGGCGCGCGATGTGATGTTCTGGTTGCTGGGCAGCTTCAGTGGCGTGCGCTGGCCGGAACTCCAGCTGGTGCTGGTGGTGGTGACCATCGGACTGGCCATTTGCCTCTACTATTCCCGGGCGCTGGATGCGTTCACCTTTGGTGACGATGCGGCTGCCTCGCTGGGTATTGCAGTGCCTCAGGTGCGCCTTGCACTCTTTATCACCACCGCGCTTATCACCGCCACCATCGTCAGCATGGCCGGTTCGATTGGTTTTATTGGCCTGGTGGTGCCGCATGTCATGCGTTTCTTCTTTGGTCCGCTGCATCGCACGTTGCTGATTGCCAGCGCACTGGCCGGTGCCATTCTGATGGTGCTGGCAGATATCGCGTCGCGCCTGCTGATTGCCCCGCAAAGCCTGCCGGTAGGCGTGGTGACCGCGCTGGTTGGCGTACCATTCTTTGCGGTGATTATCTGGCGTTCGGGGAATAAATAATGAGTATCTCCGCTGACAACATTAGCTGGAAAGTCGGAAAAAAGGTCATCGTCGATAACGTATCGCTGCACATTTCCCGTGGTGAAACGGTAGGGCTGATTGGTCCAAACGGCTGCGGCAAATCTTCCCTCCTGCGCATCCTTGCCGGCCTGCGGCGCCCGGATGCCGGCAAAGTGACGCTGGACGGGCAAAATATCGCCCGCATCGCCCGCAAACAGCTTGGCCGCCGGGTGGCATTCGTCGAGCAGCACGGCATGACTGACGCCAACATGCGTGTGCGCGATGTGGTGAAACTGGGCCGCATTCCGCATCATTCGCCATTCTCTAACTGGAGTGCGCACGATGACGAGACCGTGACGGCCGCTCTGCAGCGCGTGGACATGCTGGAGAAAAGTGAGCAGGGATGGCTGAGTCTCTCCGGTGGCGAACGTCAGCGTGTGCACATTGCCCGCGCACTGGCGCAAACGCCGAGCGAAATTCTGCTGGACGAACCGACCAACCATCTGGATATCCATCACCAGATGCAATTAATGCAGCTGATCAGCGAGTTACCGGTTACCAGCATTGTCGCCATTCACGATCTCAACCACGCATCGATGTTCTGTGATTCGCTGATCGTGATGCAGAACGGTCAAATCATCGCAACCGGCACGCCGCAGGATATCCTGACCGAGGCGCTGCTTTGGCAGGTATTCCGGGTGAAAACCAAAATTGAGATCTCCCGCTTTCATGGCAAGAAGCACATTCATTTCATTCTTTAGGGCCAGGTAGCATGCTTTCTTTCTCGCTGCGTCCTGTCTCTACCCTGCGCCCGGGCGTTTTGCTGGGCAGCCAGTTTGTTTTCAACATTGGCTTTTACGCGGTCGTTCCCTTTCTGGCGATATTCTTACGCGATGATATGTTGCTCTCCGGCGGCGTTATCGGGCTGATTCTGGGATTACGCACGTTCTCCCAGCAGGGGATGTTTCTGCTGGGCGGTGCGCTCTCTGACCGGTACGGCGCAAAGATCATTATCCTGTGTGGCTGTCTGGTCCGGATTGCGGGTTATCTGTTGCTGGCGCTGGGGCAATCGCTGTGGCCGATCATTCTGGGTGCCTGTCTGACGGGCATCGGCGGTGCGCTGTTTTCCCCGTCAATTGAAGCGCTGCTGGCCAAAGCGGGAACGCAAAGTGAGGCGCAAGGAAAGCGCGGCCGCGCGGAGTGGTTTGCGCTGTTTGCGGTGTGCGGCGAACTCGGTGCCGTACTGGGCCCGGTGGCTGGCGCACTGCTGACCGGATTCGGTTTCCGCCAGGTGGCGCTGGCAGGGGCCGCGGTCTTTGTCATCGCGCTGATGGTGCTGTACTTTTTTCTGCCTGCTACAGGTAACAGCAAACAGGCGCTAAAAATTGTCCCCTGGTGGATGACCTTCCGCCAGCCGCGTTTTGTCGCTTTCATCGTGGCTTACAGCTCGTGGCTTTTGAGCTACAACCAGCTGTATCTGGCGTTGCCAGTGGAGATCCGGCGGGCAGGCGGCAGCGAGAAAGATCTCGGTCCGCTCTTTATGCTGGCCTCGGTGTTGATCATCGCTTTTCAGCTGCCGCTGGCGCGCTTTGCACGACGCGTGGGAACGGTAAAAGTTTTACCGGTGGGTTTTTTGCTGCTCTCCGCCGCGTTTGCCAGCGTGGCCCTGTTCGCGTCAACAACCCCGCCTGACGGCTGGCTGCGATTGATCCCTGCGGTGTGTCTGGTGACGTTTTTGACATTCGGCCAGATGCTGCTGGTGCCGTCGGCCAAAGATTTGATTCCCCGGTTTGCCGACCCCGCGACGCTGGGTGCACATTACGGCGCCCTGGCCACCGCCGGCGGCTTCGCGGTGCTGGCCGGAAATTTAATGTTTGGACCGCTGCTGGACAACGCGCTTGTCCCTTCAACGCAGGCTGTTTATCCCTGGCTACTGCTGGCGCTGTTTCCCCTGTGCAGCGCCGTTGCCATGACCGTGATTTGTCGCCCGCTGCGCAGGGTGCCGATCGGGAAAACCTGAAACCGTTGCTGCCATTCGGGTTATACCGCCGCGGTGCTGTAGCCAGACGCGCACAACGCGGGCAGGGCAGGTTGCGCTGGCTCTCATCGACAAATGACCAGCCCGATCATGTGTAAACTCTACCTGGTTAACAACACCCAGAAAAACGTTTTCAGGAGTCAAGCCAGATGTTTACGCACATGCGCATTGCCAGACCCGTCTCCCAGCTTGAACGATCGGTTCTGATGTTTAGTCAGGGACTGGGTCTGCAAAAAATTGCCGAATTCCACGATCACGACGGTTTCAATGGCGTGATGCTGGGGCGAAAAGACCTCGACTGGCACCTCGAATTCACCTGCTGCCCGGGACATCCCGTTAAGCCCTCGCCAACCGAAGACGATCTCCTCGTCCTCTATTATCCGGATGAAAATGCATGGAAGCTGGCATGTGAAACCATGATTGACGCGGGTTTTAAACGGACGAATTCTTTCAATCCTTACTGGGATGTGAATGGGAAAACCTTCGTCGATCCCGACGGGTACAGAGTGGTGATGCAAAACAGGGCGTGGGAATAACGGAGAAAGCCTCGTGCAATGGTTTAGTCAGGAAAAATTTGCGGTTCGTCTTGAGTGGGGCCTGCCTGCGGTAGAGCATCTTGCCGGGGAGGTCGACTGCGTTGTCATTGTAGACGTTATGTCGTTCTCAACTTGCGTCAGTATGGCTGTCAATAATGGTGCCTGTGTCTATCCGTACCCCTGGAAAGATGCTTCTGCTATTGAATATGGTTTGAAAATGGGAGCCAGCACAGCGAGTCCGGACAGACGATTCAGCGGTGAAGGTTACAGCCTATCGCCGGCTTCGCTAAGAAACATAAGCGAGGGTGAAAAACTGGTCCTCCCATCGCCTAACGGTTCAGCCGTTTCATTCAAAGCAAGGGATGCAGGAGTAGCAGTGTTGAGCGGCTGTTTCAGAAACATATCTGCGACCGCGAATGCCTGCCGTTCCTTCGGCCGTGTGCTGGTAATTCCCTGCGGAGAACGCTGGCCCGATGGGAGCCTTCGCCCCAGTATTGAGGATTATGTGGCTGCTGGCGGAATTATCGCTGCAATGGGACGTCAAAATTGCTCACCAGAAGCAGAGGCTGCGGTGGCTGTCTGGCAGCATTACCAGAAGCAAAACCTGGTGCTTCTACGGGAGTGTTCGTCTGCAATAGAGCTGATGCAGCGTGGATTCGCCGCGGATGTCGATCTCTGTCTTGAAGTAGACAAGTCCAGCCTGGAATGTCGGCTTTGGGGGGATGCCTATAGGTCAGCATTGACCGGGCAAAATAGTTTCTAACCCGACCTGACGGCGCGCTTTGTGCCAGGAGCGGGCATCAATGAAAATTGCTGTGGATTTCACTCAGCGATGTTTCTCTAATCTGATATCTGTGTCATTGATGTCAATTTTATTGCCCCAGCCGAGCTGTATGTAAAATTTTGCTGCACGACTTTGTTTGTCAGTTTCAAGCCAGGCAATCTCATGATGCCTGAATAATTCCTTTTCCGCGATTTCAACAAGCCTGCGGCCTATACCCCTGCCTTCGTACTCCGGGAGAACAAAGGCAGCAAAAAGGCAGCCTTCATCAGGTAAAATCATAGAAAAACCAATAATTTTTTCGTTATCAGTCGCAACCCATGCACAGCAACTCTTTTCAATCAAATCAGCTACTACGTTTTCGGTAATCCCGATTCGCTGCATTTCCTCACGACTTAAATGATTCTCGATAACTGAGATTCTGACATGAAACATGCCATCGATATCAGCTGCCTGGGCGGTTCTTATATTTATGTTCAGAGGTATAACTCCATTCCAGGATAAGCATAAATTTTAGTATTGATGTCATTATTGTGAAGCCATTAGGGTTTGAGTCCAAAACTGCTTGTAATGTCTGTTTTTCGCTTATACCAGACATCGAAGTGTATATGAATCCGCTTTGTATCAGAAGCGGTCATAGCCAGTGGTTCCATATTCCCGCCTTTTAACTTCTGCGTTTGCTGTTTATCGCGTTTTCATGCCGATGGCTTCGCTGACACAGACACTTCGGTACCGGCCGAAGCAACATGGCTTCGTCTTCATTAAGCTGTCTGAAAATTAACGAAGGAGCGGACCATGATTGCAGTACTTTTTGAGGCAGAAGCCCTGCCAGCAGCTCAGGAGCGATATCTTCAACTTGCTTCTGAGCTGAAGCCTCTTTTATCCGACACGCCCGGATTTATTTCCATAGAACGCTTCCAGAGCCTGACCACGCCCGGCAAGATCCTCTCTTTGTCCTGGTGGGAGGATGAGGATGCTGTCGCCGGATGGAAACGAAATGTGATGCATCAGGCCGCGCAGCAAGAAGGGAGGCAGTCGATTTTTTCATTCTACAGGATACGGGTAGCCAGCGTATTCCGTGATTACTCTTCTGATAAGGGAACCAATCCGCATGCATGACATTCACGTTATTCTCAAAAATAGCCCGGGCTCGCTGGGTTTACTGGGGAGTGTGTTGGGAAAAAACGGTGTGGGTCTTGAAGGAGGTGGCGTATTTACAACACCGGAAGGCGGGCATGCACACTTTCTGGTTGAAGACGGTTATAAAGCGCGCACGGTATTAACTGAAGCCGGTTTTGAAGTCGGCAACCTATGTCGTCCTCTGGTCAGAAAATTAGCGCAGGAACGTCCCGGAGAGCTGGGCGAAATCGCTGACACGCTTGCCCGGAACGGCATCAATATTCTGGTACAGTACAGCGACCACCATAACCGGCTCATTCTCATTACGGATGATGATGTCCGGGCAGCCGAAGTAACCCGAAAATGGGCAGTAGCTTCTGAATGAACCTTGTTAACCAAATGCGCGAAAGTGAGCCGGATAATGTCCTTGAAACATCAATGGCAATGGTGGCATCTGCGCTGGCAGACCCGTCAAGGGTGGCTATTCTGTGCGCGCTGATGGACGGGCGCGCATGGACAGCGACCGAACTTAGCGTAGTGGCTGGCATAGCAGCCTCGACAACCAGCGGGCATCTGAACCGACTCCTCAGCAACGGTCTGGTCATTTGCCTGATGCAGGGTCGTCATCGCTATTACAGTCTGGCTGGCCACCCTATCGCCGGATTGCTGGAAAACCTGATGGGGGTTTCCATGGGGACCATTAAGGCCCCCGTTTCCAGTACGCCGCTTCATCTGCGTTACGCCCGCACCTGCTATGACCATCTGGCCGGCGAGCTTGCTGTCGAAATTTATGACTTTATGCTGCGGGAAAACTGGCTGGAAGCAGAGGGTTCGGGACTGACATCAGCCGGCAAAATCCATTTTGAGAACATGGGCGTTTTACTTAACTCCCGCACACGGCGCAAGCCCTGTTGCCCCTGTCTGGACTGGAGTGAAAGGCGTTTCCACCTCGGCGGTGACGCGGGCTCAGCCCTGTTTACGCTTTTCCTGGAAAAAGAATGGGTAAAGCGTATACAGGGATACCGTGAAGTCAACGTAACCGATTCAGGCCGGGTGGCAATGAATCGGCTGTTTAAGCTGAAAATCAGCTGAATTAACGTCTGGTACCGGTCGATGTGATCAGATGACCCGGCATGCCCTCCTTGTGAAAGGTTAAGCGGAGGGCGATACGTTTTCCCGCAGGATGCAGTAACTTACCGTCCGGCCGTGGAAAACAGGCTTACTCCGCTTCAGGCCAGGCGTTTAATCGCCAGAACTTAAAGGGGTCATTTCTTATCCAGCGACCAGGTCGCGCTGCGCACATCAACCTTCACCGGCAGCAGGCCGACGCGGGTGAAGGTGTCCGCCAGCGCCTGCTGTTCCGCAAACACCTGCGGTGACATGCGTGACGCGCCATAAGGCAGGCGTTGCAGCGTGGTCTGCCAGATGGATTTATCCAGACCGGTGGATTTCGCCAGAATCGCGGCAGCTTCATCCTGATGCTGATTGGCCCAGTCGCTCAGCTTGCTCAACTCGTCAACCACCTGCTTAGCCGTTTGCGGGTGGTTTTCGGCAAACGGGCGGCTGGCAAGATAGAAGGTGTAGTGCGGCACCAGACCTTCGGCGTTGCGCACTTCACGCGCGCCGGCGTTGGCTTCGACCTCAGCCAGGTAAGGATCCCAGATCACCCAGGCATCGATTGCGCCCTTCTGGAAGGCGGCGCGCGCATCGGCCGGCGGCAGGTAAACCGGCGTGACATCTTTATAGTTCAGCCCGGCATCTTCAAGTGCTTTCACCAGCAGATAATTGACGTCTGAACCCTTGTTCAGGCCAACGCGTTTGCCTTTGAGATCGGCCACGCTTTTGATGGGTGAGTCTTTCGGCACCACAATGGCTTCGGTTTTAGGGTTTGCGGGTGAATGTCCGAGATAAATCAGATCGGCTTTTGCCGCCTGCGCGAAGGCGGGTGGCGCATCGCCGGTGGCGGCCAGATCGATACTGCCCACGTTGAGCCCCTCCAGCATTTGCGGGCCGGCGGGGAATTCCACCCAGCGCACCGCAATACCCTCTTTTTTGAAGGTCTCATCCAGCGTGCCGCGATATTTCAGCAGCGCAAAAATGTTGGCTTTCTGATAGCCGATGGTGACGGTTTCCGGATTGGCGGCGAAGGCGTGCGTGGCGAGCAGGCCGAAGCTGAGTGCCAGTGCGCTCAGGGCAAAACGTTGTGCTTTCATGGGGCGTCTCTCGTGGTTTTTCCTCCATCCTGGCAAAGTTGTTATATAACCAATAAATAACTTTTTAATATCCCTTATAACTCTAATTCCAGCCTGCATCAGCATTCACTGTAATGGGCAAGTTGCATAGAGAACCGGATAATTAGCACGGTAATAATTTGTATAACAAATCAAAATGTCAACGCCACAGGCTTCTGTCAGGATAAGCGATAACGTTGCCTGCTATAGGTTGCTCCCGTTCTATGAAGTGGTTTTCCCGAAGCGCCGTATTGTTCTCTGCCAAAACCTGTCTGGCCGCCTTTCTGGCTTTTTATCTTGCGCTGGAACTCAACCTGGACAAACCCGCCTGGTCACTGACCACCGTGTATGTTGCCTCGCAGCTTTATTCCGCTTCGACGGTGTCTAAATCGGTGTTTCGCTTTTTTGGCACCGTGCTGGGCGGGCTGTTTACTCTGTTGATCTATCCGGCTACGGTCCAGTCGCCGATGCTGTTCAGCCTGTGTATTTCACTCTGGGTCGCCGTCTGCCTCTATCTCTCGCTGCACGACCGCACGCCAAAAAGTTACGTCTTTATGCTGGCCGGCTACAGCGCCGCCATTATGGGCTTTCCCGATGTGACCTCGCCTGGCGCCATTACCTATACGGTAATTTCCCGCATTGAGGAAATCACCGTGGCGATTGTCTGCAGCAGCCTTGTGCATCGGCTGATCTTCCCGGTTTCGATGCGCCATCTGCTCGAACAGAGCGTCGGGCTGTGGTATCAGAACGCGCGTAAATTGTGTAGCGAGCTGATGACGGCGATGCCCGCGGCAAAATCACTGGAGCGCGAGGATATTCTGGTGCAGATGGCCAACTATCCACTTAACGTCGAAACGCTGATCACCCACTGCGTCTATGAAGGGGATGCCGCGCGGCGGCTGGTGCGGCTGGTCAGCGTGCAGTATCAGCATCTGTCGTACCTGATCCCGACGCTCACCGCCATTGAATCGCGTCTGAATCTGCTGGCACAGCAGCAGATCCGCTTTCCCGATTATGTCGCGACGGCCTTTCAGCAATTTTTACAATGGCTGAACGGTGATGCGCAGCAGCCGGTGCGCGATCGCCTCACCGACGCTCAGGAACAGCTGCAGCAGGCCTGGCGCGCAGGGCGGCTTAACAGTGAAGAGAGCATTTTGCTCATCGGCCTGCTGGAACGGTTACTCAATTTTGTCCGTATTGCTGATGCTTACCACAGCGTCAGCGAGCGCGTCAGTGACTGGACGCCAGCGGTGAAACCGGGCAAGGCGTCACGCGCGCACAAACATGTCGATAAAGGTCTGCTGTTGCTGTCGTGCTTTACTGCCTTCATCGCCACCTTTGCCAGCTGCCTGTTCTGGATCGGCAGCGGCTGGCGTGATGGTTCAACCGCGCCGATGATGGCGGCGGTGCTGTGTTCGTTCTTCGCCGGGCTGGATAGCCCCATCGCGCCGATGAAGCTGTTTCTGAAGGGCGTACTGATCTCCATGGCGATCAGCCTGATTTACGTCACGCTGCTGATCCCGCAGGCGGCGACGTTTGAAGCGCTGGTGATTTGCCTCGCGCCGGGATTGTTTGCTTTAGGGCTGGTGATTGCCAATCCGTCCACCAACCTGATCGGTCTCATCGTCGCCACGCAGATCCCCGGTTTGATCGGCATGAGCCACCATTTCAAACCCGATTTGCAGCTTATAGTGAATGCCATGATCTCCACGCTGGTGGGCATTGCCGTTGCGCTGGTGCTGACGCTGCTGATTCGCAACAAACGCCCGGCGTGGACGGCCACGCGTGCGCTGCGCAAAGGCATTCGCGATCTTCTACAGTTTATTACCGCGCTGCGCATGAACACCGCCACGCTGACGGCGCGGCAGCAATTTGTCGCACGCACGCTGGACAGAGTTAATGTGATTCTGCCGCGTAAACGCGTCGACCCGGCACCGGAACTGGTGGCGGGCGGTAACCTGGTTGCGGAAGCCTGGCTCGGGGCTAACTGCTATGACTATTACACCCGTCATCGGCACCTGCTGCTGGCGAACCAGATAGAAAGCGCGGCCATGTTTCACGAGCTGAGTCAGTTTCTTAAGCAGCGGCTGAAAACGCTGGACAGCACGCCATCGCCGGCGCTGCTGCATGAGCTTGATGTGTTACTGCTGCGGCTGGAGGCGGCGGCGCAGCAGGAAAATGCGCTGTTTGCGCCGCTGTTCCATCTGTTCAATATCCGTCTGTCGCTCTTTCCTGGCGCGCGCTGGCCGCAGCCGCTGGCAGAGCAAAACCGCACATAGTGTGATTAAGATCGCACTTTTTGTTAGGTCGGTAATAATAACAATGGTTACTATAACTCCCATGCAGAGCATTCAGCTCTGACCCAAACATTGAAGGAATATGACCATGAAAAACGTAAAAACTCTGACCATCGCTGCTGTTGCTGCTCTTTCTATGATCTCTTTCGGTAGCTTCGCCGCTGAAAGCATCTCCGTTCACGGCAGCACCCTGGATAGCGCTGAAGCCCAGGTTGCCGCTCAGGCTAAAGCGAGTGGTGCAGACAGCTACAAAATCACCAGCGCCCGCGCAGACAACGGCGTGGACATGACTGCTGAGCTGTACAAATAATAACAATCCCTTTCTCCGTTAACGTGCTTAGCCCGGGTTATCCCGGGCTTTTTTGTGCCTGCGATGCGGTTCAGCGCCGCGACGCTTTCATGCCTTCATTGAATACCGTACAGTGCCAGACGAGCTAATTTCCGTGGGGAACGGTAACTGATGAAAATGATTGGCCTGATTGGCGGCATGAGCTGGGAATCCACCGCGCTCTATTACCGCATCATCAATGAACAGGTAAAACAACAGCTGGGCGGACTGCACTCGGCACGCAGCCTGATGTACAGCGTCGATTTTCAGCAGATTGAGAAATTGCAGGTCGCCGGTGAATGGCAGCAGGCCGGTGAAATCCTGGCCGAAGCCGGCCGTAGCCTGGAGAAGGGCGGGGCGGATTTCATTGTGCTGTGCACCAACACCATGCACAAAGTCGCCGATCAGATCACCGCGGCCACCCGCATTCCGCTGCTGCATATCGCTGACGCCACGGCACAACGCATTCGTCAAGCCGGCGTGAAACGCGTCGGTCTGCTGGCGACCGCGTTCACAATGGAGCAGGAATTCTATAAAGGCCGCCTTGAGCAGCAATATGACATCGAGGTGCTGGTACCGGACGCTACCGGACGTAAAACGGTGCACGACATTATTTATCAGGAGCTGTGCCTTGGCGTGATCCGTGAAGAATCACGCGCGCAGTATCGTGACATCATCGCTCAGCTGGTGGCACAAGGGGCTGAAGCCATTATCCTTGGCTGTACCGAAATCACGCTGCTGGTTAAAGCGGAGGATGCGGCGGTGCCGCTGTTCGATACCACACTAATCCATGCGCAGGACGCGGTGAAGCTGGCGCTGGCAACAAATAACTAGCCTGCTAATTATAAGCTGTGTTATTATGTGTTCATTGAAGGCACAACGCCGACCCGCATGGTCGCACAGGGATGTGCCAGAACTGGCTGCCAGCACTGGCAGCCTTTTTTGTGGCTGAAAAAGCGTCAGAACGCTGTTTCCAGTGAATCGGTGACGCAATAGTCATCATCCACCAACGGTAAATAGCGCCACTTATCAAATGCGGTACAGGGATGGGAAATGCCGCAGCCAATCCAGTCGCCCGGTTGCAGCGGATCGTCCTCCGGTAACTGCAAATAAGCGTGCTGATCGTTGACGTCGGTGATGCGCAAATGCGTGGCCGCGCGCGGTGCGCTGCCGTCCGCCTGACGAATCCACAGCGGATTGGGCAGATCCTGATCGAACGGCACATCGCGCCGGCCGAAATCGACAAAGGCCAGCCCCGGCTCCGGACGCGATAACACGCGGCCCCAGATCTCCAGTGCGGCGCTGAAATGGTGCGTTGCTCCCGGCTGCGCAAAGGGGGCAATGCGTGCATACAAGCCGCTGTCGTGTGCCATGTACGCACCGGATCGAATCAGCGGCGTGACCGGCAGCGGCAACTGTGCCGCGCTGAAGCAGGCCGCGACCACATCGAACCACGCGCCACCGCCGGCGCTGAGAATAATCTCCCCGCTGGCAAACAGCTGGTGTTCAGCCAGCAGCGCGGCGGTCGCGATCATCATCTCGCAGTAATCTTTCACGCGCTGCACGCCTGCGGCATCGCGTCCGGCACCCAGCGCACCTTCATAACCGGCCACACCCACCAGCTGCAGCGATTGGCTGTCATGGATTGCATGGGCGATTTCCAGCGCGGCCTGCGGCGAGCGACAGCCGGTGCGACCGCCGCTGACCGACATCTCCAGCAGCACGGCGATCTGTGCGCCGCCGAGATGCTGCTCAAGCAGTTTTACGCCCTGCAGCGAATCCACATAACAGAGAAAGCCGTGGTCGGGATGCTGCTGTTGCCACTGGCCAATCCAGCGGATCCCGGCGGGATCGACCAGTTCATTGGCGAGAAACACGTTGCGGATGCCAAACTGGCGCAGCGCGCGCACCTGGGCCGGCGTCGCTGCGCTCAGGCCCCAGGCGCCGCCTTCACTGACGGCACGGCGCAGAATCGCCGGCGACATCGAGGTTTTGCCGTGCGCAGCCAGCATCACGCCGTTTTCCTGGCAGAACGCCGCCAGTTGCCGCAGGTTATTCTCCAGCGCCGATTGTTTCATCAGCATCAGCGGTGAAAAAACCTCAGGGCTGTTAAACACCGGCGTGCCGTTAGCCAGCGGCTGATTGCCCGTTCCGGCCACCGATTTATAACGCGGCGCAGGCTGCAGCGCATCCAGCGCGCCGTCGGCCTGCAAAGGGAAGTGAATCGACATCCTGCCTCCTGTTAGTGTTCAAGCACGCGCGACAAAAACTGCTGGGTGCGCGGATTCTGCGGATTAACAAAAATTTGCTCCGGCGAACCCTGTTCGGCGATCACCCCCTGGTCCATAAACACCACGCGATCGGCGGTTTTACGCGCAAAGCCCATCTCATGCGTCACCACCACCATGGTCATGCCTTCCCGTGCCAGACTGCGCATCACTTCCATCACTTCACCGACCAGCTCGGGATCGAGCGCGGAGGTGGCTTCATCGAAGAACATGATTTTCGGCTCGACCGCCAGCGCGCGGGCAATCGCCACACGCTGTTGCTGGCCGCCGGACAGCTGAGCCGGATAGTGATGCGCGCGCTCCGCCAGGCCAACGCGCGTCAGCGCCGCCATGCCGCGTTTGTTCGCTTCCGCTTCGGACAGCTTCTGCGCTTTGATCAGCGCCAGCGTCACGTTGCCGAGTGCGGTTTTATGCGGAAACAGGTTGAACTGCTGAAACACCATGCCGACGTGGCCGCAAATTTCACTGCTGCGTTTACGGTCATGCAGCGGTACTTCATTGACCCAGATTTCACCGCCGTCGGCGGTTTCCAGACCACTCATAATGCGCAGCACGGTACTTTTTCCCGAGCCGGAGGCGCCAATCAGCACCAGCACTTCGCCCGGCGACACGTCCAGGCTGATCTCTTTCAGTACCTGGGTTGCGCCAAAGGATTTGGTAATACGGCTCAGCGTAATGGCGGATTTGCTCATGATAACTGGCTCCTGGTTTGATGATGTTGAACCCAACGGGAAAGCGGAAAGCAGACAGCGAAGTAGAGCAGGGCGACCAGGCCGTAAACCACCACCGGCTGGCCAATGCGATCAACAATCGCCTGCCCCTGGTGCATCAGCTCCGACATGCCGATCATGCTGACAATCGACGTATCTTTGATCAGTGAAAGATACTGACCTACCAGCGGTGGCAGCACGATGCCGCGCGTTTGTGGCAGCACTACGCTGAGAAACGTCTGGCGTTTTGATAATCCGAGGATCCACGACACTTCCCACTGCCCTTTCGGCACGGCTTCAATGCCGGCCCGGAACACTTCAGCAATGTAAGCGCCCTGATAAATGCTCAGGCCCAGAATGCCGGCGGCGAACAAATTGATTTCATAGCCAAAGTAGGCCACGCCGAAGTAAATGAACATCAGGGTGATCAGCACCGGCGTGCCGCGGAACAGCTCGGTGTACAGCACGGCAATCTCTCTGGCGATCGGCAGACGGCTGGTGCGAAGCACCGCGGCGAGTAAACCGAGCAGGGTGCTGCCGGCGATAGCGGCGATGGACAGCAGTAAGGTGATGACCAGTCCTTTCAGCAGGATTGGCAGCGAGCTGATGATAAGTTCGCTCATAGCGCATTCTCCCGTTTCACTGGATTAATCAGCCATTTTTTTGCCCACCGCCAGCCGGACTTTTTTACCGGCGTCACCAGCGGCGGGTGGAACAGCCGGCGTCCGGCCACGGTGCCAAGCCATGAAAACAGGTTGCTTAGCACCAGATACACCAGGGCAACGACGCTGAAAGTCTGGATATAAAGCAGGGTGCGCGCGTTGATCACCGTGGCGGTGCCGGTCAGCTCTGGCAAAGCGATCGCCGAGAGCAGCGACGTACCGAGCAGCAGCTGAATCAGGTTATTAATGATCGCCGGCCAGACGGCGCGAGCCGCCTGCGGCAGCACCACGCTGAGGAAAATCTGGTGGCGCGGAATGCCGAGGATATACGCCGCTTCCAGCTGGCCCTTCGCCACGGACTGAATACCAGCGCGGAAGGTTTCCGACAAATAGGCACCAACGTTAATCCCCAGTGCCAGCACGCCGGCGGTAAAGGCGCTCATGGTGATACCGAGCGACGGCAGGCCAAAAAAGATGATAAAGATTTGCAGCAGCACCGGTGTATTGCGGATGAATTCAACATAGCAGTGGCTGATCCAGCGCAGCGGCGCCAGCGGTGAAGATTTCGCGAGTGCGGCCAGCAGACCGAGCGCCACCGCCAGCGCGAACGCCAGCAGGGTAACCTGCAGCGTGAGCCACGCGGCCTCCAGAAAGGTGTCGGCGTAACGCCACAGGGTTAGCCATTGATAACTCATGGTATGACTCCTTCAGGCGGCGCAGCCTGTGCGACTGCGCCGTGGGCGGACAATCAGTATTGCGGATTCAGCGGATAACGCGGTTTGCTGCCGAACCATTTCTCATACAGCTGGGCGTTCTCACCGGATGCGTTGATTTCAAACAGGAATTCGTTGAGGTAATTGGTCCATACCTGGTCGCCCTGTTTCACCCCAAAGGCGTTGTACTCCAGTGGTACCAGCGCTTCGTTGGTCACGGCCAGTGACGGATCGAGCTTCGCCTGGTAAGCGAGGAAGTTGTTATCCTCGATCATCGCATCGGCCTGACCCTGTTTGACGGCCAGAATCGCCGCCTGGGATGAGTCGTACTCCTGAATTTTCACGTCGATGCCGAGGTTGCGCACTTCGTCGCCATTGGTCGAGCCTTTCACCGTGGCAATGGTTTTGCCGGCCATGTCATGCGCAGACTGAATGCCGCTGTTTTTGCGCACCAGCATTGCCTCACTGGCTACTACGTACGGATGGGTGAAGCCAATCTCTTTGGCGCGTTCCAGATTGCGGGTGAAGTTACAAAACACCACATCGACTTTGTTGGTTTGCAGATTAGGGATGCGGTTGGCGCTGGTGGTGTTGACCATTTCCAGCTTAACGCCCATCTCTTTGGCCAGCGCTTTCGCCAGGTCAACGTCGTAACCATCCGGGTTGCCGTCTTTGTCATAAAAACCGAACGGTGCGAAGCTCAGGCAGTCACCGACGCGCAATGTGCCGCGTTGCAGCACGGTTTGCAGCGCCGACTGTGGCGCGGCGCCAGCCTCTTTTTTCTCTTCGGTCGGCGTACAGCCTGCTATCGCCAGCAAGACCAGCGCACCGGCCACGGTTTTGGCACTTAATTTCAGCGATGTTGCATTCATCTTTATGCTCTCTTTAAATGTTTGACGAGACGGCGTTATTCCGCATCACCCGTTTAATAGACGATCGCCAGCGCAGCGGCCGCACCGCGTATTTCGGGTTATTTTTTTGAAAAAGCAAATGCACTAATTAATATCAGGCTGGCCTGGTGTTGGCGAAGAAAATGAACATCGCAGCCTGGTTGAACGGTATTACTTATTTACGGTCGGCGCGGAAACATTTCATGTCCACTTCGACTTTGCAGTCGACCACTAAATCCTGCACGCTACAAATACGCGCCGGTGGATGACCACTGAATATCTCACTGAATACTTTGTTGAAAGAACTGAAATAACGCGCGTCGGTCAACACCGCCGTCACATGGACCACATCCTCCACGCGATAACCCGCTTCGCGCATGATAGTGAGGCAGTTGTCGAACGCTAACTGTGTCTGTTCGATGATGCCGCCCTCTACTACTTCGCCGTCGCGCATCGGCGTCTGGCCTGAGATATACAGCCAGCCATCGGCCTCCACGGCGCGGGCGAACGGCAATTTTTGCCCGCCGGTACCGGTACCGCCCTCAATGCCATAACGTTTGATCGTCATGTCTTTCTGCTCCTTTGCACACTACCGTTTCTGTCTGATATACCAGACTGCTATCTGCAATACCGGATAGGACGAGATTTGCACAGCTGTTGTTTTTTTGCAATATGGCAATCGGCAATTAATTTCTTGCCGTGCTGGTGCGATCGCAAAATAAAATCCAGTGCTTAAGTTTTTTGAATAGAAATGTGACCGCTATCGAATTTAACAGCGAGTCCCATCCTTTTTATGCGCCACAATGGGGCCCGAAAATAGCGCATGATAAATAAAGTCGCCGGAAAGATTTTTATTATTGCGGGGGATGGGTAATTTCGTTTGCCGGGTGTATCATGCAGCTCTTTTTAAACGCAGATGAGTAGCACCATAACGACAGGGGAGTGAGCGTATGCCGGATGAAAAAACGTCCCGGGCACGCGGTGTTGACCGGGTTATTGATATTTTTCGCCAGCTGCATATCGCGCGTCAGCCTATGGCGATGCGGGATTTAATCGAAGCGACCGGTGCACCGCGCTCCAGTATTTATGAGCTGGTCAGTTTGCTGAGTGAAGCGGGTCTGGTTGAGCTTGATGCGGAAGGTGCCGTGTTTTTCGGTCGTGAAATGCACTATTACGGTGCGGATTACATGGCCCACAATGATCTGATCCGTCGTGCACATCAGCTTATGGTTGAGATCGTGGCGCGTCATGGCGAAACCGTGCAGCTGTGTATGCTGGAAGGTAACAAATACACCGTGGTGCTGTCGGAGAGCAACGCCCATCCGTTCAAGATCACCTCTGATATCGGTGTGCGCGTGCCGATCACCTGGACAGCGACCGGTCGTTTGCTGCTGAGTAACTGGTCGGACAGCGCCATTCTCGACCTGATTCCGGAGGAGGATTATCGGCTGGCCAGCGGTCAGATTCTCGATAAACAGACCTTCCTTGAAGAGATTCACCGTGCCGGCCAGCTGGGCTACTGCATGACCGAAGGTCTGTCCGAAAGCTTTACCTGCTGTATGGCTGCACCGATTCGCTCGCGCAGCGGCCAGGCGGTTGCGGCGATCTGCTTTATGGTCAGCCGTGATACCCCGGCGGAACGCCGACAGATGCTGTTGCAGGAGCTGATCGCGTCCGGGCAGAAATTGTCTGATTTCACCTGAGCCGTTGCTTCGCCACAGCGTAATGCGGCGGACTCCCGACGCCGTATTATTCGCTTACAACCCCATGCCGTCGGGTTTATTTTGCCGTGATTAAGGTTGTGTTAAGGTAATTGATAATAATAACTATTTCTTTTACCACGGAGTTTTGGCATGAAAACGCGCCTGTCACTGGCAATGGGGATTCTGGTCTCAACCGCAGCCTGCGCGACTGACTATCCGCTCACCGTCACCGACATGGATGGTCACACGCAAACCATCAGCAAAGAACCGCAGCACATCATTCTGCAGGATGGCCGCGATGTGTTGACGCTGGCGCTGCTCGATCGCGACAATCCGTTTAAACGCGTCGTGGCCTGGAACAATCTGCCGAAAAAGCAGGATACGCAAACCTGGGATATGCTGAAGCGCCGCTGGCCTGAAGCGACAAAAATTGTCGATATGGGTTTCAGCGATCAGGGCCAGGTTAATCTGGAAAGCGTGCTGGCGCAGAAACCGGATCTGATGATTGCGCAGCTGCGCGCTAAGCCGGCGCTGGAACAATCCGGCGTGCTGAGCACGCTGAACAACCTGCACATCCCGGTGCTGTTCGTCGATTATGAACTGCATCCGGCACAAAACACCGCCCCGAGCGTCACGCTGCTGGGCAAAGTGCTGAACCGCGAAAGCGAAGCCAAAGCCTACACCGATTTTTATCAGCAGCGCTTCGACCGCATCACCCAAGCCGTTGCGAAGGTCAAAAACAAACCCACGGTATTTATCGAACCCATTGCCGGTAACAGCGATAACTGCTGCTTTACCCACAGCCATAATGGCTGGGGTGGGCTGGTAGAAGCGGTCGGCGGCAAAAATATTGGTTCGGCACTGCTGCCAGGCAATGCCGGCTTTGTCGCGCTGGAAAAAATCATCGCCATGAAACCGGACGTTTACATCATGACCGGTTCAAAGCGGCCAAACAGCAACGTGCTGCCGTTTGGTTACGGCGTGCAGCCGCAGGAAGTACGTGCCACGTTCCAGACGTTATTGCAGCGCACCGGGCTGGCGCAAATCGCGCCGGTGAAGCAGGGGCGCGTGTATGGGGTATATCATCACTTCTACAATCACCCGTACAACATTATCGGCATGGAAATCCTCGCGAAGGATCTCTATCCGCAGCAGTTTGCCGATCTTAAACCGGTGGCGGATTTCCATACCCTCGTGAAAACCTTCACTCAACTGCCGGACGATGCCATCGAACTGAGCTATCCGGACAACCAGTAATTGCCCGCAGCGGGCGCCCGGCCCGCTGTTCGCTTTCCCTGAAAGGCAAAATCCCCACAAAAAGTGCACGACGATCATGACACTGCATATTGTTATGTTATAACATATCAATATCAGCACCCCTTCAGGTGCGCGTGATGTCATTATTCAGGAGAGATTATGTCAGCTTTATCCACCAACGGCGGCTTCAGGCGGCTGCCGGTCACCGTACTCTCTGGCTTTCTCGGCGCCGGAAAAACCACTTTGCTTAACCATATTCTCAACAACCGCGAAGGCCGCCGCGTGGCGGTGATCGTCAACGATATGTCGGAAGTGAATATTGATGCCGCGCTGGTGCGCGAGGGCGGGGCGGCGTTGTCACGTACCGACGAGAAGCTGGTGGAAATGAGCAACGGCTGCATCTGCTGCACGCTGCGCGAAGATTTACTGCTGGAAGTCAACCGGCTGGCGAAAGAGGGGTGTTTTGATCATCTGGTGATTGAATCGACCGGCATCTCTGAGCCGCTGCCAGTGGCGGAAACCTTTACGTTTGCCGATGAAGAGGGGCAAAGCCTGTCCGCCGTGGCGGCGCTGGATACCATGGTGACCGTGGTGGATGGCTACAATTTCCTGCGTGACTATGATTCCAGTGAAAGCGTCCGATCGCGCGGTGAATCGCTCGGCGAGGAGGATGAGCGCACGGTGGTCGATTTGCTGATCGATCAGATTGAATTTTGCGATGTGCTGATTCTCAACAAAACCGACCTGATTGATGCGGCGGAGCAGGCACGGTTGACCGCGATTCTGCACTCGCTCAATCCCCGTGCGCGGATTATTCGCGCGCAGTTTGGTCAGGTGGCGCTTGATCAGGTGCTGAATACCGGCCTGTTTGACTTCGATGCTGCGGCACAGGCCCCCGGCTGGCTGAAAGAGTTGCGCGGCGAGCACACGCCTGAAACTGAAGAGTACGGCATCCGCAGCTTTGTTTTCCGCGCGCGTCGTCCCTTCCATCCGCAGCGTTTTTACCAGGTGATTACGCAGCACATGCAAGGCGTGGTGCGGTCAAAAGGATATTTCTGGCTGGCAACCCGCCCGCGTCACGCCGGATCCTGGTCGCAGGCCGGCGGCGTTACGCGGCAGGGGCTGGCCGGGATGTGGTGGGCCTGCGTGCCTGAAGATCGCTGGCCGCAGGACGCAGACACGCTGCATTACATCCGCGAAAACTGGCATGAAGGCACGGGGGATGCGCGGCAGGAGATGGTGATCATCGGTATCGATATGGATGAAACCGTGCTGCGTCAGCAGCTGCACCATGCGTTACTGACCGATGAGGAAATGTCGCTGGGGCCAGACGGCTGGACACAGTTGCCGGATCCGTTCCAGCCATGGTTTGACTGATGCGTCGCCGCACAGCGGGCTGTGCGGCGACGCACCTATCATCATAACCCGGTATTCACCAGCCGCATCTGGGTGCAGAACGGACACTGACAGCCGCTCACCGCCGCCGCCAGGCGCGCGTGCGCTTCGGCAATCGCCAGCGGCTGCGCCTGATCGGTGCTGGCAAGTGCGTTAGCCGGTTTCAGCGCCAGCTTCAACGGATCGATATTCGCCTGAAATGCTCCCGCTTTCGCCGAAGCAAAAGCAATCACTAACAGTGGAACGGTAACCTTCATCGCAGCAACCTCAATCAGAGCACGGGATTGTAACGATATAACATAAACGTGGCGCTGTTAAGCGCCTTGATGCGGCGATCCCAGCCACATTGAAACTTCGACGCCATCAGCAAACGGCAGCGAGGTATAGAGGCGGCTGCCGTGCACCATTTCCAGATACTCCGGGCTGAAATCGGCATCATCGGCCACAATCAGGGCACCCGGACGCAACCAGGGCTGCACCAGCTGCAGAATCTCCGGATAGATCGCCTTCGCGCCATCCAGCACCAGCATATCAACGCTGGCTGGCAGGTCCTGACTCAGCGTGTCCAGCGCATCGCCCACGCGAATTTCAATCAGGTCACTGACGCCAGCATCGGCAAAATGATTGCGCGCCAGCGCCACTTTGCCCGGTTCAAACTCGCTGGTGATGATGCGGCCGCCGCCGTTATCGCGCACCGCCGCCGCCAGGTGCAGGGTGGAGAGACCAAATGAGGTACCAAACTCAACGATATGCTGCGCCCGGCTGCTGCGCGCCAGCATATACAGCAGTTTGCCGGTTTCCCTTGAAACCGCCAGCGGCACATCTTTTAAATGACCGTAAAGTTCGCGGTAATCGGTTTTGCTCTGTAGCAGACGCGTTTGCTCCTCATCGGACATCACGCGAAACGCTTCATTGGTGGGATGCGCCATGTTATCCGCCAGCTCAAACAGATAGTTAAGCAGCGGTGCCAGCGGCGCGGAAGTCAGGGTGTTCATCATCGGGGTTCCTGCATCAGAAAGTGGATTTTGCGTCAGGAACAGAATACGATTAATTACTCGCATTTCACTATTCGCGTTCAGGAGCAGACGATGGCCGCACAACGTAACGCTAAGATTTCTGAAAGAAAAAAGCCGCAGCAGGCGCGATCCAGTGAGCTGGTGGCAGCCATTTTGCAGGCGGCGACTCAGGTTCTGGAGCAGGAAGGTGCCACGCGCTTTACCACTGCCCGCGTGGCCGAACGGGCAGGCGTCAGTATTGGATCGCTGTACCAGTATTTCCCCAACAAGGCCGCTATCCTTTTCCGTCTGCAGAGCGAAGAGTGGCAGCGAACCGGCGATCTGCTGGGTTCGATTCTGCGCGACAGCGCATCCACGCCGCGTCAGCGCTTGCATCAGCTGACCTGGGCGTTCCTGCACTCGGAGTGTGAAGAGGCGGCGATGCGCACCGCACTGAATGATGCCGCGCCGCTTTACCGGGATGCGCCGGAAGTGCAGGCCGCGCGCGCCAATGGCGAGAATGTGATGTGCGAATTTCTGCAACAGCTGCTGCCGCAGCGGGACGCGGCTGAGGTGGCGCGGGCGGCGGATTTAATCAACAGCACGCTGGGTGACGTCGGCAAGCATTTTTCCGAATCGCCGCGCAGCGCAGCAGAAATTCAGGCTTACGCACGCGATATGGCAGACATGTTCTGTGCCTGGATCAGAGAAAAAGGGGCCGAATTGCAGTAAAAAATGGGCTGGAAATCTCTGAAAGCGGTTAACAAACTCATTATTCACATTCTCATTAATCCACACCGCGAGTAAGCTTGATAAAACCTTGGTAAAGCCGGATGGATTGACGGCACACAGAGACGGGAGAGCATGATGGCAGTAAAAATGATTGCGGTGGATATGGATGGGACATTTCTCGATGATAATAAGCAGTACAACGCGCAGCGTTTTGCGCGCCAGTACGCGCTGCTGAAGGAGAAAGGCATCCGTTTCGTGGTCGCCAGCGGCAATCAGTATTATCAGTTGCAGCACTATTTTCCCGCTATCAAAGATGAGATCGCCTTCGTGGCTGAAAACGGTGCCTGGGTGTCCGACAGCAACGAAGAAATTTTCTGCGGCGAGCTGGCGCCGGAGCGTGTTCATCAGGTGCTGGATATTCTCGCCAAAGAACCGGAGATCAGCACCGTGGTGTGCGGTCGCAACGGGGCTTATGTGCACAAGTCAATGCCGGATGAGGTGGTCGCCATGCTGGCCAATCACTATCGCCGGCTGGAGAAGCGCGACAGCCTGTACGATATCGACGATACCATTTTCAAGTTTTCGCTGAATCTGGCACACGAAGGTGTCGAGGCGCTGCTGGCGCGTCTGCACAGCGAACTGAACGCGATTGAAAACATCATGCATCCGGTCTCCAGCGGATTTGGCTTTGTCGATTTAATCATTCCCGGCTGTCATAAGGCGCACGGCATCGCGCTGCTGCAGGAGAAGTGGGGCATTGATGATTGTGAAGTGCTGGCGATTGGCGACAGCGCCAACGACATCGAAATGCTGCGCCAGGCCTGTTACAGCTTTGCCATGGCCAACGCCGCTGCACCGGTGGCAGCCGTCGCGCGGTATCGGACGGAAAGTAATAACGACGAGGGCGCTCTCAACGTCATCGCCCGCCTGCTGGCACGCGAAACGCCGTTTGGTTAACGGTCACCGGATCGATCCACGAACCGCGGCGCTATTTAGTGTGGGATAAATCGCGCCGCGACGAACAGTGTGCGACCCGCGCGTGGTTATTCACTGGCGGATGACGCTGCAGGGCGGGCGTTTTCCGCCGGCGTGCCGCCTGCCGCGCGAAGGTTAGCTTCCATCTCATCCAGTGCCGCCTGGTTTTCTAATCCCCACTGATACATCTGCTCAATCGGCCGGGCGAAGGTCATCCCCAGCGCGGTCAGCCGGTAATCCACTTTCGGTGGAATCACTTCGTAAACCTGACGCGCAATTAAGCCGCGCTGCTCCAGCTCTTTCAGTGTCTGAAACAGCATTTTTTTCGAAATCCCCTGCAGGCTACGCTGCAGTTCACCGGTACGGGCGCGCTGTCCCGGCCAGTGATATAACGCGTGCAGCACCATTGTGCTCCACTTCACCGAAAACAGATCCATCAGACGGCGCGGTGGCGAATCCGCATAGAAAACCAGTTTGCCATCAACCCAGGCTGGCATCGCACTCTCCTTTATGGTCACCAAAAGGTGACTACTATCAATTCTGCACCGCGTTGATTATAGTCTGCCGCCTTCATTCAGCCCACATCAGAATTTGAGGAAGGCATCATGAAAATTAACGCACTGGTGGCGCAGGATGCAGCGCAACCGCTGGCTGCCGGCCAGATTACCTTGCGTCCGCTGCAGCAGCAGGACGTAAAAATTGAAATTCTTTACTGCGGCGTATGCCATTCCGATTTGCACATGGCGCGCAATGAGTGGGCGGTCAGTCGTTATCCGCTGGTGCCGGGCCACGAGATCGTTGGACGCGTGCTGGAGACCGGAACTCAGGTTACGCGCTTCAAAGCCGGTGATGTGGTCGGTGTGGGCGTGATGGTGGATTCCTGCCGTGCCTGCCACTTCTGCCAGCAGCAGGAAGAGCAGTACTGCGAAGCGGGCTTCACCGCCACTTACAACGGCATCGATAAATACACCGGCGACAGCACCTGGGGCGGCTACGCGCAGCATGTGGTGGTCGATCAGCATTTTGTCGTGTCGATCCCGCAAAATCTGGCGCTGGCGGGCGTGGCACCGCTGCTGTGTGCGGGCGTAACGGTGTGGTCACCGCTGCGCCACTTTGGCGTTAAAGCCGGCGATAACGTCGGGGTAGTGGGACTGGGTGGTTTGGGCCACATGGCGGTAAAACTGGCCAGCGCGCTGGGCGCTGAGGTTACCCTGTTTACTACCTCGCCGGAAAAAGGCGCTGACGCACGTCGTCTTGGTGCGACGCGCGTGGTGGTGTCGCGTGATGCCGCGCAGATGGCGGCATGCCAGACCTCGCTTGATTTCATCATTGACTGCGTGGCGGCACCGCACGATCTCGATCCTTACCTCGCGACGCTGAAGACCAATGGCCGTCTGGTGCTGGTCGGCATTCCTGACCAACCGCATCAGTCGCCGAACGTCACGCCGCTGGTGTTTCGCCGTCTGAGCATCAGCGGTTCATCCATCGGTAGCATCAAAGAGACCCAGGAGATGCTGGATTTCTGCGGCGAGCATAACATCACGGCAGATATTGAGCTGATCGCCGGTGAAGAGATCGAAACGGCCTTCGCGCGTATGCTGAAGGGCGAGGTGAAGTACCGTTTCGTCATTGATATGCTGGCAACTCGCTGGTAATTGCCCTGCCATGGCTGGCGATTTCAGGCTGAAATCGCCGGCTTTGCTATCAACAGATTACTCAGGCAATCTGCATTCCGTATCCGCATAGACCTGGCTGCCTTCGCGTTTACCCACACCTAATACCATGACAGTGATGGTTTCATCCTGCACCAGGTACACCAGGCGATAGCCTGAAGCACGTAGTTTTATTTTGTACTGATCTTTCCGTCCGTGAAGTTGTGCTGAGGGGACACGTGGATTTTCCAGCCGTTGTGCCAGCTTTTTCTTAAACTGCTCACGCACCGGATGACCCAGTTTCTTCCACTCCTTTTCAGCGGAAGGAACGAACTTTAATTTATAAGTCATCCAGCGAAATCTCTTTCGCATCCGCTAATTCAGAAATGCGTTCATCAGCGATACGACCCAGTTCTGCATCTTCTGCTAATTCCATCAGATATTGGTAAACAGCCGGTGGAACGCAGTAAAAAGCGGGCTCGTTGCGGTTTAAGATAGCAATGGTTTCCCCTTCCGCTGAACGCACTGTTCCCATGGGATCACGCTTTAAATCGGTAATACTGGCAGCGGTGTTTGACAGGATCTGAAATGGCATGGTGAGGTATCCAGGCTTAGATAATGAAAACAGGTGAAGTGTATTAACACTTTATGGTACTGATATTAGCGCTTTGAGAAGTGCTTTAAAAGAGTCTTTTGGCTAAATACTATACCGCTTTAATGACACAGCACATTTTCGCCCCGCAACAGTAAACAATTCCCGTTACGGTCCGATAACTCCTTCTGCAGACTCAACAAAAACAACAATGACAGGAGCGAGACATGGGACTGGTCTCCCGATTACGGAATGTGCGCATCACGCGCAAACTGGCGGCGGGCTTCGGCATCGTCCTGCTGCTGGTGGCGCTGGCCACAGCGCTCAGCGTGCAACGATTCAACCAGATCCACGACATCTATCAGAAAACCAATCTGATTTATGACATCAACATTGAAGTCTTTCAGGCCAAAATCAATCGTCTTAAATATCTGTATGGCGAGGACAAAGCGGGCGACACCATGACGGATTACGTCACGCACGCTCAGCAATTGACGCAGCGGGCCCAGCAGTTGCCGTGGACGGCGGACGCCAGAGGGTTGCTCAACGATGTCGCCAGCCATCTTGCCCGTTTTCAGCACAGCATCACCGCCATGACCCAGGCAACCCAACAGCTCAACGATCTGCGCAGCCAGCTGGATGCGCTGAGCCAGCAGGACATGACGTCGCGCTATACCGGGCTAATCCGGACCCCCGTAAGCACACCCGAAGTCACCAACCAGATTTATCAGCTGCTGTTTGCCATCAGTAATGTCCGCGAAGAGGCCTGGGCGCTGCGCTTCAACGTCAGCGAGGCACTGCGCAATAAACTGGAACATGATTTTCAGCGCGCCGGGCAGGACATGAACACGCTACTGGCCCAGCTGCCAGCGGAGCAGCAGGGCGGATTCAACGCGCTATGGCAGGATACTGAACGTTTTAAAGATTTGAGCCTGCAGGCGGCAGCGATTTACGGCCAGCTGCGCGGCGCGGAAAACACCGTCAAAGTGGCGGGCGATAACAGCAGCGCGGCGATCAAACAGATCATCGCCCTGGTTAAGGCGCGTAACGATGAACTGGCTAACGGGTCAGCGGCGCTCTCGCTGCTGATTGGCAGCCTGGCAATAGTGCTGGGCGTGCTGGTGGCCTGGACCATTATCCGGCAGATTACGCGCCCGGTGTTCCACAACCTCGCGCTGGCGGAACGCATTGCCAGCGGCGACCTCAGCTCGCAGTTTGTCACTCATCGCCAGGACGAGCTGGGACAGCTCACCTCTGCCATGGGACGCATGAATGCGCGATTGCGCGGTATGATTGGCGAGGTGCTGCACAGCGTCAGCAATGTGTCGCAGGCTGCCAGCACCATAAATCAGGGCAACCTCGAGTTGTCGTCGCGCACCGCCCAGCAATCGGCTGCGGTGGTGGAAACCGCAGCCAGCATGGAGCAGCTGACCGCCACGGTGAAAAATAATGCCAGCAATGCGCGTCTCGCCAGCCAGATCGCGGCGGAAGCGACGCATAACGCCAGTCAGGGCGGTATCGCGGTGCACAACGTCGTCAGCACCATGGGCGAGATTTCTGATAGTTCTAAGAAAATTGCCGAGATTACTGCGGTGATCAACAGCATCGCCTTCCAGACCAATATCCTGGCGCTCAACGCGGCGGTTGAAGCCGCCCGCGCCGGCGAGCAGGGGCGCGGCTTTGCCGTGGTCGCCAGCGAAGTGCGTAATCTGGCCCAGCGCAGTGCCGGAGCGGCGAAAGATATTGAACGACTGATTGGCGAATCGGTAGGGCGTATCAGCAACGGCCATCAGCAGGTGGCGCGCGCGGGTGAAACGATGGAGCAGATTGTCAGTAGCATCGCACGCGTGAATGAAATCATGGCGGAGATCTCGGCTGCTTCTGATGAGCAGAGCCGCGGCATTGAGCAAATCGCGCGCGCAGTAGGTGAGCTGGACGGTACTACCCAGCAAAATGCGTCGCTGGTCAGCGCGTCATCCCATTCCGCACAGGCGCTGGAAGAGCAGGCATTCATGCTGCAGCGGCTGGTCAGCCAGTTCCGTTTGCAAGGCGCTGTAAACTAAAAACACGCGCAGCGGCAGCGAACTGCACCTGCTGGCCGCTGCTGCTATTGGCGGCAAAGCGCTGTTATTTACGTGCCCGCCAATGTGCAAGGCGAAAATTCTTAAAAAAAGTCGCCGCAGGGCGACTTTTTCCCGATACACTGCCATTTTTGTCGAACTGAATTTTCCCGTGAATGAATTACTACTCGCCTGATGAAAACCATTTGAAGCGCCGGTCAAAACGCTTCGTCCGTCGTATGTTCATCATGCGTCAGCTCGGCACGATCCTCTGTTTCTTTCCGATTCTTTCAGTGTTACTGGAAATGCAGCGCGGACTGGCATTCAGCGCACTGCTGTTTGTGAACGCCTTTTTCTGGCCATGGCTGGCGTATCAGCGTGCGCTTCGTGCCGAAGACTCAACCGGAACCGAACGCCAGAATCTGACGCTGGATGCCGCCTTCGGTGGAATATGGGTGGCGCTGATGGCGTTAAGCCCGATGCCCTCTTTTATCATCATGGCGGTGCTGGCATCGGATCGCTATGCCGCTGGCGGCGGCGCGCAGCTGATTGCCGCCATACAGGCATTTTTGTGCGGGTTTATTATGGTGTGGCTGCTGGATGGCACCAGCGTACATCTGGCGTTCAGCACGCAAACCGTCTGGCTAACGTTGCCGCTGGCCACCTGTTACATGCTGGTACTCAGCGTGGCTTCCTACAATCTCACCTGGCATTTACGCACCCGCAACCGTGAACTGGAGCGCATCGCGCTGATGGATCCCGGCCTGAAAATCCCTAACCGGCGCCTGTTTGAGCGGCGGCTGGAGAGTGAGTTTCTCAGCACGCGGCGCGGCGATAGCAGCGGCTATCTGCTGTTGCTGGATGTCGATCACTTCAAAGTGGTCAATGATAGCTGGGGTCATGAGGCGGGCGATTTTCTGCTGGCCGAGATCTCGACGCTGCTGCGCAACTATGTCGGGCAGCAGGACATTCCGGCGCGCTTTGGCGGCGATGAGCTGGGCGTCATCGTGCATCAGGCCAGCGATGAATCGGTGGTGGAACTGGCCGAAAGGCTAAAAGAGAAGATTGCCCAGCTGCGCTTACCAGCCTCTGCAGAGTTCCGCTGCTCGGTCAGTATCGGTATTGCGCCTGCGGTCAGCGCCGAATCGATAAGCGACTGGCTGCGCCATGCGGATGAAGCGCTGTATGAAGTGAAGCGCGCCGGGCGCAACGGCGTGCGACTGTGGCAAACGCCGCTGGCCCGCGCATCATAATCAGAAAAACTCAGGATCGCAGTTTACCGGAAAATTCAGCGAGTTAGCGATGAAGCAGGCTTCGTGTGCCTGATGATGCAAGGCCCGCGCGCGATCGGCATCCGCTGGGTCGCGCAGTTTAATGCGCGGCTTCAGCGTGATATCGGTAAAGCGGCCACGCGCCCCCTCGACCATGTTCCCTTCGGCAGCATCTTCATACTCCTCCACCACAATGCCGGCATCGGCGCACAGGTGTAAATACCACAGCTTATGGCAGGCCGCCGCAGACGCCAGCAGCAATTCCTCAGGATTCCAGCGCGTTTTATCCCCACGAAATGCCGGATCGGCACTCAGCAAAATGGGCGGTTTACCGGGTGCCTGTAATTCGCTGTCACGATCGTAAGCGGTATAAGAAGCTGTGCCATCGCCGCGATTGCCGCTCCAGCGAAGGTGAATCTGGTAATGATGCTGCCGTCCTGCCATGGGAAATGTCCTGTTCAGTGAGATCACCTTAGCGGTTGTTATTCACAACGTTCGCTGCGTTTTGGTGCAAATTAATCAGGTGCGCGTCGATGCGCATCTGAAACACTTTACAGTAAAACGTCTACATAATCAGCGTATCTCATTGACATACATAAAATGTTCAGTGCTGAAACGGTGATGTGCAAGAATCACCGGCGTGGCGCTTTGATCAAATGAGACCTCATCGATCACCATCACCGCGTGCGGCAGAGCAAGTTCCAGCAGGCTGGCATCTTCTTCTGTAGCGAGCGTGGCGCTGATCTGCTCGCGTACTGCCGCAACACGCACATCGTACTGCTCAAACAGGTAACGATACAGCAACTGCGGTAGCTGTTCCGCCGGCGGAAAGTCGGGCAGACGCGCGGCAGGGAGCACCAGCGTTTCATGCATGGCCGCAATGCCCTTCACCCGGCGCAGGCGTTTCAGGCGAATCACTGCGTCACCCGCTGCGATCTGCAGCTTATCGGCCTCGTCGGCGCTGGCGCGGCTGTGCTGATACTCCAGCAGTCGCGTTTCCGACTGTAGCAAACCGCCCGCTTTGTCATGCAGACGAAAATAGTGAAAGAAATGGCTGAGGTTATGCAGCGGCGCCCAGCCGGTCACCACCGTGCCGGTTTTGCGCCGGCGCATCAGCATCCCTTCCGTTGTGAGCGCCGCCAGCGCCTTGCGCACCGTACCGACCGAGACACCGAACTTTGCCGCCAGACTGTTTTCACTGGGCAAAATGGTGCCCGCCGGCAGCTCGCCCTGCAGGATGGATTCACTGATATGGCGCTTCACAACTTCGTACAGCGGAGCGCCTTCGCCTTCGTTCAGGCGACTGAATTGAGGAACGTCGTGCGCGTCATAGTTTTTTTGCATGTTTCCGATTACCGATTGACCCCAGCTGTTCATTTGCATTATCTATAAACTATATAGAAATACAATAAGTGAACAGTTTATGCAGGAAAATTCATCACTACAGCGCGCTTTGACCCATATCGCCGACGATCAGGCGCAGATTCTTGACGATCTGCAACGCATGCTGGCGGTGGATACCTGCTTCCCGCCCGGACTGGGTTACGCAGCATTCGCCGACCTGCTGAGTACGATGCTGCAGCCGCTGCATTTTAACCTGCAGCGCGTTTCGGTGCCCGACGTGCTGTGGCAGACGCCGGACGGCAGCGCGCAGGGCGAGCGGGTGAATCTGCTGGCCGCGCTGGATGCCGGCGCGGCTGAAAACTGCAATCTCTACTTTCACACCGATACGGTTCCGGCCGGTGATGGCTGGCGCTTTCCGCCGCTGGCGCTCAGCGTGGCGGAAAATAAGCTGTTTGGACGCGGTGCCGCGGACATGAAAGGCACCATCGTGGCCGCGCTGGCTGCGGTGCGGGCCGCGCAGCGCTATCAGCTCCGCCTGCGCTATAACCCGGTGTTTTTACTCTGTACCGATGAAGAGGGCGGCCTTTATCCCGGTATTCGTTATCTGGCGGAGCAGCAGTTATTCCACGGTCACCTGCTCAGCTTCAACGGCGGCGCGGTGCCGCGCATCTGGGCCGGCTGCTTTGGCAGTATCGATATCAAAATTATCGTCAGCGGCCGCTCGGCGCACTCCGGCGATCCGCTGCAGGGTATTAACGCCATTGAGGCCGCGCTTCCGCTGATGAATGCGCTGTATCAGCTGAAAGGTGAAGTGGAACAGCGGGTTTCGGCAATGCCCGCGCCGCCGCACTATCAGGGCCAGCCGCTCACCGCCTTACTGACGCTGGCCGCCGCGCACGGCGGCAGTAAAGGCTCGACCATTCCGGAACGCTTCGAGCTGCTGGTTAATCGCCGTTATGCGCCGGAAGAGCCGTTTGCCGACGTGTGGCAGGAGCTGACGCAGTGCGTGGATAAGGCGATGCAGGGCAGCGCCGCCAGCGACGTCACGCTGCAGCTGATTGGCCATCTGGCACCAGTCGCCGATCCCACCGGTCCTCACTGGCCGCGCTGGCAGGCGGCGCTCAGCCAGGGCTTCGGCTTCCCACCAGCAGAATTCAAAGCCTGGGGATCCGCCACCAGCTCGGATATGGGCTGGGTGCAGCAGGCCGGCATTCAGGAAATTCTGCTGGGCGGACTTGCCCGTCCCGATAACCGCATTCATGCCGCCGATGAATACACCACGATGGCAGATGTTATTGCACTTTCGCAGTCGATTCTGGCGTATCTCGCCAATGATTTTCAGCCAACCCAGGGTAATTAATAAACCAACGAGGAACAGAAGATGTGCGCCATGAAAGGGTTAAACCGCAGACAGTTTATCGCCAGTTCAACCGCCCTGACCGGAGCGGCGCTGCTGCCCTGGTCATTCAGTGCCTCGGCTGCCGCCGTTGCCAGCGCGACCCCGGGCGGCACGCCGCGTAAAGGTGGCGTATTGCGCATCAGCGTTGACCAGGCGGTTAGCGTGCTCAATCCCCATCAGGTGCGGGTTAATCCGGAATATCTGGTGGCAGAGCTGTTGTATAGCGGCTTAACCCGCCTGACGCAGGCGATGAAAGCGGAAGGCGATCTGGCGCAGTCCTGGCAGCCGAACGACGACTTAACCCAGTGGACCTTCACGCTGCGGCCCGATCTGCGCTTCAGCGACGGTTCGCCGCTCACCGCAGCGGACGTGGTCGCCAGCCTGCAGGCACTGCTGGACCCAAAAAACGCCTCACCGGCGCTGCACAACATCGGCCCGATTAAAACGGTAAGCGCCAAAGACAACAACACCATCCTGATTGAGACCGAGGCGCCTTATGCCGATCTGCCGGTGATGCTGGCCTATCCGGATGCCAAAATTATCCCGGCGCATATCGCGCAGGGGCAGTACGACAAGCTGAGTAGCGCCTCGCTGGGGGCCGGGCCGTTCCAGCTGGTGTCTTACGATCCGGAACGCAAAATCGTGGTGAAACGCAACCCGCACTATTACGACGCCACGCGGCCGTATCTGGATGGCGTGGAAGTGGTGGTGTATCCCGACGCTATCGCTGAAAGCTCCGCGCTAATCGCCGGCGATACCGATCTGATGCTGAGTGCGCAGTCGAGCGAGTTCGCCCGCTTAGCCAAATCGGCGGGCGTACTGCCGCTGCGCGTGGCGTCCGGCCAGTTTCTTAACGTCAACATGGGCTGCGATCAAAAGCCCTTTAATGATGTGCGCGTCCGCCAGGCGCTGGCGCTGTGCGTGGATCGTCAGGCATCGGTGGATTTTGTCGCAGACGGTCTGGGATCGCCGGGTAACGACACGCCGATCAACGCCGCTTATCCGTATTACGCGCAGCTGACGCAAAAAGCGCTGGACTACAGCAAAGCCAAAGCGCTGCTGGCGGAGGCCGGTTATCCCAATGGGCTGGATTTAACGCTTATCGCCTCAGACAAGCCGTCAACCCGCACCCAGCTGGGGATTGCCCTGCGGGAGATGGCGAAACCGGGCGGTTTCCGTATCAATGTGCAGACCATGGCGCACAGCACCTATCTCGATCAGGTGTGGAAGAAGGGCAATTTCTACGTCGGCTTTTACAACATGCAGCCGACGCCGGATGCGGTGTTTTCTCTGCTCTATACCTCAACAGCGGCGTGGAACGAAACGCGCTGGAACAATGCGGCTTTCGACGGTGCGGTGATGGCGGCGCGCGAAACCAATGACGAAACGCTGCGCAGCCAGCTGTACGGCAAAGCCCAGCAGCTGATGCACGACGAGGTGCCCTCATTAATCCCGACCTTCTTTGATTTGCTGGCTGCCAGTCGTGAGCACGTGGCGGGCTATCATCTGCATCCGCGCGGTGCGGTGTTCCGCCTCGATCATGTCTGGCTGACCGCTAACGCGCCAAAGCGCAGCCTGTAAGGAGCGACCGTGACAGCAAGTTACCTGCTTAAACGCCTGCTGCTGATGATTTACACGCTGCTGGTGGTGTCGCTGCTGGTGTTTGGCATCACTCAGCTGCTGCCCGCCGATGCTGCGGTCACGCTGCTGGGACAAAACGCCACGCCGGAAGCGCTGGCGGCGGTGCGGGCGCGGCTTGGGCTGGATGCGCCCGCCTGGCTGCAATACTGGCACTGGCTGACGCAGGCGTTGCAGGGCAACTTTGGCGTGTCGATGCGCAATGGCCTGGCGGTCGGACCAACGTTGCTGACGGCGCTGTCGCGCTCGCTGCTGCTGGCGCTGTGCGCCCTGTTACTGATGCTGGTGATCGCTATTCCGCTCGGCATCTGGGCGGCCGTGCGGCGCGGTAAGACCGCCGATGTGCTGGTCAGCGTGATCTCGTACATGGGTATCTCGTTTCCGGAATTCGTCACCGCCACGCTGGTGCTGCTGCTGTTTGCCGATGTCTGGCAGATTCTGCCCGCCACCGGCTACGTGCCGCTCAGCGAAAATTTTATCAGCGGTATTCAGCACCTGATTCTGCCGTCGATCACCGTTGCGCTGATTCTGGTGGCACACGTTTCACGCATGGTGCGCTCAGAAATGGTTGACGTGCTGCACACCGACTACGTTCGCGCCGCGTGGCTGAAAGGCCTGTCGCGCCGGCGCATCCTGTGGCGCCATGCACTGCGCAATGGCCTGCTGCCCACCATCACCATTGTGGCGCTCGACGTCGGCTATCTGCTGGGCGGGATTGTGGTGGTGGAGGAGATTTTTGCCATTCCCGGTATTGGCCGGGAGCTGATTGTCGCGGTACAGGCGCGCGATTTGCCCACCATTCAGGCCGGCGTGATGATCCTCGCGGCAACCTATGCCGTGGTGAATTTCCTCGCGGATTTGGCCTACGTCATGCTCGATAAGCGGATTTCCTATGCCTGAAATACTGAAACGATTACTGCGCTCGCCGCAGGGTGCGGCGGGTGTGCTGATTCTGCTGCTGGCGCTGCTGATGGTGGCGGGCGGCGCGCACGTGGCGCCGTTTGATCCGGAAGCGATCTCCATCCTGACGCGTTACCGCCCGCCCAGCGCAGAACACTGGTTCGGCACCGATCAGCTGGGGCGTGACATTTTCAGCCGGGTGCTGGTCGGCGCGCGATCCACCATTTTGCTGTCGCTGCTGGCGACCGCGCTGGCGATGGTTACTGGCTCGGTGCTGGGCACCGCCAGCGCCTATCTGGGCGGCAATGTGGATGAATTCCTGATGCGCACCATGGATGCGGTGATGGCGGTTCCCAGCCTGCTGTTTGCGCTGCTGATTGTCAGCACCCTGGGGCAGAGCAGCATGAACGCCGTGCTGGCCATCACCATCGCCTTCGTGCCGGGCATGGTGCGCATTGCGCGCAGCGTGGCGCTGGCGGCGCGTCAGCAGGACTACATCAGCGCCGCCATCGCGCGTGGCGAAGCGGGTTACTACATCATTCTGCGCGAAATGCTGCCGAACATTCTCGCGCCGATCATCGTGGAAGCCACCATTCGCGTGGCATTCGCCATCATGCTGTTTGCCACGCTGAGCTTTCTCGGCCTCGGCGCGCAGCCGCCCGAGCCAGAGTGGGGGCTGATGGTGTCCGAGGCGCGCAGCTATTTCTTTAAAGCACCGTGGATGATGATGATCCCCGGTCTGGCTATCGCGCTGGTGGCGATTGGCTTCAACCTGCTGGGCGATGGCCTGCGTGATGTGCTAAATCCAGGGAGCCACAAATGAAGAGTCCGCACAACCCGGTGCTGTCGGTGGACAATTACAGCCTCGATTATGCGTTAGCGCGCGGCCATTCGCTGCCGGTACTGCGCGATATCACCCTGCAGGTGATGCCGGGCGAAGTGCTGGGGCTGGTAGGAGAATCTGGCTCCGGCAAGACCACCCTTGGCTGGGCGATCATGCGCTGGCTGGCCAGTAACGCACGCGAGCAGGCGGGTGATATCCGGCTGAACGGCGAAAGCCTGCTGCAGTTGCCAGCGCACCAACTGATGGCGCTGCGCGGTAAAAAGCTTGGCATGATTTTTCAGGATCCCAGCGCATCGCTGAACCCGACGCTGACGCTGGGTGAACAGGTCACCGAAGTGCTGCGCCGTCATCGTGGGCTGTCAGCGCGCGAAGCGCAGCAGCTGGGGGAATCGCTGCTGCGCGATGTCGAGCTGAAGCACCCGGCACGCATGATGCAGCGCTATCCGCATCAGGTTTCCGGCGGTGAGAAGCAGCGCATCCTGATCGCTACCGCCTTCGCCTGCCAGCCGGACTGCCTGATTTTTGATGAGCCGACCACGGCGCTGGACGTCATCAGCTCGGCGCAAATCCTCGATCTCTACGAGCGACTGCGCGCCGAGACCGGCGTCGCATCGCTGTATATCTCACACGATCTGGCGCTGGTGGCGAAAGTGGCCGACCGCGTGTGCGTACTGGAGCAGGGCCGCATCGTCGAGCAGGCCGCGACGCGCACGCTGTTCAGCGCGCCCGCGCATCCGTATACGCGCAAACTGATTGCCGCGGTGCCGGATCCGCAGCATCGGCTGGTCGCGGATGCGGCCGGCCGTCAGCCGCTGCTCAGCCTGCAGGCGATGACGATTGATTATGGCCAGCACGGCGTGCTCGATCGGCTGTTGAAACGCGAAGCGAACACGACGCGGGCCGCCAATGCGGTTTCGCTGACGGTGCATCAGGGCGAAATTCTCGGCGTGGTCGGCGAGTCCGGTTCGGGTAAATCTTCACTCGGCAAGGCGATAACCGGCCTGGTGCCGTTCAGTGGCAGCATCGACTTCTGCGGCGCGACGTTATATGGCCGCGCGCAGATGGACCCGGCGTATCGCCGCCGCGTGCAGATGATTTTTCAGCATCCGGATGCGTCACTCAATCCGCGCATGACCGTCGGCGAAATTATCGCCCGTCCGCTGCGGCTGTATGGACTGCCACCGGGAGAAAGCGAGGCGCAGGCGGTGGCGCGTCTGCTGCAGGAAGTGCGGCTGCCTGCGGAATTTGCCAGCCGCTATCCGCACGCGCTGTCGGGCGGGCAAAAACAGCGCGTGGCGATTGCACGCGCCTTCGCTAACCCGCCGGACCTGGTGATTTGCGATGAAATCACGGCGGCGCTGGATGTGTCGGTGCAGGCCACCATTATCGAGCTGCTGCTGGAGCTGCGCCGTCGCTACGGCACGGCATATCTGTTCATCACCCACGATCTCAATCTCATCCGCCAGATCGCGCATCGCGTGGCGGTGATGTATCGCGGTGATGTGGTGGAAGTGCTGCCCGGCGAGAATATGCGGGCGCAGGCACAGCATCCTTACACCCGTGCACTGCTTGATGCCGTGCACATCCCTGATCTGACCCAATCCGTGGCATAACGAGAAGCGCATGAACCCTGAACAGTTAATTCATCACATCGATCGTGAATACTGCCTCGCTTTCCTGGCAAAAATGGTGCAGCACAAAAGTTACAGCGCCACCGAGGGCGAGCGCGAATTAGCCCGCTATATGGCAGAACAGATGGCGCAGCTGGGGCTGGAGACTGAGCTGCAGCCGGTGGCCAGCGATCGGCTGAACGCCATTGGGCGGCTGGCCGGCAGCGGAGGCGGCCACAGCCTGCTGTTCAACGGTCATCTTGATACTAACCCGGTCACCGAAGGCTGGACCGTCGATCCCTGGGCGGGAAAAATCGACGAGCAATTTATTTACGGCATCGGCGTTTCTAACATGAAAGCGGGCGATGCCGCCTATTTCTGCGCGCTGAAGACGTTGATTGATGCCGGCGTGAAGCTCAGGGGCGACGTGATCCTCACTTACGTGGTCGGCGAGTTACAGGGCGGCATCGGTACGCTGGCGGCGATTGAGCAGGGCGTACGCGCCGACTATTTCATCAATGCCGAACCCACGGATTTACAGGCACTGACCATGCATGCCGGCTCGCTGATGTTCACCATTGAACTGACCGGCGATACGCGCCATCTGTCAAAGCGTGAAGAGGCGGTCGACGCGATTGCGGCGGCGGTTGAACTGATTCCGCAGATCAATAACATCACCTTCAGCGGAGCGAAAAGCGCAGAACACCGCAAAATTAACCGTGGCCATATTGGCACCGTTCACGGTGCGCTGGGGCGTGATTTGCAGGAGTGGCGGCCGCCGCAGGTCGCGGATTTTGTCCGCCTGAAAGGCTCCGCCCGCTTTGCGCCGGGGCAAACGGTGGATGGTGTGCTGGCCGACCTGCAGGCCCTGCTGGATGCACTGTGCCAGCGCTATCCGGGTCTGCAGGCGCAGCTGTTCGATGACGGCCTGCGCGATAAACCCACCATGCTGCCGTTTGAGGTGTCGCCGGAATCGCCGATTGTTCAAGCGGTCAATCGCGGCTGGCAGACTGTGCGCGGCACGCCGCAGCCCACCGGGGTGATCACGCCGCCCGCCTTCTATGGTACCGATGCGGCGCACCTGTATCAGCATGCGGGCATGGAGGGCATCGTGTGCGGGCCCGGCGGCAAGTACAACACCATGCCGGACGAGCGCGTCGAGATCAGTGAGTTTCTCGATATGGTGCGTATCTATTTGCTGGCGATCCTCGACATCTGCCAGCCGGTTGAATCGGCGTCATGATCGCCGACGCGCTGTCACGGCTGCGCAGCGCCATGCGCGCCGCCGACATTGAGGTGATGCTGATCGATCATGGCGAACTGCTGGCATGGTTAACCGGTTTTACCGTGTCGGAAACGCGTTATCGTGCCTGTCTGGTGCCGTTGCAGGACGAACCGTGGATGGTGCTGCGCCAGCTGGATGCCGCGCCGTGCCGCGCGCAGTCACCGCAGCTGGCGATTGACGCGTACCGTGATGAAGACGATCCGTGGCTGGCGGTGGCGCAAAGCCTGACGCGGCGCGGCTATCAGCGGGCGCGACTGGGGGCTGATTATGCATCCTACGGCATGACGGTGCATAGCTGGCAGCAGCTGGCGCGCCATCTGCCCGGGGTGCGCTGGTGTGAGGTCAGCGGTCTCAGCGACCGGTTGCGCAGCGTTAAATTTCAGGCTGAAATCGCCAGCTTACGCCAGGCCGCCGGCATTGCCGATGCCACGCTGGCCCAGCTGAGTGCGCAGGTGCAGGGCGGCTGGCGCGTGCGTGATGTCGCCGCGCTGGCGGCGGAACAATTTCTGCGGCTTGGCGCTGACAGCGGTGAAACCGGACCGATTGTTATCGCCAGCGGCGATAGCGGTTTTTTGCATGCCAGCGGCCATGAGCAGCGTCTGCAAGCGGGCGATGTGCTGCACGTTGAGCTGATCCCAAAAGTGCGGCACTACAGCGCGCGCCTGATGCGTCCGCTGATTGTCGGTGAAATCTCTGCGGCGCGCGCGGCGCTGGCACAACAGCTGATCGCCATTCAGGATCGCCAGCTGCAGGCGATGAAGCCGGGCGTTGCGGCCTGCACGGTGGATGCCGTCGCGCGTGAGGCGGTGCTCAGCGCCGGGCTGCGTGAGGATTACAGCAACATCACCGGTTATGCGCTGGGTCTGTATACGCGCACCCCGCGTCCGAGCGATTTCAGCTGCTGTTTTCATCCTCAGGCGCCGTGGTTACTGGAGGAAAACATGGTATTTCACATGTATATTTCAGCGCAGGGCCTCGCCTTCAGTGAAACCGTGCGCGTCACGGCACAGGGCGCAGAGCGACTCACCACGCTGCCGCGCCAGCCGTTTACGCTGCCGGCTAACAATTAACAGGATGATGTACAGTGCAGGACGTTGAATTAATCGATTTGGCTGCCACCTTGCCAGGCCTGATGTTTGATCTGAAGTACGCCACCGCCGATAACATCGCCGGGTATGCTATTTATCGCGACGCGCAGGCGCTGCTGCATCCGGATGCCGCCGCCGCGCTGCGCCGCAGCAGTGACATCGCCCGGCTGGCGGGATTTCGCCTGCTGGTGCTGGACGCGTATCGTCCGCAGCAGGCGCAGTGGCACTTGTGGGATGCCTGTCCCGACGCGGATTATGTGGTGCCACCGGCGCGGGGCTCGAATCACAGCCGTGGCGTGGCGATCGATGTGACGCTGGTGGATGAGGCGGGCAACATTCTGGAAATGGGGACCGGGTTTGACGACATGTCTGCTAAGTCGCACCCGTTCCATCCCAACGTGCCGCAGCAGGCGCAGCGCCATCGCCTGTTGCTGAACGCCATCATGCTCGGCGGCGGTTTTGTCGGGATGCCCACCGAATGGTGGCACTTTGAACTGCCGGATGCGCAAAACTATCCGCTGCTCAGCGATCGCTTTGCCTGCGTCAGCCGGGCTGATCGCGCTCCTGTGAGTGATATTTCACGTTAATAATCGCGTTGCTGAAGCGGGGGGTCTGCGCCTTCCCGCCTTGACATGCCCTCCGTTCCGACCCCAGAATGCAGCTTGTTCCAAGGGGTGCCCTGTTAGAGGGCTGAGATTCTACCCGCGCGGCTGTCACGGCCGGCAACGTAGTGACCCTCTGAACCTGATCCGGCTAATACCGGCGTAGGGATGTGGAACCGGGGTCACTGCACGCCCTCATTCCCTCTTTGCGCCTTTCTGCGAATCCTGCGCATTTCTCAGGCCCTGGCTGGCCGTTATGCCGCAGTCCAAAGAGGGCACCTTCATGACCGAAGCGTCAATCATTGCCGCGCTGCTGGCGTTTATGCAGCGCCAGGAAACCACGGAAGCGGATTTCAACCAGCTGGCGCTGCAGCTGTTCGCGTGGCAATTCGAACACAATCTTCCTTACGCCCGCTTCGCCCGCCAGCGCGGCCGCACGCCGCTGACGGTCAAACAGTGGCGGCAGATTCCGGCGGTGCCGATTACGGCGTTTAAAGATCTGACGCTGAGCTGCCGTCCGGTGGCGGAGATTCCCCATATCTTTATGACCAGCGGCACCACGGGGACCGGCCGGGGGCGCAGCTATCACCCGACGCTGGCGGTTTACGATCGCTCGATGCTGATCAATTTCCGCCAGCGCTTTATGGCCGGATATCCGCGCCTGCCGATGGCGATCCTGTTTCCGCACAGCAGCGAGCTGCCCAACTCTTCGCTGGCCCATTATCTGACGCTGGCGATGCAAGAATGCGGCACGCCAGACAGCGAAGTAATGGTTGATGCGCAGGGGCTGAAACTGCCGCGTCTGATCGCCGCGCTGGAGCAGGCGCAGGCCAGCGGCCAACCCTATGCCCTGCTGGGTGCCAGCTACAGTTTTGTCCATCTGCTGGACGAACTGGCGCGTCAGCAGCGGCGTTTCAGGCTGCCGCTGGGCAGCCGCATCCTCGACACCGGGGGTTTTAAGGGCCAGTCGCGTGAAGTTGCGGCGGAAGCGTTTTATAGCGCGCTGCAGCAGACGCTCGGCGTGCCGCGTTCGCACTGCATCAATATGTACGGCATGACTGAACTCAGCACGCAGTTTTACGATGCCGGCAATGAAATCTGCCCGCCGGTGAAATCCGGACCGCACTGGATCCGCACGCGCGTGGTCAATCCGCTGACCGGTGCGGACGTGCCGGAAGGTGAGACAGGCGTACTGGTGCATCACGATCTCGCCCATTTCAATTCTGTTTCCGCCATTCTGACCGAAGATGCCGGCGTGATGGTGCCCGGCGGGTTTCAGCTGCTGGGCCGCGTCGCAGGCGCGGATGCCAAAGGCTGCTCGCTGGCGATGGAATCGTTTCTCGCTGCTGCGCAGGCACGGGCATGAAAGTGTATGCCGGCCATCTGCCGGGCATCCGCCACAGCGAGGTGGCGTGGCACAGCCTGCACTTTGGCCATGTGGGCAGCGCGCTGGAAGTGTGCGTGCCGGTGCTGTCCGAGGCGCAGATTGCCACGCTGGCGGCCAGCGTACGCGATAACGCGCGCCGCTACCTGCACACCCTGAGCGTAGCGCGCATCACTGCGTTGATTGATGAAGCCATCGCGCGCCTGCTTGACCGTTCGCACCCGTTGCGCCAGCAGGCGGAGCGGTTGCTGCCGCTGGTTACCGGCTATGACGCCGAGATGCTGCGGCTCGGTTTAACCGGCTATCTCAAAACCTTCCGTGAACCGCAGCTGCGGCGTTTTCTGGCGGAGGATTTCGGCAACGTGCAGATGCTGGACGATTTTCAGCCGCGGCCAAAAGGCGGCTTTGCCCGCGCGTTTGGTCCGCAGCTGTTGCTGCAGATCTGGGCCGGCAATGTGCCGGGTTTGTCGCTGTGGAGCCTGATTGCCGGCCTGCTGGTGAAGGCGGGAAGCGTGGGCAAAGTAGCGAGCGCTGAGCCGCTGATGGCGGGCTGGTTCGCCCAGCTGCTGGCGGAGATCGATCCGCAGCTGGGCGACTGTCTGGCCGTTGTATGGTGGCAGGGCGGTGATGAACGCACTGAGCAGCAGTGGTTCCGCGAGGCAGACGTGGTGATGGCTTATGGCGGAGAAACCGCGCTGACGGCGATGCAGCGGCGTCTGCCGCCAGCCACGCGCTTTCTGCCGCATGGCCACAAAATCAGTTTTGGCATGGTGGCGCGGTCGGCGCTGGACGTGCGGCGCGGTACGGCGCTGGCGCGTCAGGTGGCTTACGATGTGATGCGCTATGACCAGGCCGGCTGTTACTCGCCGCAGGCGCTGTTTATTGAGCGCGGCGGCCGGGTGACGCCGCAGGAGTTTGCTGCTTACCTCGCCCATGAACTTGCCGCGCTGGCACAGCGCTATCCGCGCGCGACGCTGACGCTGGGTGAAAGTCAGGCTGTGGCCGCGTGGCGCAACGCGGAGGAAATGCGTGCGCTGAGCGGTGACCGCACGCTGTACGGCGATGAGCACGATGCCTGGGCGGTGGTGTACGTCGACAAGCCGGAGCCGCTACAACCGGGCGCGCTCGGACGTACGCTGAAGGTGATTGCCGTGGATACGCTGGAGGAGACGGTAAACTGGGTGGCCGCGCAGCGCGCGTATCTGCAAAGCGTTGGCCTCGCGGCCGCGCCCGAGGTGCTGTTTCGGCTGGCGGCGCAGCTCGGTGCGGCGGGCGTCACGCGCATCACGGCGCTGGGTAACATGACTTCACCGGAGGCGGGCTGGCATCACGATGGCCGCTTTAGCCTGCTGGATCTGGTCACCCTGTGCGAAATCGAACAGGCGGCGGAAACGGCCGCTGAACACTATGCGCCCTATCTTGACTGAGCGGGCGTGGAGAAACGCAATGAAATTCAGCAATTACACCGTGCTGGTGACCGGCGCCAGCCGCGGTATTGGCGCCGCCATTGCCCAGGCCTTTGCCGCCGAAGGCGCGTTTGTCGTGGTCAACTATTTACGTAATCACGACGCCGCTGCGCAGGTGGTGGCGGCCTGTGAAGCACAGGGCGGGGGTGCACTGGCGATTGCCGCCGATGTGACCTGTGCCGCACAGGTAGCCGATATGATGCAGCAGATCGAGGCCGCTACCGGGCGACTGGATGTGGTGGTGAACAATGCCTTCGCACCTTATCGCTTCGATCCGGACCAGCGCCAGCGCTTCTGGGAAACGTCCTGGTCCGCTTACCAGACGCAGTTTGATGGCGCAGTGAACGCCTGCTACAACGTGTGTCAGGCGGCCTTGCCGCTGATGCGCCGCCGCGCGCGCGGCAGTATCATCAATCTGGTGAGTGATTTGATCGCCCGGCCAGCGGTGGCTTATCACGACTATATCACCGCAAAAGCCGCGCTGACGGGCTTCAGCCGGACGCTGGCGGCCGAACTGGGGGCGCTGGGCATTCGGGTGAACTGCGTGGCGCCGGGACTGGTGTATCCCACCGATGCCAGTCAGCATACGCCAGAAGCGGTCCGCCACGCGCTGACGGCGCAAACGCCGCTCGGACGACTGGCGCGCGCTGCGGATATCACCGGGCCAGTGCTGTTTCTGGCATCAGCATGGAGCGAATTTGTCACCGGCCAGACGCTGTATGTCGATGGCGGGTTGGTGATGCAGGACCATTAAGCCAGGTCGCCAGTCGCTGCACTGGCGACCTGCCACCGCCCGCCCGGTACCTCAATCCCTTATTCCGCCATGCCCACCGTCATGCAGCTATCTGCGCATTGCAGGCAAATTTCAGCACAGGTCTGACAGTGCGGATGCTGGTGCTTCTGGCACTCCCAACCGGCCAGCTGACAGGCCATCGACGTGATGGTACAGAGCTGCTCGCTCAGTTCACTCTGGGCAGCCAGCAGTTGGGCGGTTACGCGACACAGCGCCGCGCACTGCTGATTCAGGCTAATGCAGACGCTCATCTCACTGGCGTCAGCGTCCAGCAGACAAGCCGCCGCACAGTGGTCGCAGGCGGTCGCGCAGCGATAGCACAGCGCGATACAGTCATTGAGTTCAGCGTTCATGGGTTTCCTTAGCGTCAGGGTAAACGACGCGTGTGTGAGCCTGAAGGGAGAATTTAGCTAAAACAGAGGGGATATCAAGTGGATAGCGGCGGATTAACCCCGGTAAGGTGCATCGCAGATGCAATTATCCCTTTAATAATGCGGAGTTAGCTAATTGTAAGCTTGTGTATATATCAGCGCAGGTTATAAAAACCGCTTAAATAAAAGTGTACAAGTCTGTGTGGCTTGTACAAATATAGCCGCTGCGGATTTGTTAGTTAAATAAGCAATGGTTTAAATTCGTGGTAAATAAACGATGCAATTGAGGCATTATAAGCGAAGCGGTAAATGCTGCCGGATCGCTGAAGATTTGATCGATTAATTGTTTTCCAGCGAGAAAATTACTCTCCTGACAAGGTTTATAACGCATTTAAGCGAAGCGTAAACTCAATGTCAGGAGAGTGTGGTGCCAAAGGTTATCGAGGTTAAATCAGTATTAAGAGGGGAAAGTCTTATTTACGACGACTGATCTTTCCTCCCTTCCTGCCGGCTTCAATGGCACGCTGTGGATCGTTCTTAAAGTTACCGCCACTGACCTGACCACCCTTGCGGCCTGCTTCAGCCGCGCGCTCCTTATCGGCTGCGAAGTTGCCTGAACCCCCACGACGTTGCGTCACTTTTTCTTCCTCTTCAGGTTTCTTCTTTGGATCCTTCATTTTTTTCCTCTCAGTTCATACCCGCATGAAGCAAAAATAAATGTAGCGATGTTTTTACCATAATCAAGCCAGGAATAATCTTAACTTTTAATTTACAGCACGTTGGTTGTTTAACTATGAGTCAATTCCAGCTGATTTATTCCGGCAAAACATCTGGGGTGGAATTGTTAACATTTTACTTTCATAAAGGGAAGCATTCTTTTAGCGACGCTAATGTGATTCGATGAGGTTATGACAATTATCCGCTGTCGCAATTCTTAAAAACCTTTCTTGCACAGCTGCGCTTACTTGCTACGTTTAATTAAGTTGTTCGCCTGGACTTAATTAGCGCTTCGCTTATTTTCAGATAAACAGCCTGAAAGCGATGAGGTAAGAGCGTGCTGCCGGCTCAGTGACGAGCATCCAACGCGGCTGATGTGCCTGGCCGGTGTCACTTTACTTTGGAGCGAAACATGACGAAGGAATCTGTGTATCTGGACTGGCTGCGCGATGCGCATGCTATGGAAAAACACGCGGAAAGCTTGTTGAAAGCGGCGGTGTTGCGCCTGACGGAGCATCCCGCGTTGCAGACGCGCCTTGAGCAGTATCTTGAGCAAAGTCGTGAGCAGCAGCAGCAGGTGAAAACGCTGCTGCGCCAGTATGACAGCAGCTGGTCGGTGCTGAAGGAGTCGTTAGGCCGGATGTCGGCGGTCGGTCAGGCCGCCAGCGATATGCTGCAGGATGAAGAGGGCATCCGTGTGGCCGTCAGCAGCTACGTGTTCTGTAACTATAAAATCGCCACCTACTCGACGTTGCTGGTGGCCGCAGAGCAGGCGGAAGAGGGGGAGGATGTCAGGATCGTGCGGCGCATCCTGCAGCAGGAAAGCCAGATGGCCAGCAGGCTGCTGCAGCTGCTGCCACAGGCGGCAGAAGAAGCCATTGTGCTGCGCACGGAACCTGAGCTTTCCGGCACGGATTAAGTCATTTTGCCGCGCGCCCTAGAGATCAATCACCAGTTCCGCCGATTTGCTGCGCGAGCAGCACAAGGCGATGTACTGCTCCGGGGCGCTTTTTTCGTTGTCAGACTGCACGGTATCGCGATGATCGATCTCTCCGGCGGTGACCCGCGTCAGGCAGGCGCCGCACATGCCCATCTCGCAGGAGAGCGGAACGTCGACGCCATGCTCCAGCAGCACCGTGGCAATGGTTTTGTCAGGCGGAATGGTACATTGCTGCCCACTGCGTGCCAGCGTCACGGTAAAGCCCTCTTCCGCGCCAGCCGTGCGGGCGACAGGTTTGAACGCTTCAGCGTGAATATTGGTGCTGTCCCAGCCGCGCGCCAGCGCCTGCTGCTGCATGTGCGTCATAAACCCTTCCGGCCCGCACAGATACAGATGCGTGTCGGCGGCAGCATCAAGCAGTTCCGCCGGTGGATAATCACGGGCGCTGCGGCCTTCGCTGCTGTACCAGATTTCACAAAATCCATGCTGAAAACGCTGCGCCAGTTCGGCGGCAAAAGCTTCATCACCGCGCTGGCGCACAAAGTAATGCAGTACAAAAGGCACGGCGGCGGCCTCCAGCGCCAGCGCCATGGCGTACAGCGGCGTAATGCCAATTCCGGCCGCCAGCAAAATGACTTTAGCGGCCGGTTGCAGAGGAAACAGGTTGCGCGGTGGCGAAATCGCAATCGTCTGGCCGGGGCGCAACGTGTCGTGCACGTAGCGCGATCCCCCGCGTGATTGCCCGTCGCGGGCAATACAGATTTGGTAGCCGCGCGCGTTATCGCAGCGTCCGGTCAGCGAGTACTGGCGTATGAGGCCATCACGCAGGTGGACATCAATGTGCGCACCCGGTTGCCAGTCCGGCAGCGGCTGGCCATTTTCTGCCACCAGCGTGACGCTGAGATTGTGACGTCCCTGACGATACAGTCCATCCACCACCACATTCAGCAGATCACTCATCGTTGCCTCCTTACACCAGGAAAAATTCGCCGAAGCCCATGCGCTTCAGGCCGCGACGATAAGCAATGGAGCTGCGATCGGCCGGAATATGCGCTTCCAGAGCCAGGTCAAGCGGCAAACGCTCCGGCTGCTGGGTTTCCACCATCAGGCGATCTTCCTCGAACACGCGCTGATTGAAGGCGTGCACCTCTTCGACCGGGATGTGCAGGTCAAAATTACGCGCGATAGGTGCAAACATGCGCGTTTTGCGCGCCGACACCGGCGACGCGGCATTCATGATCACCAGGCGCGATTCGCCGGGGAAATGAATGGTCAGCGTGGCGGTAAACGGCAGATGCATCTCGAAATGACGCAGCCAGCTAAATCCTTCCGGCGCCTGCTGCGTACTGTCAGCGGCAAAGTTACTCACTGAGCTCCAGTAATCCACGGCAAAGCCGGTCTCGGTTTCGACCGGGTTATAGGCAGGTACTACCTGGTTGTTGGGATCGGCGAAGGTTTCCGTGTGCACCCAGGCGAAGTGCGCCACATCCAGAAAACCTTCCACCTGACGTCCGGCAAAGCCGTTGACCTCAAAACCGGGGCAGTTGATCTGTTGAAAACCGGCATCATCCCAGTGCGGCATGGTGGGCAGCGGCGCGGGCTGGTCAGCATCCGGCGCGAGGCACACCCAAATCAGACCAAAGCGCTCTTCCACCGCGTAACTGATCAGATTGAGCTTGGCCGGAATCGGCTGGTCGGGGCTGGACGGGATGCGATTGCAGCGGCCACCGGCACCGAAGCGCAAGCCGTGATAAGGGCAGACGATACCCTCTTCATCATGAAAACCCAGCGTCAGCGGGACGCCACGATGCGGGCAAACGTCGCGTGCCGCTACCACCTGACCCTGCAGACGATACAGCACCAGCTGCTCGTCAAGCAGCACCGCTTTGGTCGGTGCGCCGGCGATATCACAGGAACGGGCAACCGGATGCCACTGTCGCGCCAGACGCAGCCAGTCATCAGGTTCAAACGTGCAATGTGCGGGAGGCGTAATGTTATTCATGCTGTTGTCCTGTCAGGTGCTCACATAAGGCGAAATAGAAGGCTTCATTTTTGTCAGGACATTGTTAATATGCTTGTCTGTGCAAATCCATCAGCAAGAATGCAGCCAGGTGTTGCAAAAAACCGTACAGGTGAGCAATGAGCCCGTTTTCCCGCTTTGCCGTCTATTTTGCCGAAGTGGCGCGCAGCGGCAGTTTGCGCAAAGCCGCTGAGCAACTGCACGTTTCCGCTTCTGCCATTAACCGGCAGATTCTGCAGGCGGAAGAGAGTTTTGGTACGCCGCTGTTTGAGCGTTTGCCGGAAGGGCTGCGCATGACCACCGCCGGAGAATTGCTGTATGACGATGTGATGCGCTGGCAGCGTGAGTTTCGCGTCACGCGGCAGCGTTTCGATGATATACAGGGACTCAAGCGCGGTAACGTCACGGCCGGGCTGGTGCAGTCGCTGACCAAAGGCAGCGTGGCAGACGCCATCGCCGATATCGCACGCCAGCATCAGTGGCTGCGGCTGGAGCTGACGGTGGACAACAGCCACCGCATCAGCCAGATGATTCGCCAGTCGGAAATCGATTTTGGCCTGATTCTCGATCCCGCCGGGCAGAGCGGACTGGAAGTGCTGGCGTTTGCCGAACTGGAGATGGGCGTGGTGATGGCCGCTGACCATCCGCTTAGCACGAGGCCGCTACTGTCGCTCAGTGAGCTCAGTCATGAGCGACATATTGTGCCTGGCGCCGCGCTGGTAGTCCACGAACGTGTCGATGCGCTGTACCGCAAGCAGGGCCTGGCGCCGGAAAACATTATCGCCTGTAACGACATCCGCCTGATTCGCAGCCTGATCGCGCAGGGCACCGGCATCAGCGTGCTGAGCCTGCTGGACGTGATGACCGAGGTGCAGGAGAACCAGCTCTGCTTTGTACCGCTCAGGCACAGCGTGATGCGACCGCTGACCCTGGCGCTGTGTACTGCACCGTCGCGCCAGCTATCGCGGGCGGCGCAGATGGTGATTCAGCGCATGACTGAGGTGATAGAGGCGATGGCCAGTGTCAGGCCCGCAGGCGGGCCGTAATCACGTTCAGTGCCCGGTTTCGGCATGCGGCGCGCGGGTTTTGCTGGCACCGGCACCGCCCGATGGACGGGCGATAATAATACCGAGAATACCGCCGGCAATCAGCGCTATCGCCACAATCAGCAATCCTGAGTGATAACTCTGCGTCGCATCTTTCATTTTTCCCAGCAGCGGCGGTAAACCCAGTCCGACAAAGTTTGCCACCGTATTGATAAAGGCAATCGATGCCGCAGCGGCTACGCCAGCTAATTTTTCTGTGGTCACGGCCCAGAATATTGGCGTCAGGGCAAAGTTAAGCCCGACGGTGAAGACCAGCAAAATATAGGCCAGCAACAGGCTGCCCGAATAAATCGCGCCGGTTAATGCCAGGCCCGATAAAATTAATGGCAAGCCCATATGCCAGGCGCGTTCACCGCTGCGATCGGAATGGCGTCCGTTTAAATACATAAATACGCAGGCCATCACAAAGGGCAGGGCGGATAACAGGCTGATAATAAAATTGCTCTGCTCTGCAGCCATGCTTTTAATAATCAACGGCATGAACAACGTAATGCCGATGGAACCGAACGCCTGTAAAAACCATACCAGACTGAGCAATAACACCGTGCGATCTTTTAATGCCTGCAGCCAGGAGTGGTTCTTATTCAGGGTAACACCCAGATTGTCCTGTTCGAGGCGCTGACGCAGCCAGTGTTTTTGCGGTGTAGTTAACCAGACAGCATCGTCAGGCTTATCGGGTAAGCGCCACAGCACCAGACAACCAAGCACCACTGCGGGAATGCCTTCCAGCGCGAAAAGCCAGCGCCAGCCTGCGATATCGGCAATGCCATGCATATTGAGAATGGCACCGGAAATGGGCAGACCAATAATCGACGCGCCCACCGATCCCATATAAAAGAAAGACATTGCCCGTGCGCGGTTACTTTTAGGGAACCAGCAGGAAATATAATAGATAATACCCGGCGCAAAACCGGCTTCGGCCATACCGAGTAAAAAACGCATCACATATAACTGATTGGCGCTATGAACCAGCGCCATGCCGGTACTGACAATGCCCCAGGTAATCATAATGCGCGCTATCCAGCGCCGGGCGCCGACTTTGGTCATAATGACATTGCTGGGAATTTCGAAAAGAATGTAGGAAATATAGAACATGCCGACACCGAGGCCGTACATGCTGGTGGTAAGCCCGAGATCGGCATTCATTTGCAGCGCAGCGATAGAGATATTGGTTTTATCGAGATTAGCGACAAAATAACAGATTACGATAAACGGGATGATGCGCTTATTTAATTGACTCAACGTAGAACCAGAAACATCGGAACTTATCATATCCACCTCGTCACGCAGCATTACGCCACTCCGCGCCGGCAGACGGGCGCAAGGGCAGCGATGTCATGAATGATCTGTTTCGCTTGCTAAGCAATAAATGAAGTGCAGCCGAAAAATAAAAATCATTTTATTTCGGCCACGCGGAAGCATTAACTATGCCGATAGTGATATTGCACATGAGCGATATAAATCGTCATGAGTTAGCAGTGTAGTACAATCTATTTTGATTGTACTACAATAGAGATCACAGATTGGACGATTGGCAGATGTTAAACGATCGCGGCGTAATCACCGGTCCCCTCCGGCCAGGGTGTGAGCAGGTCGAAGCCGGTATCCGTGACGGCAACAGTGTGCTCCCACTGCGCGGACAGGGAGCGATCTTTGGTCACCACCGTCCAGCCATCGGACAGCACGCTGGTGCCCGCTTTACCGGCGTTAATCATGGGCTCAATGGTAAAAATCATGCCAGCCTGCAGCGCCAGCCCCTGGCCCGGCGTGCCGTAATGCAGGATTTGTGGATCGCCGTGGTAGATCTCGCCAACGCCGTGACCGCAATACTCGCGTACCACGGAAAAACCTGCCTTTTCAGCGACCTGCTGAATAGCCGCACCGATATCGCCCAGCGTTGCACCGGGTTTCACCACCCGAATGCCTGCCACCATTGATTCATACGTCACGTCAACCAGGCGCTTAGCGCGTACCGACGGCTGACCAGCGAAATACATGCGGCTGGTGTCGCCGTACCAGCCGTCTTTGATGACCGCCACGTCGATATTGACGATGTCACCGTCTTTGAGCTTTTTCTCGCCCGGAATCCCGTGGCACACCACGTGATTAACCGAGGTGCAAACGGTACGGGTGTAACCCTGATAGCCAATGTTAGCCGGAATGACCTTTAGCTCATTGACAATATAGTCGTGACAGCGGCGATCCAGTTCATCGGTGGTAACGCCGGGTTTCACCCAGGGCGCGATCATCTCCAGCACTTTGGCGGCGGCGTGACCGGCGGCGCGCGCCCGTTCAATCTCTTCAGCGGTATGCAGTTTAATACTCATTGCGCGATTCCCTGCGGAATAAAGGAAGGTTGGTCAAGCAGCTGCGCCAGTTCAGCGCCGCCATCACGTTCGACCCGCATCAGCAGGCGCGTCAGTTCCTGATGGCTGAGCTGCGGATAAAGTTCGGCCAGCATGCCGATTTTCATCCAGTGCTCCGCCTGCGCGTTGATCGAACGACTGAGCGCCGTGCTGGCGATGCGCAGGTTCTCATGCATTAAATCTGAAATTTTGACGATACCCATAGCTGGCCTTTATATGAAACGTATATGCTATGTATATAGCATATCCACAACGGCATGATTTGCAAGGTCAGATTTTCGCCTGTCCGAAAATATGCGGAATTTGTCCGTAATTGCCTGTGCCTCATACCAGTAAGTACTCATCGCCACGGAGGTCGGGATACTTCTGTCACATCGAGAGATTCTTATAACCCGGTAACCGCTGTGTAAACACCTCACCCTAATGCGCTTCATATAACCTTCCCGATAAACTGCGGATCTCATGGAAAGTGGGCGGGTTGTCCGCTTCATCCAGACCGCAGCGGGTTCGCGCGCGTCAATACCTGCGTCAGATTTTCCGGGCGTATCGGACCGGGTCTCCGTGAGCACGACTCTGTATATACCAGGCGAACTGGCGTGACACTCTATGTAAGAGGAGTGAAATCATGTTTCCAGTCGGTTTTGCTGGGATGTGCTGCTGGCTGACGCTATGCGGGGGAAAACCGGCTCGAAAAATATCAGTCTACTGACACGCCTGCTGACGTCATCAGTTCATGCATCAGAATGGCGCAGCTGCCCCATGAAGAAGTGAGAAATATTGAACGGCAGGTTAAAGCGGACATTCAGGCCAGCCCAGACCTGAAACGGGATTGTGCGCTGCTGAAGTCGACAGCTCAGAGCAAAGCTCTACATGTCTGCCCAATACGGAAAAATTAATAATAACGGATGCGTAATATCTACCAGGAAATGTGTCTCGAGGGCAAACCTAAAATGGTAACCATCGGCGCACTGATGCGAAAACGGGTTCACCGCTGTTATGGCGTACTGAAAACGGCAACAGTTTTTTGTGATCTGGAATCAAGAGTTGCACTTAACGACTGATTTATATGAATCTTATTTTTATACCCTATCCAGGGATGCAGGTTTTGTCTTCATCATAAACAGGCTCTGCGCAGGATATTTTTGGTTTCCTGGCAAAGCCTTAGGAGGCACAGCATGTACTCAAAAGAATCTGTCTGTATTCCGGGAAAAGATCTCAGTCGGTTTCGACAATAAACATTCGTGCTTCCTGAGCTTCCCGGCGTTCGGCCTTGATGGGGGCGTATTTTTCAGAGTTGTAGAAGGCTAATGCCTGGTTAAGGGTTGGAAACTCAAATACGCCAGCTAATGGCAGAGGCACCTCATCGCCTTCAAGAACCTCCGAGACGGTGCCAAAATGCAGAATTCGCCCGCCGGCTTCTTTCAGAGCTGCCTGAAACCGGGGAGCGAGTTTAGACTGCCTGTCAGGGTCGATAACACGCAGATTGATGTGCACGTACGCTGGCATAATGCTTCTCCTGTTGTTAAATAATGCATATACACTATTATTGGTTGATCGGGATTTCAAGAGGTACTACATGAGCGGTTTTGATCCAAAATATTTCAGGGAAATAGCAGCTGAATGTCCGGGATTTCAGGCTCGTGCCACGGCGCGCGCAGTCACGCGCTACTACAATGTCTGTTTCAAATCGCTCGGTCTCACCGCCGAGCAATTTAGCCTGTTGGTTGGAATTGGAGCTTTCGAGGGCGCCACAATAGTTGATCTTGCGGTCAGCGCGGGAGTTGATGCGACAACCCTGAGCCGAAATGTTCAGAACATGGAATTGAGAGGCTTAGTCCGTTCCGAAGGTGGACGCGGTCGCGCAGGAAAGCGGCTAAGTCTGACGGATTCCGGATACCAGCTCATGGCAGAAGCCTTGCCTATATGGAAATCAGCTAAAGATAAGTTGTCCATGAAGATGGGTGATGACCGACTCCGGTCAGCAACACGGGCAATGGGGGAGTTAGCCAGGGCAATAAATATCGACCAGAGCCCTGAAGCAGATCGCAACTCCCACAATTAAAATACGGTAGCTGAATGACAATTCCCCCGTATCAGCACTCCTGCTTGAGCATCTTGAAAAAATAGGTTTCTCAAAATGAACGAATTTTTACCTCATTTTTTTGGGCATGCAGAGCGTTCCGGTGTGAAGGTGAACGGCGCCGTACGCCCGGCGTAGCCGGTTACAGCCGTATAAATCGTGCCATACCCTACCTTTCTCTGTTTATGCCCAGAAAGTGCGGGCATGCTAATATCCGCGTCAGCACTGGGCTAAGCAGGTATTCTCAAAAAAACAGGTGGGGAGTATGGGGCTTATAAACACGGGACGAGTGAAGGGTTATATGCTTTCACATACTGCCCATTGTGATGTTGGTACTTTGTAAAAATGCATGCTGAATGTCCGTTTTGTGCCAGAAGCGGACCATCATTAGTTAATCCAGTTATAAGAAATGATGCAGGTGACATATTTTTATCAACTTATAAGGGGTCCGGTTATGAAACCCCCTTAGGTTGACTAATCACAATTTTCAGCTTTTTGATTTTTTTCCGGACTCACAACCATCCAGACAGCTATCCCTATAGTTATCGCACCGACAATGAAACCATTGTTAATGGTTTCGTTCAGTACCAGGTATCCCCACAGCACGCCAAACGGAGGAATTAAGAATGTAACGGTTAAGGAGCGTAACGGTCCGATATCGGCAATCAGTCGAAAATATAATATGTATGCTAACGCAGTACAGATCACCCCCACAGCAATGACACTAATCCATGGCTCTTGCTGTAGCCAGTTAACGGCAGGCCCAACGCTGGTACTCCATATGAAAAAGGGCAGTAAAAAAATAGATGCTCCTATTTGACTGCCGAAAGCAACGATTTTAGGATCGAGTCCACCTTTGTCTGAAATCCAGCTACGTGTCAAAAAACTGGAAACCCCATAGCAACTGGTAGCGATGAGGCAGGCAATAACACCGGTAATTTTTTTATCCGATGGCTGTGCTTCACCGATGGTGGTTATCACTATGATGCCGACAAGTCCCAGGAACATGCCTGCCCATTTTCTAAATGTTAATTTCTCAGCAAAACATGAAAACCCGATGAGCGCTCCCATCAAAGGGGTTGTTGCATTCATAATAGCGGAATACCCGGCAGGCAACCACTTGGCCGCAAGGCAATACATGAGAAAAGGCAATCCAGAGTTTATCACGCCAAGTATGACTGAAGGCTTGAACTTATCTTTAAAATCAAAAGAAGATTTAAACATAAACAAAATAATAGCGAGGCCCGTGAAACCTAAAAACACTCGCAAAAAAGCAGTATTAATGGCACCGAACTTTGGCACGGCTATGCGCATAAAAAGAAAGCTCGCCCCCCAGATAGCGGCAAGCAGCAATAACCGAAAATAGTCAGCAACACGCATAACAGTTCCTTTTTATTTAAATGGAAGTAACAGCGAAACTGTGAAACATGTCAGACGTGCTCACAAACAAGATTTTTGTTTATACTTAAGATTTCCTAACTCATGGAACTGTGTATCCGATGAAAATGCCACCTTTACATGCGCTTATGTGTTTTGAGTCTGCGGCAAGGCTGATGAGCATGAAAGCTGCCGCCGAAGAGTTATGTGTGACATCCAGCGCGGTCAGCCAGCAGATTGCAAAACTGGAAAACATGACGAATATCCGGTTGTTCATACGTAGTCCTCGCCGTCTCGAACTGACAACCGAGGGGCGCATCTATCTGAGGGCGATTAGACCCGCTTTTATCCAGATAGCAGAAGCAACACAACGCTTAATGAATGAGGGAAAAGCGAACAAAGTAACGGTCAGTTGCACAAGTGGTTTTGCCATTCAATGGTTGCTGCCACGGCTACCTGCATTTGAAAAAGCCAACCCGGGTGTGGAAGTGCAAATCAGTACAACCAACAGGCAGGTTGATTTATTGTCTGAAGGGATTGATTTTGCTATCCGTCACGGCGCTGGTAACTATCCCGGATTGGAGTCCGAGTGTCTGGTGAATGACAAACTTCTCCCGGTTTGTAGTCCCCGCTTAATAACCAGAGAATACGATCTTTCATCGCCGGGCGATATGGCAAATTACACGCTGCTGCACGATGAGCACCGGCTGGACTGGGCCGTCTGGTTCCGGGCTCTGGGTATTGAAGATGTGAATACTGACACCGGTCCTGTTTTCATCGATTCTAACGGCGTTATTGAAGCTGCAATCGCGGGTAAAGGTATCGCCCTCGTACGCAGTGTACTTGTACGTGAAGAACTGGAAAGTGGTTTATTAATTAACCCACTGCAAATAGAGGTTAATTCGCCGATTGCGTATTATCTGGTGTATGACGAGTCAGCTATATTGCAGAAGATAAGTCGTCGATTCCGTGACTGGATAACCCTGACCGCCGCAGCGCAACATGAGCATGCAGCAATACACAAGAGAGTTAAATAAATATGTTGATGCTGTCTTTCATCACTAATTATGTCCCAAAAATTTTATATTTTTTTATGCCTAAAGGTGTTTTGCTGAATGCGAAATTGATTTTAATATCCCCTCAGGTAATAAGCCCTCAACGTCCGCTCCTCGCTCTCCACAGCCCCTGGGCATCAGAGGAAGCTCTGTGCCAGAAGCGGATCTTTTACTCTCAAAGGAGTTGTGCCCGGGCATTGAGAGATACTTGTTATATTTGCTTTTATCTTCTGGTATAGATATCAGGACGTGTGATACTCCATGCATAGTTTTCCCGATTAACAGGCTCGTAGCCAAATTTTTCATAGAGCCAGGGCGCAGTGGTTGTAAACAACATGATCCTGCGAAGCCGCTCAAAAACAGGATGATCATGTATGCATTGCATCACCCATCTACCCAATCCTTCTCCCTGATATTCCTCCAGGATATAAACATCACAAAGGTAAGCGAACGTAGCGTAATCTGTTATTAAGCGCGCGAAACCAATCTGGGCGTCATCGTGATAAACACCGAAATTAAGGCTGTTTTCAACGGATGCACGGACAAGAGCCAGATCAATCCCTTTAGCCCAGGTTGACCTCGTGAGATAGAGATGGATAGCGTGCACATCCAGTTTTTTTCTGTCTGTACTTATCAGGTAGTTATCTTTATGCCACTCATATTTCTCTGAAATACTCACGCTCAATCCTGTTTAAGAATTCCCGGAAAACCTGACCTTATCACCTGATGGAAAATCGGACTATCAATACTTCTTAGTAAAAAAATGAATCCTGCACTCTTATGCCAGCGTTTCATTTAGCACTTTTGCGCAGCGGGCTCCGTTTCCTGGAAAAGAGTGTCCATCATTACTGGACAGGAGTAATCAGCCGGTATCAGGCCCCATGATGAACTCCCGGCTGATTCAGCGTTATGCATCCAGACTAATAACCACTTTCCCGATATGTCCGGCAGCCTCAAGGTAGCGATAAGCTTTCCGTGTATCGGCAAAAGTAAAAATACGATCAATTACGGGATAAATCGTGGATGCTTCAATCGCCCTGACCGCCGCGCGCAAATCTGAAGTCGAACCCGTATTGTTACCCACAATATTCAACATCTTTTGCATTACGGGCAGAACAGGCATGCTGACTTCTGCACCACCAACAAAGCCAATAACGAAAATGGTTCCGTTATGAGCTGCTGCGTTAATCGATTTCGTAAATGTTGAGCCACCCACTGATTCCAGTACAAGATCAGCGCCATGCTCATCAGTCAGCTTAAGCACCCGTTGATCCCATTCAGGCACCTCGTGATAGTTAATTCCTTCATCCGCACCCAGGGCTTTCACTCTGTCCAGTTTTTCATCAGAAGAGGAAATGATGATCACCCGCGCACCTGCTGCCTTCGCATATTGCAATGCAAACAGACTCACCCCTCCCGTGCCAAGCAGTAAAACAGTGCTGCCGGGCTGTATTTTACCGCGCACTATAGCGTTCCATGCGGTCGTTGCGGCAATGGGTAACGTCGCTGCCTGCTGCCAGTTGAGAAAATCGGGTATACGCACCAGTGACTTAGCAGGCACTACAGCGTATTCTGCCAGCCCACCGTTGGTCGTAACTCCGCGTAATATTTGATGATGTTCTGATCGTATTGCTCCAGCATGCCAGTGAGACATCATACCCGGCACCACACGTTCGCCAATTTGCCAGCCTTCAACTCCCTCTCCAGACTCAACAATTTCTCCCGCGCTGTCTGCACCAGGAATAACCGGCTGCGAAACAGCGCCGAATTTACCAGTGGCCAGCGCCAAATCAAGGTAATTCAGACTTACAGCATGCTGACGAATCAGCACTTCGCCATACCCTGGTTGTGGTGGTGAAATATCACATATTTTTAAGCTGTCTATTCCTGCAGCGGATAAGTGGATAGCTTTCATGGTGTCCCCCTGTTCAATTAATACGATCATTTTGAGGCAGAACTGACGCTATAATGAGCCTGAAAAACAAATAACTGTTGCATGAGGTGCAATAATGCATGACGACGATTATCGTCAGCGGGAGGCTTTTCTTGCAGTAGTTCGCGCTGGCAGCTTTAGTGCTGGTGCGCGCGATTTGGGAAGAGATGTCTCTGTCGTTTCCCGGCGTGTAGCTGCATTAGAAAAACGTCTGGGAATTCGCCTGCTGGAACGCACCACCCGCCGCATACGTCCCACAGAAGAGGGCTTACGCTATCGGCAAAAAATTGAATTGGCAGATGAATTGCTGCGGGAAGCGGAAGAGGAAGCCCGTGATTTGGCAGCGCGTCCGGCCGGGACGATTCGCCTTACCGTTCCCGCCTCATTCGGACGAAAGTGGGTCGTACAGGCCTTACCATTCTTTTTAAAAGCCTATCCTGACATCCGTATTGTGCTGCACTGCAGCGATCGCTACGTAGATTTACTGGGTGATAATTTTGATATGGCAATCCGTATTGGTGTTCTGAAGGACAGCAGATTAATTGCCCGAAAGCTGGCAAATACAAGTCGCATTTTATGTGTCGCGCCGGATTACCTGGAGCGCCATTCTCCTGTAACACACCCTCAGGACCTTCGTAAGCATGATTGCCTGGGTTTCACACCCATGCACAGCTGGCCCGAATGGCGACTCGAGAAAGACGGTCAACAGATAGCGGTACCTGTTAAGACGCGTTACGAGAGTGACGAAATGGATGGGCTTATACTGGCCGCTCAATCGGGTATGGGGATATTACTCGCGGCCAACTGGCTGGTACAGAAAGAACTGGCTGAGGGTTCACTGGTGCCAGTGCTGTCGGACTGGCAGGCAACAGGCGAGGATGGTGTCTGGTTAATGAAACCTTCAAGCCAGTTGCAGTCGGCAAAAATCAGTGCATTAACAGACTGGCTGACTTTATGGTTTTCTACACCACGCTGGTAGCCTGCGGGATGCAATATGAAACAGCCTGTCACCTGTTCTGAATAGCAGATGGGTTAGGTATGTACAGCTTGTGCAGTCAAGTAGTCGACATACCCCGGATAATGTCGGCACTCCTGGAGGTAATAACGTATTTCTTCACGCTGCTGCCGCTCCACTTCGTCATGGATCACCGGCAGGTTAGATCGCTCTTTATAGGCTACGGCAGACTCAGCGAAACCCCCTTAACACTGCTCCGGAGGGATAACGATGTCATATCACCTTGCTGCCCGATGCCGATAACAGCGGAACATAAATTGCCAGCTTGAGTGCAGGGGAGTCATTTGAAGTAAACGTTGAATAGCTGAATGTCCGCGTTATCCCGTCTTTTCCAGTGAGTTTTTTCTCTCCGGACACCGGCGCTGTTATCACATGCTCGCTCCACCATGTATCAAACTCCGGGCATTCACGGCTTAAGCGTTCTACCAGCGCAGTGAAGGTCTCATCGTCTGCATTTCGTGAATAACTGGAATGAAACAGGCCAAGCATTCTCTGTGCCTCTGCAGGCCAGGTGTCGCCAAAAAGGTATCTGGCCTGCTCTGTAGTGAACATGAAAACCATGATATTTCGCTCATTCGCAGCCAACAGGCTGAAGTCCGTGATGACCTGTTCTGCTGTAGAATTCCACACCAATACATCCCATCTGTCATTGGTGATGTAGGCAGGCTCACTCAGCGCCCTGACCAGATGCGATAAGCTAGCCGGGACTTCATGTTCGATATCTGCACTTTTTTTCCGGCCTGTCAGTGTTCTCAGGTGCAGAAATTCTGCCTCGTTCAGCTGCAGAGCTTTACCCAGGGCGTTAACTATCCGTTCGGAAAGCGTGCTGACCCGTCCCTGTTCGATTTTGGTATACCATTCCGTACTTATTCCCAGCATCGCCGCAACTTCCTCACGCCTTAGCCCGGGCGTCCGCCGTCTTTCTGGCCCGGCAGAGGGGGGACGCTGAGGCTTCACCCTTGCACGTCGTGAACGTAAAAACTGACTGAGCTCAGTATTCTTAACCATTTTTTGAACCTGGTAGTAAATTATACCTGTATAAAACTAGTGTATTTTACGCCGTTTTTGGTCGCCCTATGATGGTTTCATATTGTTCTATGCCCTCAGGAGAATATGACCATGAAAGCTGCTGTGCTTACTGCCTTTGGCCGTCCGCTAGACGTTAAGAATGTGCCTGCACCGGTGATGGGAACCGGGGAAGTCACTGTCGATGTGGTTGCGGCGCCCGTTCTCTCCTACACGAATGAAGTACTGAGTGGGGAAAGAAAATATCTTTTACCTGTGCCGGTCATCCCGGGCTGTGGTGCCATCGGAAAGGTTCGCCAGACCGGCCCTGACTCAGCCTGGCTGAAACCAGGAGACTGGGTATTTTGCGATCCGACGGTGCGTTCCCGTGACAACGCGCTGTCGCCAGAAATTGTCCTTCAGGGATGGAGTGCCCGTGGTGAAGGAGGACAAAAAATCCAGCAATATCACCTGAATGGCAGTCTTGCTGAACAAATACGCATTCCGACTGAAAACGCAGTGCCCATTGGCGACATATCGCCTGCAGAAGCGGGGCGGTGGTGTGCCATCAATACGCTGCTTATAGCCTATGGCGGATTGTTATCTATGGATTTGAAAGCGGGAGAGCGCCTGCTGGTCAGTGGCGCAACCGGTAATTTCGGCAGTTCCGCTGTGCTTGCTGCCCTGGCCATGGGAGCCCATAAAGTCATCGCACCGGGCCGTAGTGAACAGGTGCTGAACGATTTGAAAAAACGTTTTGGATCGCGTGTGGAAACAGTAAAGCTCACAGGTACAGCAGAGATCGATATTTCTGCCATGAAGCACATGGCCGGGGGACCCATTGATGCGGTCCTTGATTTCCTTCCGCCGTCTGCGCAGGCCTCTGTCGCCCGGAATGCGATTATGTCAGTCAGACCTTATGGTCGTGCAGTCCTTATGGGCGGTGTTGGCATGCTGGGTGGGGACGATCTTTCGCTACCTTATCCCTGGATAATGCGTAACCTCATTACCGTAAAAGGGCAGTGGATGTATGAACCTTCGGCAGTCCCTACGCTCTGCGGCCTTATACGCGCGGGACTGCTTGATCTAAGCCACTATGACGTAACCGAGTTTCCGCTTGAGAGAGTGAATGATTCAGTCGCGCATGCTGCGAAAAACAGCGGGCCGTTTAAACTCACCGTCGTGCGTCCCTGACCATAGGCGCCGCGGTGGACCGGATTGCTCTCCTACGACGGCCCTGCGTATGGGTTCAATCACAACGTTCTGGCACAAAAAAGCCCGCTGCGCGGGCTTGATAAGAACCGATTAATGCGGAATCTCAGAGACCTCTTTGACATCCGCTTTGTTGATCTGCTGTTTGACACCATTGGCATCAACGTAGCCCAGCAGTCCGCTTTCCGCTTCCTGCGGTTTACCATCGCTGACAATGGTACGGCCATCATTGGTATGAATGGCGTAGCTGGTACGGGTACAGCCGGTCAGGGCGCTCAGTGCCACAATGGCTGCCAGTGGTAACAAAATCACTTTTTTCATGTCGCTCTCCCTATCGAGTAGATCAGTTGTTCAGTTCACTCATATTGGTGATCTGGTCACGGTTAATCTGTTCTGTTTTACCGGTTTGCGCATCTTTATAAGAGACCAGGCCAGTATCACTATCCACCTGTGGCTTACCATCGGTGACGATAGTGCGTCCGTCGGTGGTTTTAATCGCCTGATTCGATGAACAGCCGGCGATGGCAAAAATCGATGTCAATAACACAGCCGCTACAGTCAGTTTCTTCATAGTAATTTCCCTGATTGGTCTGAAGTCCAGCTATAAGCGTAGAACAAAATCCGGATTCTGGTCTGACCTGACTCGCTTTCTTTGCACAATTAATGCGGTTTAGCGTGCAATTGATGAGGAGGAAATTACCAGGCGCGGCTAATGTGTTTCGCCGCGTATATTGGGAAGGCAGGATAGCGTTGCGATATTACTCAGCGGCCAGGCGACCAAGCAGCAGAGAAAAAATAGCCTCGTAATGCGTTTTCAATATCACATCGTCGCACTGGTCGAGACGTGCTATTAGCGCGACAAACAGGGTTTTTCGGTTCAGCAACTTGCCGCTACACAAAATTTCCTGCACCAGCGTGCCAAGTAACTCATGCTGCTTTGCCTGCAGCGATCCACCAGTCCATGGTAATGCATCTTCAGAATTATTATGAAAAGGATCGTATCGCATCATCATTACCCTGATAGCAGTGCGTTAATTCAGCTTTTTGGCCAGCAGCCTGATCGCATTATCGCAGGCCTGCTGGATGGCCGGATTCTCCGAGCGCAAGCCCGTGCGATACAGCGCGCCAATTATTTGCTGAACAGATAAGGTTTCACCCGGTTGTACAATCTGTGTGACGACTTTGCCCAATAAAAGATAGATCTCATCGGCATCTTCTAATTCATCGTGCTTCACTCAACCCCCGGGACAAATAAACATAAATCTACGTAATATGTTACTGCCTGATAAATATTATTAAGCGCGCCATTCCAGGGTTTAAAACGTTATCGCGGCGAATATTAATTAGGAAACGCCTATTTCCTAATAGGCCAGACGAATCAGTCCAGAATGCTGAGCACCATATTAATGGTTTCTTTGCCATTAGTCACATCCTGAATTTTGCCTACCACGCGCATACCAAATGCCACGCAAAGCAGCAGTCCGGCGGCGGTGTCGGCATCCAGTCGTGGCGAAATCGATCCGTCCTCTTGCCCCTGCTCAACCAGCGAAGTCAGGAAGTTGCGGTTGCGTAATACCGCTTCACGCACCAACTGGGATAACTCTTCATCCAGCGTTTGCAGTTCCACGGTACTGCCAACCACCAGGCAGCCGCGTCTGCCCTCGATCTCGCTGGCTGAGTCGAGATAAAACTGCAACAGCTCAGCAATGCGCGCCCGGCCGGTCGGGTACTGTTGCAAACGGGTGCGCAGGTCCACATTGCGCAGCAGGATGTAGCGCTCAAACACCCGCAGAAACAGGGAACGTTTATCCTGAAACGCTTTATAGATACTGCCCGCCGTCAGGTTCATCGCTTCACCTAAATCGGCAATCGAGGCCGCATGAAAACCCTTCTGGCGGAACACGATCATAGCGCTGTCGAGCGCTTCGTCGATATCAAAGTTGCGCGGTCTGCCGCGCTCTCTGGCAGCCGGCACCGGATTGGGTTTACTGGTCATAATGCGTGCTATTTAGAATGAATCGTTTCCAAATTATCCGGCTTATCGGTGACAGGGTCAAATCCTGCACAAACGCCTGGCCCGGCGTGCAATGATCGACAGCGAGCCGCGTTAATGTTCAGCCCAGCTAGTTGAGAATTTTTGACCGCCGGAGGATGATAAACCTTTTGCCGGGCCAGGACCTTTTCATGCTGATCTCCACTGAGGATACGCGCACTTTCAACACCGACATCCGCCTGGCGGCGACGCTGGCCGCCGTGGCGGGCGCACTGAACACTGCGGCGTTCGAAACGGTTGGTTTCTTCTCCGCCAACATGACCGGTAACGTCTCATCCCTGTCCGATCATCTGGCGAAAGCCAATCTGCATATCGGGCTGTTCTTCCTGCTGATTGTGCTGTTATTCATCGCCGGTTCGTCGGTCTCCACGCTGATCATCAATTCCGGCCGCAGGCGGCAGATACGCGGCATCTACGCCATCAATATTCTGCTGGAGGGCATTGCGTTGCTGGTGCTGGGGATTGTCGAAAGCGGCTTTCATTTCAGCGAGGGCGGTGTGTTACTGATTCTCAGCCTGAGCTTTCTGATGGGCCTGCAAAATGCGGTGGTAACGCGCATCTCCAATGCTCGCGTGCGCACGACGCACGTTTCCGGCACGTCAACCGATATCGGCATTGAGCTGGCGATGCTGTTCGACGTGCTGCGTCGCAAAGAGTCACCAAAAGACGCGCCGCTGTATATTGAGCGGCTAAAACTGCATTGCTACACCGTGCTGGCATTTCTCGCTGGCGGCGTGCTGGGCATTCTGCTGCTGCAGTGGCTAAGCTACGCGCTGCTGATCGTCATTGGGTTACTGCTCAGCGCGCTGGCGCTGTCGGCGCTGAAACGTGCGGGCAGCAATCCGCTTCACGCCCGCTAAGGAAGGGAATCATGATCTCGCTCGACGACCGCCTGCAAGCCATCTGGCAGTTGCTTAGCACTGCCACCACTTCTCGTTCGGCTTTCACCCTGATGCAGCTGGCAACGGTGACCGCTGACGGCCAGCCCAGCCTGCGCACCGTGGTGATACGGCAGTTTTTGCCCGCGCTGCCGGCCCTGCGTTTTACCGCAGATCGGCGCAGCGCCAAAATGCAGGATATTGCAGCCCAGCCGCAGGTGGCGTTACTGGCTTATGATGCCGCCAGTCGCGTTCAGCTCAGGCTGGCGGGCACGGCTCAGCGCGTTGACGATGCACAACAGCGTGCCGCAGCCTGGCATGCATTGCGCCCGCACTCACACGCGTTGTTTCAGTCACCGGTCAGGCCGGGCAGCGTAATTGCCCATCCTGATGACGCACTGCCTGCCAGCGCGCAAAAAGCGGGCTCCGGGCCTGACGAGTACTTCGCGCTGGTGCAGATCACCTTGCACAGCGTGGAGTGGCTGGATGTCAGCCGCGAGCCCCATCAGCGCGCACGATTCGAGGCCACTGCGGCTGGCTGGCAGGGCAGCTGGCGCGTGCCCTGAGATTTATTGTTCCGCCGGTGTTTTTGCCTGACGCGGGCGGCCAGCCGCACCGGCGCACACCAGCGCCAGTAGCACCATGATCAGTACCGGCAGCATCGCCATGCGCAATCCGGCATGTTCGCCGATAAAGCCCAGTCCGGGCGGGCCGACCAGAAACGCCAGATAGCCCAGCGTGGCGGCAATCGTGACGCGCACCGCGCTGTTATGGCCATCGCCCGCCGCCGAGACCGTTAGCGGGAAGCCGAGCGACGCGCCGACGCCCCAGAACAGCACGGCCGCCGCCGCCAGCCATGGGTTATCGGAGAAAATCACCAGCGTCAGCCCCAGCGCGGCGGAGAATGCGCTGGCGCGCAGTACCCAGACACGGCCCAGACGATCAACCACCAGCCCACCGAGAAAGCGCCCCAGCGTCATGCCGGCGGTGAAGCCCGCGTAGACCAGCGTGCTTTGGGTATGATTGAGGTTATGGCCGTCGATCATCAGTAACGGCAGCCAGTCGTTAGCCGAGCCTTCCGCCAGCGCCATCGCCAGAATCACCACGCCGAGCACCAGCAGCTGGCGGTCACGCAGTTCACGTCCAACCTGGGCCAGAAAGCCGCCATGATGCGGCTGTTCGCTGCGTTCGCTGTCGCTGGTGGCGGGCAGATGGCGTAGCGCCAGGGCGGCAATCAGCAGGTTAACCAGCAGCACCACGCTAAAGTGCCAGTGGGTGCTGATATCGGCTGCGGTCATGGCCAGCCCCGCCAGTGCACCGATCAGCGTGCCGAAACTGAAGAAGCCGTGAATGATCGTCATGATTGACTTGCCGATGCGCCGCTCAAACGCTGCCCCTTCGACATTAACCACCACATCCATCAGCGCGGTTCCGCCGCCCAGCAACACCAGACTGGTAAACACCAGCCCGCTACTGGCGAGCGTTAACGCAACGGTTATCAGCACCAGGCCACCGAGCAGGATCAGGTAACCCGTGCGCATCACCCGGCTGGTGCCAAAGTGCGCGACCAGCTTACCGGCCAGCAGCACGCCCAGCATGGAGCCACAGGAGAAGCCAAACAGAATCAGGCCCATCATTTCCGTCGAGGCGTGCAGCACATCGCGCATAAAGGGCGTGCGGCTAACCCAGGAAGCCCAGGTAAAGCCAGGAATAAACATCAGGCCAAAGATGGCCCATTTACCGCGTGTCTGTTGCTGAGGGTGCATAAGGTTCCTTTAGGGAGCGGCGGGCATGCGGAGGTGAAACGCTTTCGTTGCTGATGACCGTTAGCATGGTTCACAGAATAGCAGTTTTGCTGGCGCTCGTTGAGGCGATGTCGCTCGCGCCAGCGCGCCGGGGGGAATTCGTCAGTGGGAGAAAGCCCCTCCGCGCGACAACGCGGAGGGCAACGGGATTAGAAACTCTGCCAGTCGGCATCGCTGGCCAGTGCCAGGCGTCCCGGCTGTGGTGCTTTGTGGCTCGCCGGCGCAGGCTTGATGACCGGCGTTGCGCCGGATTCCGTCAGCACGAAGCGGGTCACCAGCTGGTTGAGCGTCTGGGCCTGCTCCTGCAGCGATTGCGACGCGGCTGAGGCCTGTTCCACCAGCGCGGCGTTCTGCTGCGTCACATCATCCATCTGATTCACCGCCTGCTGCACCTGGCTGATGCCCTGACTCTGCTCAACCGCGGCCGCGGCGATTTCGCTCATCAGTTCGCTGACCTGATGGATAGCGTCATTCATTACCTGCATGTTGCTGCTGACGTCGCTGGCCTGGGCGGCCCCGGCTTCAGTCAGTCGATGCGACTCTTCAATCAGCCCTTTGATTTCGCGTGCGGCCGAGGTTGAGCGCTGCGACAGGCTGCGTACTTCACCCGCCACCACCGCAAAGCCCTTGCCGTGCTCACCGGCGCGTGCGGCTTCGACTGCGGCGTTGAGCGCCAGAATATTGGTCTGGAAAGCGATGCCTTCGATCATTGAAACAATGTCCGTGACCTTGCGCGAGCTGCCACGAATGTCATCCATGGTCGAGAGCATGGTGCTGAGCGAGGTACCACTTTTTTCCGACAGCGAACTGGCGTTAGCCGCCAGCTGGCTGGCCTGACGCGTGTTATCGGCGGTCTGACGTACGGTTTCACTCAGTTCAGTCATGCTGGCCGCAGTCTGCTCCAGTGAGGCGGCCTGCTGTTCGGTACGCGCAGAGAGATCTTCATTGCCGGCGGCGATTTGCACCGATGCGCTGCTTACCGAATGCGACGCGCTGCGCACGGCACTCAACGAACCGGCCACGCTGCGCATCAACTGATTAAAGGAGCGCGCCATATTGCCCACCTCATCGCGACGGCTTTCGTCTGCGCTGAGCGTCAGGTCGAGATTTTCACTGGCGCGCATCATCACTTTGCCGACATCCGCCAGGCTGCGGCGGATGCGCAGTACGGTGAACAGGGCGAACAGACCGAATACCAGCACTGTTGCAACCACGCCGCTGATGGTCGTCCACAACACATTATGGAAGGTGCTGCGGTTGGTGGCGCGTAACTCGTCGCCAATGGCGATGTTCAGCATCAGCTGTTTCTGATAATCGGCAATCAGCTGACGAATGGCGGCACCGATGCCGCTCTGGCCCTCAATCAGGTCGAGGCTGATGGCATTCTGGTGTGCACGCGACGCACTGAGAAAAGCGGGCAGTCGCTCATTCACGCGCTGAATATTGCTAAAGGCCACCTCAGTCAGGCGCTTATCTTCCTCGCTGGAGATATCATGCTTCATGTAGTAATCGGTGAGCGATTTCAGCCCGCCGATCTGTTTATCAATGTCCGCTTCAACGGCGGGCATGTTGCTGTCCTGCAACTGGGTCTGGTGTTTGTACAGCGTCAGCGCCAGCTGGTTGCTGCGATCAATCAACGTATTGAGGTCTTTGATCGAGGGGATGGCGTTGGTTTGCACATATTCAAAGCGCTCCTGGAAGCCGGAAAGCAGTGAGATGGCGAGCACGGCTTGCAGAATGATGGCGCCAAACAGCATGGAAAAGGTCAGTAACAATCGTTGGGAGATGTTCATCTTATTATCCTTAATCTAAACGCACCCCGACGCCTGACGCGGCGGGTACAAGGGCAGATTAAAGAACATCGGCAGATTGTGGTTTTTAGTTAATGAAATTTTAGCACCGGGTAGCAGAAGAGTCTGGCGGGTTAACAGTGGAGCCGGTCGCCGTGAACGGCGACCCTGGGGTGGTGCGGGTTGAACGATGGGTGCAGAATGCGACAAGGTCGCCGTAAACGGCGACCCTACAGTGCATGTCCCGTTATTACCGTAGGGTGCGCATTCATGCTCACCTGGAAACCGGGAGTGCATGTCCCGTTGTTTCTGTAGGGTGCGCATTCATGCGCACCTGGAAACCGGCACCCCGTGCACAACTCACGGCCGGCGGAATAGCGCCAGACTGCGGCCCTCCAGCTCGAAATCCTTCTCTTTGGTAATCACCAATCCCTTACTGGCGCTGTCGGAGGTGGTCAGCTCCAGCACCCAGCCGCCTTCACCAAACTGCGGGATGCGGAACGGCACATTGCCTTCAAACGGATTGAACAGCATCAGCACATCGTGCCAGATACCCTCTTCGGTTTGCAGGTCCGGACGCCCGATGTACACGCCGAGCGTCGAGCCTTCATCCCACTGTTCCGCCTGCTGAAAACCGCCGCCAGCGTTAAACCATTTAATCTCCATGCCGTCGCGCCAGCTTTCACGTCGCAGCAGCGGCTGCTGCGCGCGCAGCGCAATCACCTGACGGGTGAAATCGCGTAACGCATCAGCGGAAGCCGGCAGATCTTCCCAGTGCAGCCAGGAAATCTCGCTGTCCTGACAATAGCCGTTGTTGTTGCCCATCTGGCTGCGGCCAAACTCATCGCCCGCCAGCAGCATCGGTGTGCCGTGAGAGAAAAACAGCGTGGCGAGGAAGTTACGCTTCTGCCGCTCGCGCACCGCGTTGATGCCTTCGTCGTCGGTGGGGCCTTCGGCACCGTAGTTGTATGAACGGTTATCGTTATGGCCGTCGTTGTTATCTTCCCCGTTGGCATCGTTGTGCTTGTCGTTGTACGAGACCAGATCGTTCAGCGTAAAGCCATCGTGCGCGGTGATAAAATTGACGCTGGCCCACGGGCGGCGGCCGCGTTGATCGTACAGATCGCCGGAACCAAGCAGGCGCGCGGCAAAGTCGGTTGAGACGTTGTCGCCTTTCCAGTACTCACGCACCGTGTCGCGATATTTGTCGTTCCACTCAGCCCAGCCGGGCGGGAAACCACCCACCTGGTAGCCACCGGGGCCGATGTCCCAGGGTTCGCCGATCAGTTTCAGCTTAGACAACACCGGATCCTGCGTCATGGCATCAAAGAAGCCGCCACGCTGATCGAAACCTTCCGGCTCGCGGCCGAGAATGGTGCCGAGGTCGAAGCGAAAACCGTCGATATGCATCGATTCTGCCCAGTAGCGCAGCGAATCCGTCACCAGCTGCAGCACGCGCGGATGGGAGGTATTCACCGTGTTGCCAGTGCCGGTATCGTTGATGTAATAACGGTGCTGATCCGGCAGCGTGCGGTAATAAGAGAAGTTATCAATGCCTTTAAACGACAGCGTCGGCCCCAGTTCGTTGCCTTCCGCGGTGTGGTTATACACCACGTCGAGAATCACTTCGATGCCGGCATCGTGGAAAGCGCGCACCATGTCGCGAAAGCCCTGAATACCGCGCGGGCCAAAATAGCGGCTGGCAGGCGCAAAAAAGGCCAGCGAGTTATAGCCCCAGAAGTTTTTCAGTCCGCGATCCAGCAGGTGCTGGTCGTCCGGGAACCAGTGCACCGGCAGCAATTCCACTGACGTCACGCCGAGGCTTTTGATGTAGTCGACGGTGGATTTGTGGCTCATGCCGTCATAGGTGCCGCGCATCTCTGCCGGAATCGCTGGATTAAGCTGGGTGAAACCTTTGACGTGGGTTTCATAAATCACCGTACTGGACCACGGAATGCTGGGCCGGTTGTGGTCCTGCCAGTCGAACGCATTGGTATCAATCACCCGGCACTTGGGAGTAAACGGCGCGCTGTCACGGCTATCCAGCGTCAGATCTTTATCTTCGTGCAGTAAATCGTAAGCGAAGTGCGCTTCATTCCAGTCGATGTTGCCCTGCAGCTCGCGGGCGTAGGGATCAATCAGTAATTTGCTCGGGTTAAAACGATGACCGTTTTCCGGATCGAACGGTCCGTGAACGCGATAACCATACAGCGCGCCGGGTTTCAGCCCGGGCACGTAGCCGTGCCAGATTTCGTGGGTATATTCCGGCAGATCGAAGCGGGCAATTTCATGCTGACCGCTCTCATCGTACAGACAGAGTTCGACCCGTTCCGCGTGTGCTGAAAACAGCGCAAAATTAACGCCATCCCCATCAAAGTTGGCGCCGAGCTGGTGCCCCGATCCAGCGGTGATTTCTAAAGGTTTACCGTTAGACATTCAATCCTCTCCATCCAGTGAATAGATAGTCATGTAAAACAACAGGTTTATCGGGGACGCTACTGGCTAATCAGCACCAGCGGCGCGCTATAGCTCACATTGTCCAGCGTAACATCGTCATTAATCACTACGGTCTCGCCGGTCAGCACATTGCGATAGTGGCGATGCGCCAGCGATTCCGGCAGTGCCAGTCGGGTATGACTCCACTGAGCACCATTGAAAATCAGCCGTGGCGTAATCACCAGCAGCGCGTAGTCGCTGTCCTGACGGGCAAAGGCGATCACTTTTTCCGCATGTTCGCCCGATGCACTAAGCGGTTGATAATCACCGAAGCGGAACAGTTGCGCATGGTCGCGGCGCAGATGCAGCAGGCGCGCAACCATCTGCTGCTTCAGCCGGCCGCTCAGCCAGTCCTGCTGGCTGGCGAAATCCGGCGCGGCGTGGACATCCAGCTGCGCCGTCAGCTGAGCAAAATCCGGCTCGCGTCGGTTATCCGGATCGACCAGGCTGAAATCGAGCGCTTCGCAGCCCTGATAGATATCCGGCACGCCCGGCGCGGTCAGTTTGATCACCGTCTGGCTCAGGCTGTTAACCAGTCCGGCCCGGATGAACGGCTGCAGTGCGTGGCTGAAGTCCTGCAGGAACGCCGGATTGGTGGGTGACAGCAGCTGGCGGGCATACTCCAGCACGGCATTTTCATATGCTTCGTTGCTGTCCGCCCAGTCGGTGCGTAACTTCGCTTCGCGCAGGGCTTTTTCCACAAACGGCAAAAAGCGATCGCGCAGCGCGTCCAGTGCCGCCGTGTCCTCCGGCTGCAGCGTGGTGGGCCAGACGCCCGCCAGCGCCTGGTACAGCATCCACTCAACCGGCGGTTCGGGCGCCGGGCCGTCCGCCAGCGCGACCACGTGCGGCTGATTCATCTGGCGCCAGCGCGTCACGTTCTCCGCCCACAGCGCCGGCGCTTCACTCAGGGTATACAGCCGTGCACGTGCATCCTCGCCGCGTTTGGTATCGTGCGTGGAGGTACCCGACAGCCCATCCGGCTGGTGCTGCAGGCGGGTTTGCATTTCGCGATGAAAGCGTTCAAGCGAAAACGCATGCGGCAGCGGTTCGGCACCCACTTCGTTGATTGCCAGCGCCACGTGATTGCGGAAAAACAGCGTGTCTTCGACCGATTTCGCCATCAGCGGGCCGGTCAGCTGCTGGAAGCGGGCGCGGAATTCCGCCGCATCCTGCTCGCCCTGTTCAGTGATCGCCCCCAGCAGTAATGCCTGCAAAAAGCTCAGCGCCGCAGGCGAGGCGCTATGTTTAACCTGCTCCAGCACCTGTAACAGCAACGCTTCGCCTTCCAGCGGCATACCGGCTTTGCGGCCGTAGGTGCGATACACCGGGAAGGCGATCAGCAGTTCGCGCAGCGCCACGTGCAGCTCAGCCTCACTAAAGTTGCGATGCACCAGATCGGCTGCCTCGGTAGCCAGCGCCAGCAGGCGGCTGAATTCCCCGGCAAAGTTGCGATCGACCATCAGTTCACGCGCTGCACGCAGGCCAGCCGCCACGTCGTTACGTTCAGCGGATACCGCTTCATAGGCCAGATGCAGCATATCGATCTGATTATCATCAATCAGCGCATGTGACAGCGCGGCGATAAACTCGTAACCGGTGGTGCCGGACACTGGCCAGTCGGCGGGCAGTTGCTCACCGTCAGCGAGAATCTTCTCCACCGTGATATAGCACGCGTCGCCTGCGGCCTGACGCAGCTGTTGCAGATAGCCGAGCGGATCGGCCAGCCCGTCAACGTGATCGACGCGCAGCCCGCTCACCACACCGCTGTGTACCAGTTCGAGAATCAGGCGATGCGACGCCGCGAACACCTCTTCATCTTCGACGCGCACGCCGACCAGCCCGGTAATTTCAAAGAAGCGGCGGTAGGAGAGCGCGCTGCGCGCCTCACGCCAGTTCATCAGCTGCCACGGCTGTTGCGCATGCAGTTCCGCGATGGCCGCGCGATCGCGCAACGCCAGCACCTCGTCTTTACGCTGCTGCCAGCTGGCGGGCGTCAGCGGATAGTAACTATCGTAATAGACCAGCGCCGGATTGCCGCTGTGCGGATCGGCCTTGATGCTGAGTTCATCATTGGCCAGCACGCGGTCAAAATCATCGCCGAGGAACGGCAGCGTCAGCCTGCGCGACCAGTCGATATCAAAGTAGCGCGCGTAGCGGCTGGCTTCCCCGTGTTCAATCACATCGCGCCACCAGGCATTTTCCAGCGACGCCGCCATGTGGTTAGGCACAATATCGAGGATCAGGCCAATCCCTGCCTGCTGCAGCGCCGCGCTGAGGCGGTCAAAACCGGCGCGTCCGCCAATCGCCGGGTCAATCTCATTGGCATCGGTAACGTCATAGCCGTGCGTCGAGTCGCGCGTGGCGGTAAAGATCGGCGAGGCATAAAGATGGCTGATACCCAGCTGCTGCAGATAGGGCACCAGCTGCGCTGCGCGGTCAAAAGTCATGCCGTTGCGGAACTGAATGCGGTAGGTTGCGGTTGGAATGCTCATTGCGCTGCTCCTTTTGCCAGACGCACGATGAGGGAGTGCTGCGGCAGCTCGCCGCTTTCCTGTGGCCACGCAAAGAGCGTCTCGCCGGGCATCGCGGGCAGCGGCTGGCTCTGCTGTCCAATATTCAGCGCCAGCGACAGCTGGCCCTGCGGGAACTGCCAGCTGACGGCGACAAAGCCTGGTGCGGTGCGCAGCACCTGGCCGTTATGCCTGCGGGCATCCGGCAGCAGCGGCACGATGTGCTGCTGGCGCAACGCCAGCAGCTGGCGCGTAAGCGTCAGCCACGCCTGGCCTGCGGGATTTTCCACTTTGCTCCAGTCCAGTTTCGAACGTGTGAAGGTCTCTTCAGCATTGGGATCCGGTACCGTATCGTCATGACCGGCGTGACCGGTAAATTCGCGCGCACGTCCTTCGCGCACCGCTTTCGCCAGATCGCCGTGGAAATCGGTAAAGAACAGGAACGGGTTGGTTTCACCGTACTCTTCGCCCATAAACAGCAGCGGAATATGCGGTGACAACAGCAGGGTAGCGAGCAGCACTTTGGTGCGATCGACACCGGCCAGGCTAATCAGGCGTTCGCCCTGGGCGCGATTGCCCACCTGATCGTGGTTCTGGATGAAATCGACAAACGCGACCGGCGGCTGGCCTGCGCTGGGTACGCCGCGCCGCTGGCCACTCTGTGGTGACAGCTCGCCCTGATAAGCAAAGCCCTCGGTGAGAATGCGCGCGATTAATTTCTCCGGTACGTCGGCGAAATCCTGGTAATACGCGTGCGTCTCGCCGGTGGCAAAGACGTGAATAGCATTATGAAAATCGTCGTTCCATTCACCGCTGAACAGTGGCGCGTTACCGTCCGCATCGCGCGGATGCAGGAAGATCACGTTGCGGCTGTCTTCGGTGGTGAGATGGATCGGGCGAGAGTGGATTTCGCTGCGAATGCGTTCGGCAATTTCGATCAGGACATGCTTGCTGGACGTGTCCTCAATCTGGTCGATGGCATCGAAGCGCAGGCCGTCGAGGTTAAACTCTTTCAGCCAGTAGAGCGGTGCTTCGACGATATAACGCCGCGCTGCATCGACATCGTAAGCAATCCCGGCGCCCCACGGCGTCATGCGTTCTTCGTGGAAAAAGGCCGGTGCCAGCAGCGGCAGGTAATTGCCTTCCGGACCAAAGTGGTTGAGCACAATATCCAGCACCACCGACAATCCCAGCGCGTGCGCAGCATCGACAAAGGCTTTGAAATCATCCGGTGAGCCATACGCCGAGTGCGGCGCATACAGCAGAACGCCATCATAGCCCCAGCCGCGCGCGCCGCCAAACTGCGACACCGGCAGCACTTCGAGCATGGTGATACCAAGCTCTGCCAGCGCAGGGAGTTTTGCGATAGCCGCGCGGAAGGTGCCTTCGGCGGTAAAGGTGCCGATGTGCAGCTCGTAGACCACCGTTTCATGCCAGGGCCGTCCCTGCCAGTCACGCTGCTGCCAGTCGTAATGGTGAGGGTCGATAACCAGAGAAGGGCCGTTGACATCGGCGCGTTGTGCCCGCGCGGCCGGATCGGGCACTGTGCTGCCATCGGCCAGCTCGTAGTTATATTCGCTGCCGTGACCAGGCCCGCGCAGCGTCAGGCTGAACCAGCCATCCTGCTGCGGCTGCATGGCATGCTGCTGACCATCGGCGTGAAGGGTAATTTGCTGCTGACCGGGTGCCCAAAGGCGAAACCGCATGCTGCCGTCAGCAAGGATTTCAGCACCCCAGGATTTTTCCAACGTTGTGGATTCCATTCTATTGCCTCGTTAAGCCCCGCACGGGGAATGGACGACATCAAGCGATTCGCGTTCCTTAAAACCATTTACTCTCTGAATACAAAAGACTAAATGCCCTGGTAGCAAACGGGTACGCAGATAAATCACTGAGTACCCTGAAAAATCATAGCCTATATTTTCAGATTTAATTCCCGCTGCGCTTTAAACAGTACCGCTACGTAAATTTTCCGATTTGTTCGCTTAAGCACCTTTTAATCTCAGTCATAGGCTACGCTTATCTCTGCGCAGTTAACCGCTGCGCGAAATAATGCCAGGCGGCACTGTCACCTAAATGAGGAGAACACTGATGAACGAAGATCGTATCAGCGGAAACTGGAAGCAGTTCAAAGGAAAAGTGAAAGAGAAATGGGGCCAGCTTACAGATGACGATTTAGACGTAGCCGAAGGGAAACGCGATCAATTAGTCGGCCGCATTCAGGAGCGCTACGGCTACGGTAAAGATCAAGCAGAGAAAGAAGTCAAAGAGTGGGAAGATAGTAATAAATTTAACTGGTAGTGTTGGTTATCCCCGGCACACTGATGTGCCGGGGTCTTGTTATTTATGGCTGTTTATCTTCTCAATCGGATAAATTTAAAATCCGGTTTACGTTTATTAAATACCATTTATTACTTAATCCGAAACTCATATTCAGACCTGTTTTGCTCGCATTAACCCGGCTATTTCTCTGGCCTGACGCGGTGGTGAAACGGCAGCGCATCAGCCGTTGAGAATCTTTCCCGGCCATCATCGCGTGAAGTGCTGTTCAGTCACGATTTTGCCCCACTGATCGCCCTGCCACTCGCGCGTCAGGGTGAAGCCTGCCTGCTCGTAGAGTCGTCTGGCCGCATCCAGCCCACTGAAGGTCCACAGTTGCGTTGCGCTGAACCTCTGACCATCGCAGAACGCCACAGCCTCATGAAGCAAGCGTCGCCCGATGCCGCTACCGCGACACGTCTCGTCAAGAATAAACCAGCGCAGATGGGCCTGATTATTGCCAAGATCTTCTCCGTCAATCGCCACTGAACCGACAATATTATCGTTATGCACTGCCAGCCAGATTTGATTGCGCTCACTTCCCAGCCGTCCGGCAAACTCTGCCAGCCCGCTGGCGACTTTGCCTTCAAAATAGTGACCAAACTGATGATGCCGGGCATAGTAACGGCCATGCATTTCGGCGACGCGGCCGATCATCCCGGGCCGGTAACCGCTGACGATGTCGATGGCACCTGAGGGAAGGGGCTGCGTGCCGGTCCGACAGCAACGCAGGGAGTCAGCGTAAGCGCTCAGTCCCTGCGCTACGGTGCGCTGCTGTGCCGGTTCAAGCCCGGCTAGCGCGGCCAGCACCCGTTGTGCCGCGTACTGATTGACTCTGGCAACGGTAGCCATACCCTGCGCAGTCAGTTTCAGCCTTTTAACCCGGGCATCACTGCCGTCGGCGATTTCCTGCACTTCACCAGCCGCCACCAGTCTGGCCAGCATGCGGCTGACGCTCGATTTTTCCAGACCGAGCAATTCCACTAACTGTGCAGCAGTCACTGTGCCCTGGGTTTCCATCTCCAGCAGCGTGTGGACAGCGGAAGGCGAATAGTCCGTTGCCGCCAGCGTCGGGCGCATAAATCCGAGTTCACGTACCATTAGTCGTGAGGCGGAACGTATCTGATTAACTAACGATTCAGTGGTCATGGTGCAAACGCCCGGTGGCTATAAAGTTGTATAATACAACTATTAATCGGACTGATTGTCAACAGACTAACCGGCGGCGTCGATACGGGTGAGGGCGAGCGCTCACCCTGGTAAGGCTGCATCACATGAAGTGCAGGAACGAAGCAGCATGATGTTAAAGGGGCTTGCGGTGATCGTCCTTATTAAGCGAAAGCAGCGCGACAAAACTCACTACGGCGGTGGCCATCACATACCAGGCGGGAATGTCGGCGTTGCCGGTTTGCTTCATCAGGCCGGTAATGAACAGACCTGCGCAGCCGGAAAACAGCGCGTTGGAGAGCGAATAGGCCAGCCCCAGCCCGGTGTAACGCACGCGGGTAGGGAACATCTCGGCCAGCATCGCCGGTCCCGGTCCCGCCAGCATGCCCACCAGCGCACCGGCGATAAATACCACCAGCGCTTTGATCGCCATACCGCTTTCCGGATGCTGCAACACTTTCAGCAGCGGGAAAGCCAGCACCAGCAGCAAAAACGTCGCCAGCAGCATTAATGTGCGGCGACCATAGCGATCGCTGAGTATGCCGGCCGGCAGGATGGTGGCGGCAAAGCCGAGGTTAGAGATCACCGCAATCAGCAGCGCCTGGTTAAAGCCGGTATGCAGCGCGGCCTGCAGATAGGTAGGCATGATTACAAGGTAGGTATAACCGGCGGCTGACCATACCATTAACCGCCCAATGCCCAGCCCGATAGCGCGTAGCGTGACACCCAGCGATGCCTGCTGTTGTGGTGCCGCCGGTGTCTGGCTGAACTGCGGTGATTCGTCGAGGCCGGTGCGCAGCCACAGCGCCACTGCGCCGAGCGGCAGCGCCAGCAGGAAGGGAATGCGCCAGCCCCAGGCGTTCATGGCGGCGTCTCCCAGCAGCAGCGGCAGTACTGCCACCACGCCCGCGCCCGCCAGCAGTCCGAGCGCCACCGTCAGCGATTGCCACGCGCCATAAAATCCGCGCTTGCCGGGCGGCGCCGATTCGGTCATCAGCGAGACCGCGCCACCGTATTCTCCGCCGGCAAACAGTCCCTGCAAAATGCGTAGCAGTGTAATCAGCAGCGGCGCAGCCATGCCAATGCTGGCATAAACCGGGACCAGACCGATGGCGACGGTGGCCAGTGTCATCAATACCAGCACCGCGATCAGCACCGGTTTACGGCCATAGCGATCGCCCAGGCGGCCAAACAGCACCGCCCCTAACGGGCGAAAAAAGAACGCCACCGCGAAGGCCGCATAGGTGAGGATCAGGCTGGTGAGGGCGCTTTCTCCTTCGAGCTGGAAGAAATGTTTAGCGATCAGCGTGGCCATGAAACCGTATACGGCGAATTCATACCACTCGATAAAATTGCCGACGGATCCGGCAATCAGTACGCGTTTTTGATTAACGGCGGGAGCCACGGCAGATGACATCATTATCCCTTAATGAGTAAAAAATAGTCAGAGAGGGGCAGTCTACCGCAGCCCGGGGCGATTATCTGAGCTATAAGTCTGACGCAGGGCACAAAAAAGGTGCGCATTGAGCGCACCTGATGTGAATATCAGCGAGGATTATGCTGGCTGCTGTTTTTTACGGCTGCGCTGTTTACGCAGTTTATCAATCAGTTTATGCGCCTCGGCTTTAGTCGCCACCGCAGGGGATGAACCTTTCAGCGGCTTACGTGCTGTCTCACTCAGCGTTAATACTGTTAACAAACCAATCACGCCGGCACCCATCATGTAATACGCCGGCATCATGGTATTGTGCGTGGTGTCGACCAGCCATGCGGTAATTAACGGCGTGGTGCCACCGAACAGCGAGACTGACAAATTAAAGCCGATAGCCAGCGCACTGTAACGAATATCGGTGACAAACAGTGCCGGTAATGTCGCTGGCATGGTGCCGCTAAAGCAGGTATGCAGTAAGCCCAGCACGGCCAGACCGGCAAATACCCATAGCATGTTGCCAGAACCAATCAGCATGAACGCCGGGATCGCCAGCACTAATAATCCCAGCGCGCCGAAACCAATCACCGGTTTACGGCCGATGCGGTCGGTAAAATGGCCCCACATTAAGGTCAGCGGCATCATGATAAACATCACCACCATCACCAGCAGCAGACCGGATATTTCGCTCAGCCCCAGAATGCCGGTTAAATAACTTGGCATGTAGGCGGTCAGCATATAATTAGACACGTTAAACAGCAGCACCAGGCCAATACACTTCAATAGCGGCTTACTCTGCGTGCGCAGCATTTGCCACAGCGTGAGCTGCGGCTTGTTATGTTCGGCCTCTTCACGCTTATCCATGTGCTCTTTAAACGCGGGTGTCTCTTCCAGCTTCAGGCGGATATACAGGCCAAACAGCCCCAGCGGCGCGGCCAGGAAGAACGGAATGCGCCAGCCCCAGTCCATCATCGCCTGATGCGGCAGCAGCGCAATCATACCAGTCACCAGGCTGGCGCCCAGCAGATAACCGGCCAGCGTACCAAACTCCAGGAAGCTGCCCATAAAGCCGCGGCGTTTGTCAGTGGAGTATTCCGCAATAAAGGTGGCGGCACCGCCATATTCACCGCCGGTGGAAAAGCCCTGCACCAGACGCGCCAGCAACAGCAGGATCGGCGCGGCAATACCGATACTGGCATAGCTGGGAATCAGGCCAATACAGAAGGTGCCAATCGACATCATAATCATGGTGAAGGCCAGCACTTTCTGCCGGCCAAAGCGATCGCCGAGTGGACCAAATACCATGCCGCCAATCGGGCGCACTAAAAACGCGGCCGCAAAAGTACCAAACGACGCAATAAGCTGCGCGGTATTACTGGCGTCCGGGAAAAATACCTGGCCGATAATCACGGCAAGGTAACTATAAACGCCGAAATCAAACCACTCCATGGTATTACCCAGCGCTGCTGCGCTGACGGCGCGTTTCAATAATTTGTTGTCAATGACGGTAATATCGTCAACGGTCAAATCAGGTTTATTGGTCATCGTTCCGGTGCTCATAAACTCCCCATGAGTAAAATTGGAGCGATCTTATAGCTTTCGCAGCCGGCACTTCACAAAGGGAAATGAAAGCTATAAGAGGCTGAAAGGCGGTCACCTTAGGAAAAATTTTATCTTTACGCAAGTTTGCGACATATATCCTTGCAATTAAGCGTAGCGTTAGAGTATGAGACTGTCAAAAGGCGCAGCGGCTGAAATAACCCATTATGCTGATGCTTAAAGCTGATAGCATTCTGCACATGATATTCTTTGGTGAGGCGATGATTTATAGGGAAATATGCTGCATTGCTACAGGATAAGAATGTCGACTTTGATAAATTTCATACGTTACTGGCAAGTACATCACCAAAGGATTTGGCTGAAAGGAATAGCCAGACTGTTGCCATGCTGGACACCAACCTGCGCCGCCAGTCTCGTAGCGGATTGTCATTCATGACTTAGCTGCACATCGTGGTCTGGCTCAATGACTGTCTTGTCGCGTTAATTATCGTGATTGCCGGCTGAATACATCTTTCAGACCCTGGGAAAGCAATGCGCGTGATAAACCGCTACCGTCCACCGGAATCAACGTCCTGCGATGAATTTTCCATTGGCCCGCAATGCGTTTTAACTCCCAGCGATTCACTACAACGCGGTGAATGCGATAGCCAGGAGAGCTGCCGTGATTGGCCAGCATGCGTGATTCGCCTTTATCATCCAGATAAATTAACTGTAAATAAGAGGTGACTACCGCGCTGTCTCCGCGCAGATCAATCAGGGGTAATCCGGTAAAATGCGCTAATCCGCTGGCCAGTGCTTCCTCATGCTCAGGCCGCAAAATAAAGGCGGCTATCGCCTCTGCACCCTCCGCGCCATCAAGATGAGGGCCGCGATTGAATTCACTCTTTTCCAGATAAACCGATAATGTATATTCCGCCATTGCAGTATCTGCGCTGGGAGGATGTGACGCAATCAATTCATAAATAGCCAGTTTGTCTTCGATAATTTGTAATCTCTGCGCTAATTCAAGGTTTTCCTGCAGCATAAAGTGCTCCTGATATTATTTATTAATTATGATTTGAGTGATTATAACGAGATACTTACAGGCGTGAAGTTCCTGTATCTTAATGGTGTGTTAAGTGGCAATTAATAAAGGACATCAATAATGATTAACAGCGCGGAGTATCTGGCTCTACGGGCTTTTGTCGTGGTTGCTCAGCAACTGAATTTCAGAGCCGCTGCGGAAATACTAGGGGTATCCGCGTCAGCCGTCAGTCAGCAAATCACCGCGCTGGAAGCACAACTCGGGCAACGTTTGCTGAACCGGACCACCCGGGCGGTATATCTTACCGATGATGGCAAGTCCCTGTTTCTTCAGACTGCTCCCATTATGACTAATCTGCATGAGACCCTGCAGCAGGCACACGCCAGAAGCCAGGATATTAAGGGGCTGATTCGCGTTCATGCTTTTCGATCGGGTGCTGAAATGTTTCTTGATCACAATATTGCCGGGTTTCTTACTGATTATCCCAACGTGCAGCTGGATATCACAACCAGCGATGCGCCGGTCGATCTGAGCCGCGGCGGCTATGATTTATCACTGCGCTTAGGCGAGGTGCTGGAACCGGGATTTGTTGCTATTCCATTAGGCAAGCCGCTCCATCAGATTGTGGTCGCTGCGCCAGCATATCTGGCAAAGCATGGTGCGGTTGAAGTCCCGGAAGATCTGCTCAATCACAATTGCATCGGCTGGCGCTGGCCGGGAAGTAGCAGGGTAGAGCCCTGGCAGTTTTTAAATGAGGGGAAAATTTTTGATATTCCCGTACATGGAAATCTGGTGGTAGACGATCGCGAAAGGCAGCGGCAGGCCGCTATTGCTGGCACAGGGATTGCTCAGTTAACGGCGGAACGGGTCAGTGCATCGCTGGCCGCCGGCAAGCTTTGTCGCCTTCTGCAACCCTGGGAGATGGAATTCCCGGGTTATTCACTTTGCTGGATAGCGGGTAAAGCCATGTCACCTGCCATGCGCGCGTTTATACAATGGCTGCGCATAAAATAACCCTGCCCGGAGTGTGCCAGCGCACTCTGTTCACTTCGAATAATCACCACGTATTTAGTTCATCTTCGCCCGGCTCAACCCTCTTATAAACGTTTACCAGCGGCTTCACGCTGAAACGTTTCATATCTCATTTCCTTACTCAGCCCATTGAAGAGTGGTCACCAGATGTATACAACAGAACTTGTATACAAGTGCATTTTTTATCCATGACACCAACATCGGGAAAGACCATGCAAAGTACAGATACTGAAATTGAAAAGCGGGTGATCCGTAAACTGTCGTGGCGACTGATTCCGCTGCTGATTGGCTGCTACGTGATTGCGGTGATCGATCGCGCCAATATCGGCGTGGCCGCCCTCACCATGAATGCCGATCTGGGCATCAGCGCCGCCAGTTTTGGCCTCGCCGCCGGTCTGTTTTTCCTGCCTTACGCCATCCTCGAACTGCCCTCCAATCTGCTGATGGAAAGGGTGGGCGCGCGCTGGTGGATCGCCCGCATTATGGTGACCTGGGGCATCATCTCCGGTGCGCATATGTTTGTGTGGAGTGAAAACAGCCTCTATGTGCTGCGCGCGCTGCTGGGTGCCGCTGAAGCCGGTTTCTTCCCCGGCATCGTGTTTTATCTCACCCTGTGGTTTCCGGTGGCGTGGCGCGGACGCATTATCGCCTCGTTTATGACCGGCATTCCGATTGCGCTGATTATCGGCACACCGGTTTCCAGCCTGTTGTTAGAACTGCACGGATGGCTGGGGCTGCGCGGCTGGCAGCTGATGTTTCTGCTGGAGGCCATTCCGGCGATTGTGCTGGGATTGATCGTCCCCTTTGCGTTGCCCGATCGGCCGGAAGATGCCCGCTTCCTCAGCGCAGATGAGCAGCACTGGCTGGTGACAACACTGGCTGCTGAGCGGCAAAAACTGCCGTCGCGCGGCCACGGCGGTCTGCTGAAAGCGCTGTTCAGCCCGCTGGTGTTGTTGTTCAGCCTCACCTATTACGGACTGGCGAACCTCAACGGCGCGGTGAGCACCTTCCTGCCGCTGATCATCAGCGAAACCGGCTTAAGTCATGTTCAGACCGGATTCATCACCATCATCCCTTACGTATTTGGTCTGGCCGGCATGCTGGTGCTGGGACGCATAGCCGATCGTCCCGGGTCGCGTCTGCTGGCCAATTATCTGGCGCTGATCTTCTCCTTTGTCGGGCTGTTATGCGTTGCGTGGTTCGATAACTCGCTGGTGAAAATGATGTTTTTGTGCTGTTCGGCATTTGGCTTTTTCGGCGCGATGCCGGTGTTCTGGGGATTGCCCGCGCAGTTTATCCCGGCATCCGTGGTGGCGGGCGGCCTCGCCCTGATCAATGCGCTGGGCAGTATTGCCAGTGTGGTGAATCCGTGGGTCATCGGCGTGATACGCGACCGCAGCGGCAGTTATAACGGCGGATTTTACTGGCTGGCGGCGATGGCGATGCTCTCGATCATTACCCTGAGCATCATCTTCCGTCGCCAGCGTTTACCGGCTTACCAGGCCAGCAATGAACAACGTGAGGGGCAGTAGTATGAAGATTATTGATGTCCGGTTACTTCAGGTGAAAGGCGTGATGCCGGGAGAGGGTGATTTCTGGGAGGAGCGTCTCGCGCGACCCACCGATGTCTATGCGCAGTTTCGTAACGTGAATAATCATGACGGTGGCGTTCAGCTGGAAGACGGTTTTGCCATTACCACTGTGTTTCTTGAGATCGTTTCTGATGAGGGCGTAGACGGGCTGGCAGGGCCGGTGCCGCATGCCGTTGCATCAATCATTCATGGCCAGCTGCGGCCGTTGTTGCTGGGTCAGGATCCGCGCGACACTGAGCGTTTGTGGGATCAGATGTACCGGGCGCAGATTCATGGGCGTCAGGGCGATGGCATGCTGGCGATCAGCGCGGTGGATTGTGCCTTGTGGGATTTGCGTGCCAAATGGATGCAGCAACCGGTGTTTCGCCTGCTGGGCGGTTCGTTACGGGAAGAAATACCGGCGTACGCATCGATGCTGGGCTTCGCGGTGCAGGATATGGCGCGGGTGCACGAGCGGGCGCTGGAGTATAAGGCACTGGGATATCGCGGACAAAAATGGTTTTTCCGCCACGGCCCGATGAGCGGCAGAGAAGGGCTGAAGAAAAACATCGAACTGGCAAAAACGCTGCGCGAAGCCGTGGGTGATGATTACGATCTGATGTTTGATTGCTGGCAGTCGATGGATGTGACGTATCTGCTTGAACTGGCAAAGGGCATTGAGCCGTATCGCCCGCGCTGGCTGGAAGAGTGCGTGATGGCCGACAGAATCAGCAGTATGCAACGACTCAAAGATAAACTGTCCATCCCGATGGCGGGAGGCGAACATGAGTACACGCGCTGGGGTTTCAAGCGCTTCTTTGAATCCGGGGCGCTGGATGTGATTCAGCCCGATATCTACTGGTGCGGTGGGCTTTCAGAAACGCTAAAAATTGCCGCTATCGCCACCCTGTACGATTTGCAGGTAATCCCGCACGGCCATTCCAGCATCGCGACGGCCCATTTCAGCACCACGCAATCGCCGATTCACACGCCTTATCAGGAGTATCTGGTGAAATGGAATGATATTCATCAGTACTTCCTGCGCGATCCGCTGGTGCCGCAAAACGGGTTAATCCCGGTACCGCAGAGACCCGGTATGGGCATGGCACTTAATCCAGCGCATATCCAGCAGCAGACATACTTGTTCACCTCATAACCCAACGTTCCCTCAAACAGGCCCGTTATTGTTTGGGGGATCTGTCTCTTGTATACTACAAAACACAGTGCCCATCGTCATTCTGACCCCACAAATGCTCGCTGTTTAAAGGACGCTCGCCACGCTATGCCCGCCGATAAACTCATCATTGACTGGTCATCGAAAAACATCCTCCGCCCGCAGTCATTGAGCAGCATTCTGGCCGATCATATTCGTGACCTGATCGTGAACTGCCAGATTGCACCCGGTGCATTAATTTCCGAGAACGATATTGCCACCCAGCTTAACGTGAGCCGGACGCCAGTAAGAGCGGCACTGCAAAAGCTGGAGATGGAGCGTCTGGTGCAAATTATCCCGCAGCGCGGCACTTTTGTGTTTTCGTTTAATGAGCGGGAGATGCGCGAAACCTGTGAGATGCGGCAGATTCTGGAATCAGGCGCATTAAAGCTGGCGCTGCAACACGATCGTCAGGCGCTGATCGCGCGCCTGAACGAACAGCTGGCGCGTGGACGCGATGCATTACAAAACGCGCCGGAGACCTACCGCGAAACCGATGCGGCCTTTCATATGGCACTGATTGAAGCCAGCCAGAACAGCGAGCTGGTCGGTTTTTACAAAACCAGCATCAACCGCATTCGCGCCTTTCTCAATCACCTGACGCGCACGCCGGATGAGTTTCAGGGTTCGCAAAACGATCATGAGGCGATCGTGGCGCGGTTAACTAATTACGAGGATGAACAGGCGCTGGAACTTCTGCACTGGCATCTTGGCGGCATTATGCGCATGTTCCAGCGGTCGGTGGCGGACACCGACTCAGCCAGTTAACCGGCATCACTTCGCAGTCAGAACATCGCTGAAAAGTGATCAAGTCTCAAGCGCTGCAACCACCGCCAGACCCGCCAGCTCCGCGCTGGCCAGCAGTTGCTCAACGCTGTGACCCTGACGCGCTCTGGCAGAAAGTCCGGACATCACGGTACTGACAAAATCGGTCAGGCGCTGCGCATCTTGTGGGTAGCGGGCCGCGATATAGCACCGGATGGTATCCTCCGCGGCGCGATGAAACACCCTGGCCGCCTCGCGCGCCTGCTGATCCTGACAGCGAATCCCCTCCAGCACCAGGCAACCCGCACACACCTCATCCCGGGCATAATGCAGCGCCGCCGCTTTCAGTAATGCATCAAGGGCTTCGGCCACCGGGCGGTCGTCGCGCAGTATCTCAGCCAGGGGAATCGAGCCGGTAGCGGCGTAGCGATCGAGAACGCGGGCATACAATCCGGCCTTATTACCGAAGGCGCTGTAAAAGCTCGGCGGGTTGATGCCCAACGCGTCAGTGACATCGGCGACGCTGACGGCGTCATAACCTTTGGCATGGAATAACCCCTGCGCGACCGCTACGGCGTGTTCGGGGTCAAAGTTACGGGGACGACCAGGTGATTTCATATTTTATAGTGCTCGCTACAAAATAGCATTGACATTAATTCGGGCTCATTTTGTAATGCATACTAAGAAATCACACGTGGAGATGCAAATGAGCGTATTTAAAGATAAGCAGGTTCTGGTTCTGGGCGGCAGTCGCGGTATTGGTGCGGCTATCGTGCGTCGCTTTGCTGATGAGGGTGCCAGCGTGACCTTCACCTTCTCCGGTTCGCCTGAGGCCGCCGAAAAACTGGCGCACGAAACCGGTTCGGCTGCCGTTCATACCGACAGCTCAGAGCGCGATGCGGTGATTGCCACCGTGCGCGACAGCGGACCGCTGGATGTGCTGGTGGTGAATGCTGGTATCGCCCTGTTTGGTGATGCGCTGGAACAGGATCCGGACGCGGTCGATCGCCTGTTCCGCATTAACATTCACGCGCCGTATCATGCTGCGGTTGAAGCCGCCCGACAGATGCCAGCCGGCGGCCGCATCATCATTATCGGTTCGGTCAATGGCGACCGTATGCCGATTCCCGGTATGGCGTCTTATGCGCTAAGTAAATCCGCTTTACAGGGGCTGGCGCGCGGCCTGGCGCGGGATTTCGGACCGCGCGGCATCACCATTAACGTGGTGCAACCGGGCCCGATTGATACCGATGCCAATCCGGAAAATGGTCCGATGAAAGATCTGATGCACAGCTTCATGGCCATCAAACGCCATGGCCGTTCTGAAGAGGTGGCTGGCATGGTGGCGTGGCTGGCAGGACCTGAAGCCGGTTTCGTCACCGGCGCCATGCACACCATTGATGGGGCGTTTGGCGCATAACGTCAGTGTCTGAACAGGGCGCTGACCACCGCGCTGAATACCGAACCGGTAGCAAAGGCGTGTTCGGTCATGTGCTCTTCATGGCGCATATCAGCCAGCCGCCGCAGCGCCGCCTGCGCGCTGGCTGCATTAATTTCTTCATCCATCTTGCTGTAACCGTCCGCCATCAGCAGCCGGGCACGTTCCACATCCGATCGTTCCAGCGTGGCGATAACCTGTTGTTTGCGATAAAAAACGTAATCTGTCATAAGCGCGTCCTGTTGCTGTCAACGTGATTATGCCGGGGAGGCGATGGTTTAAATCAGCTAAATATCGCACCCTATTGGTAGCGACGCGATCAAAACGTAGCCGTTGTATTAACAATTCGCAGCATACCGGTTTCTCCCCGCGCGACAGGCAACCTATTTTATCAGCCCGGCCCTTCGCTGCCCGCTGCCAGCAGCGGCACCACGACATCGCTAATCGGCGTAGCAATAGCATGCTGACGGCCATAGCGCTGTACCACACCATTGCGGGTATCCCACTCCAGCGGGCGGTTGGCCTGGCGATCGGCCAGGATCGAGGTGCTCAGATCGGGCGGCGCGCGGTGAAAGCCATCAATAATTTCCTGCGGCACGCTGTCGTCCAGCACCGCGCCGGCCGCGCGCGCCACCGTCAGGCACTCCTGTAAATAAGCTAATCCCAGCTGCGTGATATCGCCGCGGCTAAACATGCCGGCGCGACGGTTGGCCAGCACCATCAAACCGGCGGCGGCATTTTGTAACAGCTTGCGCCAGGCGATGGAGAGAAAGTCCGCGGCCAGTGCCACCTCACAGCGCGTGTCGCGTAGCGCATCCACTACACACGCGGCCTGCGGCACATCCGGCAAGGTCAGGCGAGGCTGGGCGCGCAGCCAGACTGATGCATCCGGCTCGCGCTGCGCCGGAAACCACACCACCGAAGGTATTACCGTGGCGCCGTTGACGTAAGGCGCCAGCTGGCTCTGCTGCTCGACGCCATTTTGCAGCGCGCACACCACGGTTTTTTCATCACACAGGGTTGCCAGCCACGCGGCGCTGTCCGCGACCTGGGTGGTTTTAACCGCCACGAACAGCAAATCGCAGCGTTGTGTCACGTGCGAGGCATCATGCAATACCGGACCGGGCACGCTGATTTCGCCCGCATCGTGGCGCAGCGTTAACTGTGCATGGGCCGTGCGGCCGCACAGCAGCGGGGTGCGCCCGGCTTCATGCAGCACCGCCGCGACGGTGGTACCAATTGCACCGGGGCCCAGCAGGGCGATTTTACAACGTTCAGACATGCTGCCATCTCCTCATCGCTTAACCGATCATCAGCGTGCCGAGTGCAATCACCGCACACGCCAGCATTTTTCTTACCGTTAATGCTTCACCGAGAAACAGCGCGCCCAGCACGGCGGCAAACAGCACGCTGGTTTCACGCAGCGCCGACACCGCGCCCATCGGCGCTGCCGTCATGGCGTAAATGATGATGCCGTAGGCAAGCAGCGAAACCAGGCCACCCGCCGCGGCGCTCAGCACGCCCGGTCGCCACTGCAGCAGGCTTTTGCTGTCGCGCAGCGCGATGTAGACCGCCGGCATTAATATGCCCCACAAGCTGCACATCCACGCGGTATACGCAAATGCATTGCCGGCAACGCGCACGCCCATGCCGTCCACCACGCTGTACGCGGCGATAAAGGCACCGGTCGCCAGCGTGTAGCGCAGGCCCGGCAGCGCCAGTTTGCCGCCGCGCAGCGCCAGCGACACAATGCCAGCGGACACCAGCACGATGCCGCACAGCGTAGTAAAGGCGATGTGCTCGCCGGCAAACTGCGCGGCGGCGCAGGTCACCAGCAGCGGCGACGATCCGCGCGCAATCGGATAGGTCTGGCCGAGATCGCCGCTCTGGTAGCTGCGCACCAGGCACAGGTTATAGCCGACGTGCAGCAGCGCCGACAGCAGCGCATATTTCCAGCTGGCGCGCGCCGGCAGCGGCAGAAACAGCGTACTGAACGCACACACCAGCGCGATCGCCACGCACATAATGGTCATCGACCACAGGCGATCGGATCCGCCGCGCAGTAAGGTGTTCCAGCTGGCGTGCAGCAGTGCGGCGCACAGCGTTAAGACAATAATGTAATCAGGCATAGGCTGATGCTATGCAGCCGCAAATGGATTGGAAAGCGAAGATTTATCATTGCGCTATGAGTAAATACTCATGCTTCACTGATAATCCTGTTGCGCCTGACGTGATTCAGCGAGCAGCCAGCGACGAAAATCAACAATATGCGGCTGGCTTTCGATGCCCTGCGGACAGACGAAATAGTAGGCGGCGGGCGAGGAAAACGCGACGTTGAACAGCCGCACCAGGCTGCCGTCGCGCAGCTCTTTTTCAACGTGACCGCTGCGCGCCAGCGCCACGCCTTGCCCCAGCAGCGCGGCTTCCAGCGTCATATTGGTGTCGGCAAAACGTACGCTCTCCTGTAAGGCATCCAGCGTCAGGCCGACCTGTTTAAACCAGATCTCCCACTTAGGCACCAGATCGGCGCCATCACGCATCAGCAGCGGGTAGCGCAGCAGTTCTGCCGGTTCCTGCGGTGTGCCGAAGCGCTGCAGCAGCGCCGGGCTGGCAACCGGAAACAGCTGTTCACGAAACATAAATTCGCTGTGCAGCGCCGGATAATTGCCATGGCCAAAGCGGATCGCCACATCAGAATCCTGGCGCGAGAAGGTAATCGCATCATCGGTGCTTTCCAGCGTCACCAGAATTTCCGGATGCTGGCGCGTCAGGTCCGGCAGGCGCGGCAACAGCCACTTCAGCGCAAACGAGTAGGTGGTATTCACGCGCAGCCGCACGCGGCCTTTCTGCTCGCGTAAGTCGGCTAAGGTGGTTTCCAGATTACTGAAAAACTCGCGCACTATCGGTGCCAGCGCCGCGCCGGCCGGCGTCAGACTCAGCGTTTTGCCGCGCTGAAAGAGCTGCACGCCCCAGATCTCTTCCAGGTTTTTAAGCTGATGGCTGACGGCGCTTTGGGTGATAAACAGCTCTTCAGCGGCGGCGGTAAAGGTCGGATGGCGCGTCGCCACTTCAAACGCGCGCAGCATGGCGGTAGGCGGTAACTCTCTCATCGGTGCAGCCTTGTTTTATGAGCGTTCACTCATGATAGCGGAATCGTCTGTTCACTCACGAAACTTATTAACAAACGGCGCTGTCTGTATCTCATTAACCACTCCTCTGGCGGGTAACGCGATGACCTCGGTTCTGTTGATTGAGGATGATAACCGGCTGGCGCAAATGATTGTGCCATGGCTGGCGCAGTACGAATTCAGCGTGCAGCACAGCGCCAGCGTCAGCGATGCCCATTACCGCATGCAGCAGCAGCCGTTTGATGTGGTGCTGCTGGATTTGATGCTGGGCGATGCCGATGGTCTGGCGCTGTGCCGCCAGATTCGCAGTCACTATCAGCACGATCCGGCCATCATCATGGTGACCGGCCGGGGCGATCCGGCTGACCGCATCATCGGGCTGGAAGTCGGTGCCGATGATTACCTGCCCAAACCGTTTGAACCACGTGAGCTGCTGGCCCGTATGCGCGCTGTGCTGCGGCGTACCCGCCCGGCAGGCACCGCCGCCGGGCGCAATGTGATCCGCAGCGGCGCGCTGGAGATCGACACCGCCGCGCGCAGCGTTACGCTGGCGCAGCAATCCTGTCAGCTGACCTCGCTACAGTTTGATCTGCTGGTGGCGCTGGCGCGTCAGGCGGGCCGCGTTCTCTCGCGCGAACAGATCTGGCAGGCGGTGCGCGGCGAGAATTATGACCCGTTTGACCGGGCGATTGACGTCCACATTGGCCGCATTCGTCAGGCGATTGGTGACGATCCGCGCGCGCCAACGCGGATTATCACGGTGCGCGGTGTCGGTTACGTGTTTTCGGCGCAGCCCGGCTGATGAAACGTCTCGCTGATTTTCCACTCTATCTGCAGATATTTTTTGCCTTCAGCGGTGCGCTGCTGATGGTGGTCACGCTCACCATCGTGCTGTGGCTGTGGAATAACGATGACAGCCGCCATCGCGATGCCTTCGCTACCTTTGCTGAACTGGTGGAGCAGAATCTGCCACCTGCGTCCGCGCCACCGCGCGCGCAGGCCGCCGCCATTGATCGCTGGATGGTGCGCACCAGAGCGCGCTTTGCGCTGTTCGCGCCTGATGGGGCTCTGCTGAGCCGTCCGCTCCAGCCACTGCTGCCGCGACCCGCGCACAGCGTGCCGGGGGGCAGTTTTGATGACTGGTACGCGACGCGCTTCGTCTGGCCACTGCAGGATGGGCGACTGCTGGTGATCCAGCTCAGCCTCGATTGCATCAAGCGGCCGTGGTTGTTTATCCTGCTGCTGATTGCCCTGGCAGTCAGCGTGGCGCTGGTTTCACTGCTGGTGATCCGCCGCCTGACAGCGCGGCTGGAGTCGTTGCAGCAGAGCGTGGAGTCGCTCGGGCAGGGGCAGCTCAGCGCGCGCGTACTGGTCACCGGGCGTGATGAAGTGGCGCAGCTGGCCGCCAGTTTTAACCGTTCGGCGGCGCAAATCGAACAGCTGGTTCAGTCACAAAAAACCATGCTGGCCAATGCATCACACGAACTGCGCTCGCCGCTGACGCGCATTCAGATGGCGGCGGCGTTACTGGCAGATGATGCATCCGTCGCGCGCCGCGAACTGCAGCGCAGCGTGACCGAACTGGATGAACTGGTGGATGAAATCCTGACGCTCAGCCGGCTGGAAATGGCCACCACCCTCGTCAGCGGTACATTTGAGCTGAGAGATGTGACGGCCATCGCCGCAGAAGAGTGCGCCAGCGCCCAGGTCGAGCTTAGCGCACAGCACGTGGTAGCGGAGGTTGATGCGCGCCTGCTGAGGCGGTTGCTGCGTAATCTGCTCGACAACGCACGGCGCTATGCCGGTGAGAAGATTGAAGTGCACCTGCAGCAGGAGGCGCATTATTTCCGGCTGGAGGTGAAAGACCGCGGACCGGGTATTCCGCCGCAGGAAATCGAACGGATTTTTGCACCGTTTTATCGACTGCACCACGCGCAGCCCGGCACCGGCCTCGGACTGGCGCTGGTGCGTTCGATTGTCCATCATCACGGCGGCAGCATCACGGTGCGCAACCGCCAGAGCGGCGGGGCCTGCTTCAGCCTGCGCCTGCCGCTGGCTGTTACATAACTTTACCGAAGCGAAAAACGCACTTTACAGCCGGCTGGTTGAATAGCACCACTCATCAGAATGGTGTTTTGCAACCTTAAGGACATAGCGATGCGTTTTCCTCTGGCCCAGCCTCTCATCCTGTTCTGCCTGCTACCGGCGACACTGCCGGTACTGGCGGACGACACGCTATCCGGTTTCATCGGCGGCGGCGTTGGCGTAAAGCCCAACTATTCCGGGGCGAAATATAATCAGACCACCTTTGTGCCGGCGATCAAACTGGCGTATGGCCCGTTTTTCGTCGGCGGCGTGGACGACCTGCTGGGTGCTGGCTGGGAGGTGGCTAAAACCGATCGCTGGACCTTTGCGCTGGGCGTTGGGACCAACCTCTCGCCGCGCCAGGAATCCGATGATGCGCACCTGCGCGGACTGGGCGACATTGACGTCACGCCGCGCGCCTTTGCCTCCGCGACTTACCAGAACGGCTGGCTCAAAGGGGGCGTGATAGCCTCGCAGGATGTGGGCGGCAATCAGCAGGGGTTTAAGCTCACCGGCTACGCACATCTGCAGTGGCGTCCGGTTGAAAGCGTACGTCTGTTCACCGGCCCCACTTTCAGCTGGGCCGATAGCGACTACATGCAAACGCAATACGGCGTGACAGCGTCACAGGCTATGCGCAGCGGTCTGCCACGCTATGACGCGGGTGCCGGACTGGAGAAGGTCGGCTGGGAGCTGGGCATGGATTATGAGATGACCTCCAGCTGGCTATTGGGCGCGCGCGTTGTCGCGCAGCATCTGGAAAATAACGCAGCGGACAGTCCGATCGCTGAACAGTCCGGGCAGCTGAGCGGCCTGTTATTTACCGCGTGGCGGTTTTAATTCGCCGCCGGATAGTGTTCCCGCTGCGCTCGCGTCCTGACACTGATTAACTATGTTTATCACTCAATAAAAGTATGGGGTGATGAAATGCGAAACCGTGTATTTAGCGCGCTGGCGTTATTGTTATTATCCGGCTGTGGCGCGAATAACAGCGCCTCGCCGGTCACAGCGCCTGGTGCGCCGGTAGCGGGGAAAACCGCGCTGCTGGAGAGCGGGGCGGCGGCGTTGCAGTCGCGGCCGCCGATTGAGGCGATCAATACGTATCTGGATGGTTTTCATTATTACTGCGGAAATCAGCAGGGGCAGATGGAGGCCCATCACTACGTCACCATTCTTAATGACGATGTGATGCAGGCGGTTATTTATGACGGTAACAAAAAAGACGCCAAATTAATGGGCGTGGAATATATCATCAGCGAACGTTTATTTAAGCAGCTGCCGGCGCAGGAAAAGCAGTACTGGCACAGCCATCGCTATGAAGTGAAATCCGGTACGCTGATTGCGCCTGGCCTGCCGCCGGCCGCGGAGCACGCGCTGATGAGCAAAATCGTCAACACCTACGGAAAAACCTGGCACACCTGGCATACCGACCGCGATAAAACGCTGCCGCTGGGCGCGCCGACGCTGATGATGGGCTTTACCGCCGACGGTCAGCTCAATCCGGCGCTGCTGGCTGACCGCGACAAGCGCTTTGACGTCGATACTGCGACAATCCGCACTGACCGCGCTGATATCGCCGCCCATCCGGTGGCGGCAGGTGCCGATCATTGCCGGCGCGTGCATCCGTAACCGGTGATTCCGGCTCACTCGTGATACATCTGGCTGCGCCCACCGTCGATTAGGATATCGGTGGCATTGATGAAGCGCGCCTCGTCGCTGGCGAGAAACAGCGCGGTGTAAGCCACTTCATCCGGCTCGCCGATGCGTTTACACGGCAGCAGCGCCGCCTGACGCGCGCGCTCGGCCTGCGGATCCGGACAGCTCGCCAGCCAGGCTTCAGCGGCTGGCGTCATGATCAAACCGGGCGAAATACTGTTTACGCGAATGCCCTGCGCGGCGTATTCCACGCCCAGCGAACGCGTCAGGCCGATCAGCCCGTGTTTGGCCACCGGATAAGGGAACGCGCCGGGAATGATTTTGTGCCCGTGCACCGAGGCAACGTTAACGATGTTGCCGTACTGACGTGCCAGCATCGCCGGCAGGACGCTGCGTATCAGGTTGTAAGGCCCTTTCAGATTGGTGTCCATGCAGCGCTGCCAGTCATCCTCGTCCAGCGTCAGCGGATCGCGAAAAACGTTTACGCCAGCGCAGTTAATCAGGATATCAATATCCCCCAGCGCCTGCTGCGCCTGCTCTACCGCGCGGCTAACCTGCTGCGGCTGCGTGACATCGGCTGCGCAGGCCAGACAGCGCTGGCCGGACTGCTGCTGTAGCTGCGCCGCCAGCGCTTCGCTGCTATGTGCGTCGCGATCGAACAGCGCCAGACGGGCGCCTTCGCGCGCAAATAGGGTGGCGATGGCGCTGCCGATGCCGCTGCCGGCACCGGTAATGATGGCGGTTTTATTGGCTAAACGTGGGGACATTGTCGCTTCCTTATGAGGATGTCGGGAGAATCAGCCAGTCGGCCAGCTCAAGGGTATTATCGCCGCGCTGCAGGCGAATCAGCGGCCAGCTGTCGCTGCGCGTGAGCGGCACCAGCCCGCTGCGGCTGAGCAAAAAAGTGTCTTCGCTTTTCACGCCCCTCAGCGTCGGGTTCCACGCCACGGCGATGTCAGGCTGCACCTCGCCGCGACTCTCCGGGGTGATAATCCAGTCGCGACAGCCGTATCCGGCCGGACCGCCCTGATGATGATCGCGCCACGCCTCAGCGTGACCGTGGCGTTGATAAGCCTGAGTGATGTCGGCAAAAACCGCTGACCAGCTGCGCTGCAACTGGGTGGCATACAGCATATCGGCGTGGATCTCCGCCAGCGTCACAATGCGCTGGCGCAGCGCCGCGTCGGGTTCGCCGAGATGCACCAGGCGCGTCAGGCTGACATGCAAACCGTGCCGCTCGGCACCGAGGGTGATCAGCATCATGCGCTGCAGCGTTTTGCGGGTCGGCACCGGATGTTTAAATGCGGCGATGCGCTCATCGGCGGCCACCAGCGTGCACATCGGGCGAATGCCGCGCGCCAGACAGCCGGCGGCAATGTCGGCTTCGACCTGCCATTCGCTGACGCCCACGCGCAGCTGGCGCGCCACCGTTTCGACAACCTGCGCCGTCTCCTGTCCCAGCGTGCGAAAGCGCTGCTGTTCCGCTGCGCTCAGCCCCTGGCGCAGCGTAATCATCTGCGGCTGGATATCGCTCAATCCTGCCATGGGCGTATCGCTGCCGATATGGCCCGCCGGCAGCACGCTGCTCAGCGACTGGTACCACGGATAGTGCCGGGTCGCACAGCTGAACGGCAGCGGCTCTTCGGCCAGAATGCGCGGTAATTCATTGTCCGGTGCCAGCAGCAGCACGCTGTCGCGGCCAATCAGCAGACTGGCAACGCCGGTCTCGGCGCGATCCACTACATAATAGCTGGCCCCGTCGGTCAGCCAGGCGATGTTATCGCGGCGCGTCAGCAATACTGCATCCAGCTGCCAGTGTGCCAGCGCCTGTTGCAGGCGCGCCAGTTTGTCACTCATACACGGCCTCCTTGTGCTCGACAAGTTGTGACTGCAGAACCAGTTGCGCCGCGCGATGCGCCACGGCCATCACCACCGCATTGGTGTTGCCGCTGATAATATTCGGCATCATCGAGGCATCCACCACGCGCAACCGCTGTACGCCGCGCACGCGCAGGTCATCGTGCAGCACCGCCAGCGGATCGTCATCGTGGCCCATGCGACAGGTGCCGACCGGGTGATAGCCGGTCTTTACCATGCGCCGGCAGTGGGCGCCAATCGCTTCATCACTGGTGACTTCTGCACCAGGGAAGATCTCCCGATCGACCATCTCGCGGATGGGCGCGGCGGCCAGCACCTGACGCGCAAAGCGAAAGCCGGCGAGGGTGCGCGCTAAATCGTCCGGATGGCCGAAAATCTGCGTATCGATCACCGGCAGGCTGCTGGCGTTGTTATCGCGCAGCGTGACTTCACCGGTGGCTTTGGGGCGCAGCAGTAGGGAATTCACCGTGACACCGTCACCGGGATCGGCACCCATTACATCGCGATCGAGATAGACCGTTGGCACGCAGAACATCTGAATGGTGGGCGTCGCCGTGAAATCGAGCGGATCGAAAAAGGCGCAGGTTTCCACGCCGGTGGTGGTCACCGGGCCGCTTTTGAACAGCAGATATTGCAGTCCGGCTTTGACCATTGGCCAGCCGCGATCCTGGCCGTAATAGCCAAACGCACCGCGCGTGCTGGCAACCACCGGCACTTCGTAATGGTCCTGCAGGTTTTTACCCACGCCCGGCAAGGCATGGCGCACGGCTATGCCGTGCTGTTTCAGCTGCTCCTGCGGACCGATGCCGGAGAGCATCAGCAGTTTTGGCGTCTGGTAGGCACCGGCGGCCAGAATCACTTCGCGGCTGGCGCGCGCCTGTTGCGGTTGGCCATCCTGACGATAGCGCACGCCGCTGGCGCAGGTGCCGTCAAACAGCACCTCTTCAACCTGCGCACCGGTGACCAGCGTCAGCCGTGCGTCATGGCGCAGCGGGTTGATAAACGCATCGACCACGCTGCAGCGCTGCCTTGTCTGAGCGTCAATGGTGTGCTGCATGAAGCCGACGCCGGACGGATTGCCGCTGTTAAAATCCGCCGTGTAGGGAATACCCAGCCCCTGCAGGGTTTTGACATAGGCGCGGCTCAGCGGGCTGAAGTGGCCGAGATGCGACACCTTCATCGGGCCGCCAACGCCGTGATTGGGTGCGCCGAGGTGATCGTTATCTTCGATGGCGGTGAAGTGCGGCAGCAGCGCCTCCCACGACCAGTCGATGCCCTGATGGCCCAGCGCCTGGTTCCAGTCGGCGTAATCCTGTTTATGGCCGCGCATGTAGACCATGGCGTTGACAGTCGAGCCGCCGCCCAGCACTTTGGCCTGCGGCACGATCACGCCGCGTCCGTTGAGTTGCGGCTGCGCTTCGGTTTGATGCATCGTCAGAAACCGGTCGCTGGCGAGAAACTTCATATAGCCGGCGGGCATTTTCAGCACCGGATGGTATTCGTCGCGCCCGGCCTCCAGCAGCAGCACGCGTGCATTTCCTTCGCTGACCAGGCGCGCGGCAACGATACAGCCCGCGCTCCCGCCGCCCACCACAATGTAATCGTACTCTTTCATAACGCTCCGTTTACTCCGACGCGATGGAATCTAACCGGCGCAGGCGCTGCGCCGCCGGGTTGTGCTGCTCGCCCGGATCGAGCGGACTGAGCAGATAACGCCACGAGATAAACGCACTCACCAGATACAGGAAGGCGTAGCCCCAAATCACCCCGAGCGTGCCGAGCAGCGCATTGATCGCCCCGTACAGCGCCGGACCGAAGAAGGTAGACAAACCGGCGGCGAAGCAGTAAATCGCCATAGCGTTACCTTTGTCCTTCGGCTGGCACAGCGAGGAGAACAGCGCGGCGGCGGGCACGTAGCCGCACAGTGTGATGCCGTACAGGCAGGCGCAGATCACGCTGAGCACAAAGCTGCCGTGGCTCCACTGTGGCACAAAGTACATCAGCAGCATCGAGACGCCGGAACCGAGGCCGCCGAACACCGTCAGCACTTTGCGCCAGCCGATGCGGTCGCTCAGCTTGCCGACGATCGGATTAAAGCTCATGCCCACCAGTCCCATGATGGTGATCAGGCTGAGGTATTCGGTCTGGGAAAAGCCAATCTGTTCGGTGAAAAAGCCCGGCAGAAAAATAAAGAAGCCGAAGTAGGGCGTGGTGTTGATGATGCGCACCACTGCCGCGGCAGCGATGCGCGGCTCACGCCACAGAATATCGATGCCGCCCATCAGCGTGCGCAGCGTGCCCTGCTGACGATGTTCGGCATCCAGCAGCGACTGATAACCGCTGCGCTCTTTCAGCGCCAGCAGCATCACCAGCAGACCGATCGCCACCAGACCCAGCGACAGCCAGAAGGTAGCGTATTCGCCCACCAGGCGGATAGAGAAGATCGCCACCAGCGAACCGAGCGTCGGCAGCCCGCCGGTAAACGCCAGCCAGAACCAGCCGGTGGCGGAGCCGCGCATCTCCGCCGGGGCTGCCGACTGAATCCACACCAGAAAGGCGTAGGCAAACATCGGGTAAGCCACGCCGCGCAGGCCATAGGTTAGCGCCAGCAGCAGCACGCTGTGCGACGGCAGCGCCACGGCCAGGAACAGCACTTCAAACACAATCCAGATCAGGCCGCCCGCCAGCATCACTTTACGCGGGCCAATCAGCGTTGACAGCGAACCGGCCAGCCATGAGCCCAGCGTGACGGTGACGCCGTAAAAGGCAATTACCCAGGCAGCGATATTCAGGGAGAAGCCGTTTTCGTGCAGATAGGGCGCGAGATAGTTGGACTCGACGCCGTCGCCAATCATAAACAGCAGGACTGCCAGATAGCCCCAGGCCAGCGCGGGCGGAATGCCGAGGCGGATCAGCCACGGATGGGTTGCAGGTGATGTTGTCATTATGTTTTCTCAGTAGGGTTGGTGTCAGCACAGCCAGATAAAGCGTTCGCCCGGCATTATCAGAACGTTTTTTACCGGGATAGCCCGAACGGGTTGTTATGAGCAGGGACTCTAAAGCACGGCAGGCGCGCAGGATGGCGCAACCATCACAGAAGTCAGTAAACACTGTTTAGTAAGATGAGCGCGGATGAAGCGAAAGGAGGCCGCGTGAAAACCGTCGGACTGAATAATTTCCAGGTGCGTAAGCACAACAAAGCGCTGTTTATGCAGCTGATGTGGCGTCATAAACGTCTGAGCAAATCGCAGCTGGCGCAGCTCAGCGGCCTGACCATACCGGCAGCCAGCAAGATTTTGCAGGAGCTGCTGGAGCAGGGCCACGTGCAGCACTCCAGCGCCACGCTGAGCACGCGCGGCAACAGTAACGGCAGTTTTCAACTGCCGGCCGAGGGCGCGTGGACGCTGTGCCTGTGCGTCAAGCCGACCAGCATTGAACTGCAGCTGGCGGATGCGCAGCTGGTGGCGCAGGGCGACTATCAGCAAATCAGCATCGACGCGCAGACGCCAGAGCAGCTGCTGGCAGAGATTGAAACGGTGTGGCGCGCGACCTGTAAACGCTGGCCGAAGCGGCAGATTAATCTGGCGCTGGCGGTGCACGGGCAGGTCGATCCGGTAACCGGAGTCTCGCAGCATATGCCGCAGGCGGCGTGGCGCAGCCCGCTGCAGCTGAAGTTTCTGCTGGAGGAGAAGCTGGCGGTTGACGTCCGCGTCGATAACGACTGCGTGATGCTGGCGCTGGCGGAAAAGTGGCTGAACCGCAATGCGCTGGCCGAATTCTGCGTCATCAATGTCGATTACGGCATCGGCTCATCATTTGTCATCAACGGTGAGATCTTTCGCGGCAACCTGTACGGCAGCGGGCAGATTGGCCACACCATTGTTGCTCCGCACGGGGAGCGCTGTAACTGCGGACGGCAGGGCTGCCTGGAGACGGTCGCCTCGCTCAGCACCCTGAAGCGGCTGGCGCATCAGCGCGCGCCGCAGGCGGTGCAGCCCACCAGCCGTCAGCTGCTGACCGCCTGGCAGGCCGGCGAGCCGTGGATCGTCGAGTGGGCGCAGCGCAGCGCGGAAGCCATCGGCATGAGTCTGTACAATTTCCTTAATACGCTGAATATCAATCAAATCTGGCTGTACGGTCGCAGCTGTACTTTTGGTGAGAGCTGGCTGCAGACCATCGTGCACCAGATTGATTTCAATCCCTTCGATCCGCGCGATGCGCTGAAAAGCAAAGCCACCAATGTGCATTTTGGTCAGCTTGACCGCGCGCGTCAGGTCCTCGGCATCGGTTATCTCTATGTCGAGGCCGATCCCGGTACGGCGTAGTTTACTAAACTCCTGTTACTAAAATCTGTGAGGGCCTGAACTTTCACCCTGCGGTATCGGTGGTGAGATAGCCGCACTTTGACCCTGGTGCGGAGAGTGGCCGTGAACAATCATCAACATCTGAATATGCGTTACGTGTGGAGCATCTGTCTGGTGGCAGCCTGCGGCGGTTTGCTGTTTGGCTATGACTGGGTGGTGATTGGCGGGGCCAAACCCTTCTATGAGGCCTGGTTCAACGTCACCGATCCGGCGGCCTCCGGCTGGGCGATGAGCTCGGCGCTGGTGGGCTGCGTGTTTGGCGCGCTGGTGTCCGGCTGGTCAGCGGACAAGCTGGGGCGGCGGCTGCCGCTGATTGTCGCCGCACTGCTGTTTGTGGTGTCGGCGATCGGCACCGCGCTGGCCAGCAGCTTTACGCTGTTTGTCTGGTGGCGCATTCTCGGCGGCGTCGGTATTGGTATCGCCTCGGCGCTCAGCCCGATGTACATCGCGGAGATCAGCCCGGCAGACAAGCGCGGCAAGTTTGTCGCGGTTAACCAGCTGACAATCGTCATTGGCGTGCTGGCGGCGCAGCTGATCAATCTGATGATTGCCGATCCGGTCGTCGGCGCATCAACCCATGCGGCGCTGCGTGAAACCTGGAACGGTCAGGTTGGCTGGCGCTGGATGTTCGCCTCGGCCGCCGTGCCGTCGCTGGCGTTTCTGCTGCTGATGATGTGGGTGCCGGAATCACCGCGCTGGCTGATGCTGGTGGGTCAGCCGCAGCGCGCGCTGGCGATGCTGAATAAAATTGGTTCGCCTGCTTATGCGCAGCAGACGCAGCGCGAGATTGCCCGCGCGCTGGAACAGGATCGCCAGCAAACGCGCGCCCGCGCCGGCTCGCTGCTGGCGCCGCGCACGCTGCCGATTGTCATCACCGGCATCGTGCTGGCGATTTTCCAGCAGTGGTGCGGTATCAACGTGATTTTCAACTATGCGCAGGAGATTTTTGCTTCGGCTGGTTTCGATATCAACGGTACGCTGAAGTCGATCGTGGCCACCGGTCTGATCAATTTGCTGGCAACAGTGCTGGCACTGCCGCTGGTGGACCGGCTCGGCCGCCGCAAACTGATGCTGATCGGTGCCGGAGGACTGACGCTGTGTTATGCACTGATTGCCGGTGCCTACACGCTGGGCATCACCGGCTGGCCGGTGCTGATTCTGGTACTGGCGGCGATTGCGGTTTATGCGCTGACGCTGGCGCCGGTCACCTGGGTGCTGCTGGCGGAAATTTTCCCCAACCGGATTCGCGGTCTGGCGATGTCGGTCGCCACGCTGGCGCTGTGGATTGCCTGTTTTGTGCTGACTTATACCTTTCCCATCCTCAATGCCGGACTGGGTGCAGCGGGCAGCTTTATGCTGTATGGCGTGATTTGTGCGGGGGGCTTTGTCTTTGTGCTGCGTCGCGTGCCGGAGACCAAAGGCATATCGCTGGAGCAGCTGGAGCAGCAGCTCACCGCAGGCGAGCCGGCTGCGGTGGCAGGTGAGCATTCGCTGCGGTAACCGCAGCCATGCTTCAGGCAGAAAGCCGGTGCGCCAGGCGGCGCACCGGTACAATACCCGCTTACACCTGCGCCATACCGCCATCGACAAACAGCTCGGCTGCATTAATAAAGCTGGCGGCGTCGGAGGCGAGAAACGCCACCACCTTGCCAATCTCTCCTGGCTCACCCAGACGACCGAGCGGCACCTGTGCGGCCAGCGCATCGAACAGCCCCTGGCGCTGATCTTCCGACACCAGTCCGCCTAAGCCTGGCGTCTGCACCGGGCCTGGGCTCACCACGTTAATGCGGATGCCGCGGTCTTTCACATCCAGCGCCCACGAGCGGGCAAAGTTACGCACCGCCGCTTTACTGGCGCTGTAAACGCTGAAGCCCGGCGTACCCTGAATCGCGGCGGTGGAGCCGGTGACAATCACCGATGCCTTATCGCTCAGCAGCGGCAGCGCTTTCTGCACGGTGAACAGCACGCCGCGGACGTTGGTGCTAAAGATACGATCAAAATGTTCTTCTGTGATGGCCCCCAGCGGCAGCATGTCGCCGCCACCGGCGTTAGCAAACAGGATATCCAGCCGGCCGGCCTGGCGTGCAATCTGCGCATAGACGGCGTCGAGATCGCTTAACTGTGCCGCATCGGCGCGAATGCCGGTGGCGGCGGCGCCGATGCTGGCGACGGCCGCATCCAGCTCAGCCTGACGACGACCGGTGATAAATACGCGTGCGCCCTGTGCCGCCAGTTCCTGGGCGGTGGCGAGGCCAATACCGGAGGTGCCGCCGGTCACTAAAGCAATTTTGTCTTGCAGAATCAGGTTCATAGTATGTACTCCACAGTTGATCAGGTTAAGTGGTGACGGCCTTGCCGTCGCTGAAGTGCACTGTAGCGCTGCCGCTTTTACGGATAAATGGTGTAAAATCGAAAGGACTATTTCTCTGGGTGGATAATCAGGTTAGGGGTAACAATGGATCAATTGCAGGCAATCCGGGCGTTCGCCCGCGTGGTTGAGGCAGGCAACTTTACTCGGGCGGCCAATTCACTGGATATGCCTAACGCTACCCTGAGTAAGCTGGTGCAGGAGCTGGAAGCGCATCTCGGCGTGCGCCTGTTGCAGCGCACCACGCGCCGGGTCACTGTGACGGCAGAAGGGCGCGATTACTACGAGCGGACGCTGCGCATCGTGCGCGATCTGGAAGATATCGATTGTGCGTTCAATAGCGTCACGACGAAACCGCACGGTCAGCTGCGTATCGATATCGGCGGCTCAACGGCGCGCGATGTGCTGCTGCCGGCGCTGCCCGATTTTGTCGCCAGGTTTCCCGACATCACCCTGGACCTTGGCGTGTCCGATCGCACCGTGGATCTCATCAGTGATAACGTGGACTGCGTAGTGCGCGGCGGTCCGCTGAGCGATTCGTCACTGGTGGCCCGGCACTTAGGCAATGCGCAAATGATCACCTGTGCCACGCCCGGCTATCTGCGGACCTACGGTATTCCGGCGTATCCGCAGGAGCTGAACAATGGCCACCGCATCATCAGCTATCTGTCGCCGCAGAGCGGGCGCGCCTTTCCGCTGCGCTTCCGCCACGGCGAAGAGCGAATCGAAGTCAAGACCGCGCACCGCGTTGGCGTCAATGAGAGCAACGCGCACCTTGCCGCGGCGGTGGCGGGGCTGGGCATCATTCAGACGTTCCGTTACGCTGCGGCCGCGGATTTGCAGGCCGGACGGCTGGTGGAGATCCTCGCCGACTGGCGTCCGTCCGACTATCCGTTCCACGTGGTTTATCCGCAGAGCCGCCATCTCACCCAGCGCCTGCGGGTGCTGATCGACTGGCTGCGTGAGGTGTTTCCGCAACGGCTGAATGGATGACAGGGTGTAAACAATCTGTTAACGTTTGGCCTCAACCCCATGCTACAGGCGCGTTTATGACACTCTCTGCTGATTCCGCATCGTCATCTGACTTTCGCCTGTATGCGCCTTGCTGCCCGCCACCTCCGGCACGCGTTGTGATTCGCTAAGTATCGAACTTCCTGCGCCTCGCTAAGCGAGCGCGCTAACAACGTTTGTTTCAGGAGCAATGCTATGTGTTCTTCTTCTTCGCTGACTTCGCAGGCAGCGACGTCAGGCTTTGTGCTGCTGTGGGGCAGCGCAGCCATTTTCTCGCGTCTCGGGCTGGATAGTGCCTCACCGCTGGCACTGCTGGTGGTGCGTTTTAGCATCGCGCTGGTCGCGCTGTTGCTGGTGGGACTGTTTCGCCGCCGCTGGCTGCCGCAGCCCGGTACGCGGCCGCGCGTAATGCTGACCGGCCTGGTGTTGATCGGCGCTTATTCGCTGTGTTATTTCCAGGCGATGGCGGAGGGCGTGACGCCAGGGCTGATCGCCACCATCATGGGCATCCAGCCAATTCTCACACTGTGCCTGGTGGAGCGGCATCTGCCGGGCAGGCGGTTGCTGGGCTTAACGGTCGCGCTGGCGGGGCTGATACTGCTGGTGTGGCGCAGTCTGGCGGCGTCGCAGCTGCCGCTCAGCGGCGTGCTGTTTGCGCTGGCTGCGCTGCTGTGCATGACCTTCGGTGCCATTATGCAGCAGCGGGTGACGCAGCATCCGGCGCAGGTGCTGCCGCTGCAGTACGGCGTGAGTTTACTGCTGTACCTGCTGTTGCTGCCGGTTAAACCGTTTCATGTCAGCTTCACGCTGCATTTCTGGCTGGCCGCGCTGTTCCTCGGCGTGATGATCTCCGTGGTGGCCCAGCTGCTGCTGTATCGCTTACTGAGCGCGGGCAGTATCGTTAACGTCACCAGCCTGTTTTATCTGGTGCCGGTGATTACCGCGCTGCTCGACTATCTGCTGCTGGGTAACCTACTGCCGTGGCTGAGCCTGCTGGGCATGGCGGCGATTCTGGCGGGTATCCTGCTGGTGTTTCGTGCGCCACAGCCTTCACGTTAACATCATGCCCCGCCAGCCGGCGGGGCATTTCAGCCATGATCGGTCAGCGCCTGTGCGGCGCAAATTAATGCCAGATGACTGAGGCCCTGCGGCATATTGCCGCGCCATTCGTCACTGCGCACATCAAACATTTCGTTGAAGGTTTCCACGTTGCCGCGCTGGCACAGTTTGCCGAGGATCTGCTGCATGGCGTTCTCGGCGCGCGTGCATTCTCCCAGCGCCGCCCAGGCTTCTACCAGCCAGAATGAGCAGGCGATAAAGGTGCTCTCTTCCTGTTCCGTGCCGCTGTAGCGATACAGCATGGCGCTACCGTGCCCCAGTTCCTGCTCAATGGCGCGGTAGGTGGCGCGCATGCGTGCCGGGTTAACCCGGTTGCCGTAGGCATGCACCAGCGCCAGCGCGGCATCCAGCCGGCCGTCGCTGTCGGGATAAAATTCATACGCCTGCTTCGCTTCGTTCCAGCAGTGCGCTTCAATCCAGCTGCTGATACGGTCGCGCTCGCGCTGCCAGCGTTTCAGCCACGTCGGTTCAATGTGGCGCGCTTCGGCCAGCGCCACGGCACGATCCAGCGCCAGCCAGCAGGCCATCTTTGAATGCGTATAGTGCTGCTGTTCCGGCAGTTCCCAGATGCCGCTGTCTTTCTGACGCCATAAATCGGCACAGTGGTTAGCCAGCGCGCCCAGCATGCGCGAGGTGGCTAAGTCCAGCACGTGCCCGGCGCGAATAAACAGCTCGGCGGTGGCAAGCATGTCGCCATACATACTGAGCTGCAGCTGGTCGCGCGCGTTGTTGCCCACGCGTACCGGCTGAGAATGGTGATAGCCACGCAGCGGCACAAAGCGTTCGGCAGGCACTTCGTTGCCCTCCAGCGTGTAGCAGGTGCGCAGCGCGGTACCGTGGCGAATGATGGTTTTCGACAGCCAGGAGAACGCAGCTTTACAATCTTCCAGCGCACCGAGAAAAACAAAGGCTTTGATGATCAGACAGGCATCGCGTACCCATGCATAGCGGTAGTCATAATTCTTTTCCCCGCCAATGCCTTCCGGCAGCGAGGTAGTGGCTGCCGCCGCCAGCGCGCCGGTGGGGGAATACCATAAAAATTTCAGCGACAGCGCCGAGCGGCGCACGTGCTCAGCAAAGCGCCCCTGATAGCTCAGGCTGCGGGTCCAGTCGCACCAGGCGGTATGGCTGGTTTCAATCCGGGTATCGATCGCCTCTAGCGGCGGCACCGCCAGCGGTTCGCGCTCGGTGACCAGCAACGCCACCAGCGATCGACTGTCCGCAGCCGTCCGCAGCGTAGCGCTGATTTGCTCATCGTCACGCTGTTCAATCTGCCAGTCCTCGCTGGTGCGCAGCATCGCCATCAGATCGCCGATATGGTACACGTCGCCTTGTTCGGTACTGTCCTGCCACGGCGAGCGGGTTTCGGCAACGGTGCCAAAGCGCAGCGTCAGGCGCAGGGTCACTTCGCCATCAACGCCTTCTACGCGCCGCGCCAGTTCACTCCACGGCAGACGGCCGGCCAGCGTGCTGTTCAGTGATTCGGTCAGTAGCACGCTGCCGTCATCGGTTAAAAAGCGGGTTTCCAGTACGTTACTGTCGGCGCGATAAGCGCGCTCGATGCGGTAAGGGACGTCAGGTTCAATCTGGAAAAAACCGCCAATCTCCGGGTCGAGCAGGCGGTCAAACAGCGGGGCTGAGTCGAGGTTGGGTGCGCACCACCAGTCAATAGCGCCGTCGGGCGCAATTAGCGCCACCGACCGGCCTTCACCGATGGCCGCGTAGTCGCCGAGACGGGCAAAGCCCTGGTCGCGCATCGGCGACTGCAGCGTTTGATTATTCATGGATCTTCCCTGTCAGCAGAAACGGCAACGTGGCCGCCGCGGCAGCCACGTAATCCGGATAAGCACCCGTATGTCAGAGGGTGCCGGTACCGCCATCAGAGCACCATACCTGGCCTGAGGTGAAGCTGTTGGTGGTCTCCGCAAAGGTCACATACAGCGGCGCGATTTCAGCCGGCTGGCCGGGGCGGCCCAGCGGCGCGCTGGCACCAAACTGCTCGACTTTCTCCTGCGGCTGGCCGCCGCACACCTGCAGCGCGGTCCAGTACGGTCCTGGCGCGACGGCATTGACGCGAATTTGCTGCTCGCCCAGCTGTTTCGCCAGCGCTTTGGTAAAGGCAGCGATAGCGGCTTTGGTTTGCGCGTAATCCAGCAGGATGGCGCTCGGTTCATACGCCTGAACCGACGAGGTATTAATAATGGATGATCCGGCAGGCAGATATTCCAGTGCCGCTTTGGTGATCCAGAACATCGCGTAAACATTGGTCTTAAAGGTGGCGTCAAAATCTTCCGTTGAGAGCGTGCGAATTGACTCATTAAATTGCTGGCGACCGGCGTTATTCACCAGAATATCCAGACCGTCGAGTTTTTCTGCTGCCTCTTTTACCAGCTGCTGGCAAAAAGATTCTGAGCGAATATCACCCGGAATAGCCACCGCTTTACGGCCTTCCGCTTCGATTAATTGCACCACTTCAGCGGCGTCCTGCTCCTCTTCCGGCAGGTAGTTGATTGCCACGTCAGCCCCTTCACGGGCATACGCAATGGCTACCGCGCGGCCAATGCCGGAGTCACCACCGGTAATCAGCGCCTTGCGCCCGGTTAAACGGCCAGTGCCGCGATAGCTGGTTTCACCGTGATCGGGACGGGGTTCCATCTTACTGGCTAATCCCGGAATGGGCTGATGCTGCTTTTTGAATGGCGGCTTTGGATATTCCTGGGTAATCAGCGTTTTGTTAGTAAATGAAGTCATACCTATCTCCTTGTACAGTGGAACGAGTAAATTAAGCCTGGCAGAGATGTGATATTTGTCACGTCAAAAAATAAGCAGTCGCGCTTTATTAAAGCGTGGCGGCAGTGGCTGAAATGATATTTTTAGTTACAAAATCACTAACGTAATGATTATTTTAGCGCTGCGTAAGCTGTGCGCATTATTAAGCGAATCGGCCTGCTTGCGGGATAAAAATTTGTTCCTAAGCTCTATGCATAACTTTACATAATAACCGGCGCTGGCCGGCCCGAATAATTATGAGCGATGGCTTAAACGAGGCGTTAAATGAGCGAAGCACAATGTACCATTATATTTAATGGTGAGCGCTTAAGCGGAACCGCAAATCAACCGTTAATTGATTTTCTGCAGGAGCAGGGAAAAAAACTGCCTCACGTCTGTTATCACCCGGCGCTGCCGCCGCTGCAAACCTGTGATGTCTGCTGGGTGGAGGTGGATGGCGAAGCCGTGCGCGGCTGCACGTTACGCAGCGCCGAGGGCTTGCGCGTGGTGAGTCAGAGTGCGGTACTGCAGGCGGCACAGCAGGAGGGCATGGACCGCATCCTTAATCGCCACGAACTCTACTGCACGGTGTGTGAGCACAACACCGGCGACTGCACGTTGCATAACACTGTCGCGGACATGCACATCCCGATTCAGTATTACCCCTACCAGCGCAAACCGGACAGCAAAGACCACAGTAATCCGTTTTACACCTACGATCCGGATCAGTGCATTCTGTGCGGACGCTGCGTGGAAGCCTGCCAGAATGTCGAGGTAAATGAGACGCTGTCGATTGATTACAGCGCCGATCACCCGCGCGTGCTGTGGGATGGCGGGACGCAGATTGCCGGTTCCAGCTGCGTCAGCTGCGGGCACTGCGTGACCGTCTGCCCGTGCAACGCGCTGCTGGAAAAAACCATGCAGCCCGACGCCGGACCCTTCACCGCGATGGATGAAGACCTGAAGCGGCCGCTGATTGATTTCGTCAAATCGCTGGAAAACAGCATCGGCATGGAGCCGATCACCGGAATTTCGCTGATCGATGATGCGCTGCGCAAAGCCGAAATTAAAAAAACCAAAACCGTCTGCACCTATTGCGGTGTCGGCTGCAGTTTTGAAGTCTGGACGCGCGATCGCCACATCCTCAAAATCCAGCCGGTGGCCGATGCGCCGGTTAACGGCATCTCAACCTGTGTCAAAGGCAAATTTGGCTGGGATTTTGTGAACAGCCCGAACCGGCTAACTACGCCGCTGATTCGAGAAAACGGCCAGTTCCGCCCGGCCAGCTGGGAAGAGGCGCTACAGCGCGTGGCCGACGGCCTGCGCGCGGTGGCGCACCAGCACGGCGGTAACGCCATTGGTTTTATTGGTTCCAGTAAAGCCAGCAATGAGGAAGCCTACCTGACGCAGAAGATCGCCCGTCTGATTTTCGGCACCAATAACGTGGACAACTCCTCGCGCTATTGCCAGAACCCGGCGACGGAAGGGCTGTTTCGCACCGTGGGCTACGGCGGCGATGCCGGTACGCTGCGCGATCTGCAGCAGACCGACCTGATCATCACCGTTGGCAGCAACCTGGCGGAAAACCACCCGGTTTTCGCGTCACATATCAAGCAGAGCCACAAACATCGCGGACAAAAGCTGCTGGTGGTCGATCCGCGCCGTCACGAAATGGCTGAGCGCGCCGACTGTTATCTGCGCATCCGTCCCGGTACCGACATGGTGTGGGCATCGGCGATGGCGCGCTACATGTTCGATCACGGTTATGCCGATGAAGAATTCCTGCGCACGCGCGTCAATCAGGTGGCGGAATATCGCGCGTCACTGGCGCCGTTTACGCTTGAGATGGCCAGTGAAATCACCGGTCTGAGCGTGGCGCAGTTGACCGAAGCCGCCGAGATGATCGGCAACGCGGGCAGCGCCTGCCTGCTGTGGGCGATGGGCATTACGCAGCACAGCCACGGTGCGGATACCAGCACTGCGCTCTCCAATCTGCTGCTGGTCACCGGCAACTACGGCCGCCCTGGCACCGGCGGTTACCCGATGCGCGGTCACAATAATGTGCAGGGCGCCAGCGATTTTGGCTGCTTAAGCAATGTCTATCCCGGCTACGAAAAAGTGACCGATGCGCAGGTGCGGGAAAAATGGGCGCGCGCCTGGGGCGTGGCACCGGAAGCGCTTTCCGATGAAGCCGGGCTGGATAACTTCATGATGGTGGAAGACGCGCATAAACAGCGGGTGCGCGCCATGTACATCATCGGCGAAGAGACCGCCTTTTCTGATGCGGACTCAACCAAAGTGCACGAAGCCTTTAGCCGGCTGGATTTCATGATGGTGCAGGACATCTTCATGAGCCGTACCGCGCAGTTTGCGGATGTGGTGCTGCCTGGTTGTCCGAGCCTGGAGAAAGAGGGCACCTTCGTGAATACCGAACGGCGCATTCAGCACTTCTCGCCTGCGTTTGCGCCGCTCGGCGACAGCCGGCCTGACTGGCAGATACTGACTGAGGTCGCCGCGCGTCTCGGCCATCACTGGCACTACCCAAATCCCGGCGCCATCATGGCAGAAGCTGCGGGTATCGCCGCGCTGTTTGCCGGGGTCAGCTATGAGAACCTCGTCGGCTGGCAGTCACAGCTGTGGCCGGTAAACGCCGACGGCAGCAGCACGCCGCTGCTGTATACCGAGGCGTTCGCCTTTCCTGATGGCAAAGCGCGTCTCTACCCGCTGGCGTGGCAGCCACCGATGGAAGCGCCCGATGCGCAGTACGACCTGCTGCTGAACAATGGCCGCATGCTGGAGCATTTCCAGTCGACCAATCAGACCGGGCAGGGCGGACGCATCAAATCGCTGTCGCCCAACTGGTTTGTTGAGATTTCGCCGCAGCTGGCGCAGGAGCGGCAATTACGGCAGGGCGACTGGGTGGAGCTGCGTTCGCGCCGGGGCAGCGTAGAGGTGCCGGTGGTGGTGACTGAACGGATGGCTGGCAATGTGTTGTTCATTCCTATCCACCACGGCAAACCGGGGGTGAACGGGCTGACCGGTGAACACCACGATCCCGACGTCAACACCCCGGCCTACAAAGAGATTGCGGTGACGATGCGTAAACTGGCGCATGCGCCACAGCCGCACCCGATTCCGCTACACAACTTCCGCCACGGTCAGCGCACGCCGCTGGATCATCTGCCCGTTGAACAAAAATGGCAGCAGCCTGAATACCGGCTGCCGCCTGAACACGTTTCGCATCCGGAGAAAAGCTAATGGCCGAACCGCTGCACTATCAACCCACTACGACGCGCACCGAACCCAGCGCGCAGGAGGCGCTGAACGAACTGCTGGAGAATCTGCATCAGCACGGCTTCCTGCGTCTGGCTAATGACATGGTAAAAGCCAACAATGACATCGGCAAAATCGTCGCCGCCGGGCTTAACCGGCCCGGCACGCAAAATGCGGTGCAGAACCTGTCGCTGCTGTTTATGACGCTCAGCACCGTACCGCCGGAGCGTTTCAACCATTTACTGCTGGCGCTGCGCGATGCCCTGCTGGCGATGAAGCCGGCCAGCGACACGGCGCAGCAGGAAAAAAGCGCGCCGGGCGTCAGCGGTGTGCTCAAACTGCTGAATGATGAGGCGCTGTGGCAGGGCATCCGGCCACTGCTGGCGGCGCTGGAAACCTTCGCGCGCGCCATGCAGGGTGACGAAGAGAAGCCGATAACCCGCTACAGCGGTAAGCCGAGCCGTGAGTAGCCAGGAGTGGGTGCTGCTGATCGCGCGCGGTCAGTTTGCCCTGACGATGGGCATGCACATTACCCTGGCAGCACTGACGCTGGGGCTGGCCCCGTTTCTGGTGTGGTTTGAAGCGCGCTGGCTATGGGGCAGGCGGCCGGAAGCGCATCAGGCGCTGCACTTCTGGATCAAGGTATTCGCGCTCACCGTGGCAATTGGCACGGTTTCCGGCGTGATCATGGAGTTTCAGTTCGGCACCCACTGGTCGGTGTTTGCCAGCAAAGCGGGCGGCATTATCGGTCCGCTGATGCTGTATGAAGTGCTGATCGCTTTTTTCCTCGAGTCGGCGCTGACCGGCGTGATGCTGTTTGGCATCGATCGGGTGAAACCCGGCGTGCATTTCGCCATTACCTGTCTGGTGACGCTCGGCGCGATTTTTAGCGCTTTCTGGATCCTCGCCGCTAACTCATGGATGCAAACGCCGCGCGGCTTTACGCTGAATGATGCGGGCCAGTTCACGCCGGACAGCGCCTGGAGTTTGCTTTCCGCGCCCTCATTTGGCTGGCGGCTGGCGCACATGCTGCTGGCCTCTTGGATCAGCGTGGCGTTTTTGCTGGGTGGCGTCGCGGCGTGGCGCCTGCTGCGTAATGCTGGCGAGGCCGCCAGCCGGCTGATGCTGCGCAGCGCGCTGACGGTGTCGCTGTGCATCCTGCCGCTGCAGATGGTGGTGGGCGATCTGCATGGCGAAAACACCCGTGACTATCAGCCCGCCAAACTGGCGGCGATCGAGGGCAGCTGGCAGCCGCCTGCGCCAGGGGAGGGCGAGCCGCTGCGGCTGTTTGCGCTGCCCGATCAGGCGCAGCAGCGGAATCACGCCGAGCTGGCGATCCCGGCTATCGGTTCGCTCTACCTGCGCCATAACCTCAACGGCCACATCAAAAGCCTGCGTGAATTCCCGCGCGACAGCCTGCCGCCGGTGCTGCCGGTGTTTTTTGCCTTTCGCCTGATGGTGGGCCTGGCGCTGCTGATGCTGCTGAGCAGCCTGGCGGGCAATGTGCAGCGCTGGCGCGGTCGCCTTGAGCAGTCGCGGCGCGTGCTGCGTCTGCTGGCGCTGATGTCACCGGCTGGCTTCATTGCGCTGCTGGCGGGCTGGGTGGTGACGGAGGTTGGCCGGCAGCCGTGGACGGTATACGGCATGCTGCGTACCGCCGACAGCCTGGCGCCAATGTCCCTCGGCAGCAGCGTCGCCATTTTCGTGTCGGTGGTGGTGATTTACGCACTGAGTTTTGCCTTTGGTCTGGGTTATCTGCTGCGCCACCTGGCGGCACCGCTGCCGGATCCGCAGGCGACGGCGGTAGCAGAAACCATACAGACGCCAGCCTGAGGAGGGTGAAGATGTTGGTCGAACTTTCTGCGGTGCTCCTGCTGTTTGCCCTGCTGATGTATCTGGCGCTGGATGGCACGGATAGCGGCGTGGGGATGCTGCTGTACAGTTTCGACCAGCCACAAGAACGGCAGTGGATGGTGCACAGCCTGCTGCCGCTGTGGGATGCCAATGAAACCTGGCTGGTGTTGCTGGCGGGCGGCATGCTTTCGCTGTTTCCGCCGCTGTACAGTCTGCTGTTACAAACCCTGAAGGTGCCGCTGTTTCTCTTCCTGCTGGCGCTGTTTTTGCGCGGGCTGGCGCTGGCGTATCGCGGTCAGTCTGGTGAGACCGGGCGACGCTGGCTGGACCGGCTGCTGATGGTCAGCTCGCTGCTGGCGGCGTTTCTGCCAGGCTGGATGAGCGGGTTGATGCTGGTTTCGCGTCCGCCCAGCGGGATTGTGATTGATTTTTCGCTGGTGCCGCTGCTGTGCGGCCTCGGGCTGGTGGCGGTTGATCTGCTGCTGGGCTGCTGCTGGCTGTGCTGGCGCATTGGCGAGCCGGTGGTAGAGCGGGCGCGGGCGCTGGCCATGCTGTGGTGGGTGGTGATGCTGGCCTGCTTTATTGCTGTGCTGCTGCTGGAGCCGGCGCTGTGGCAGCAGAGCTGGCAGCGCTGGCCGGGAAAAGTGTTGCTGAGCCTGTTGCCTGCACTGTGGCTGCTGCAACTGCTTACGCTGTGGCGGGAAGCGATGGTGGTGTTGCTGATGATCACGCTGGTGCAGACGGGCGTGGTGGTCGCGGCGCTGGCGTGCGGACTTTATCCGTGGTTGCTGCCGTGGCAGCTGGAGATGCACCAGCAGGCCTCCTCGCCGGTGACGCAGGGGTTCGTGGTGACGGGTTTGCTGATTGTGCTGCCGCTGACGCTGCTGTACCACAGCTGGGCGTTCTGGGTGTTTAAGCGCCAGCCGCAGGCATAAATAAGTGTTTATAACGGTATTATTCGCTGGCACGTTTCGTAGCGGCGTGCTTTATCACGCTGATCAAACCGCTGCGCCGCTGTGTTTTTGCGCAATAAATTGCGCCGCTACGATTGGTGCAGAATGTGATAACGGTACGGGTCGCTGGCACGTTTCGTAGCGGCGCGATTTATCACGCTGATCAAACTTCTGCGCCGCTGTGTTTTTGCGCAATAAATTGCGCCGCTACGATTGGTGCAGAATGTGATAACGGTACTGGTCGCTGGCACGCTTT